>JAICJV010000065.1 GCA_025928265.1 Thermoleophilaceae bacterium
CCTGACGGTCCCCGATGGCCACAACTTCGTCGCCGACGACATCGTCGTCCACAACTCCGCCCTGGTCACGAACATCGCCGATAACGCGGCGATCGACCACGACAAGCCCGTCGCGCTGTTCTCGCTCGAGATGTCCGAGACCGAGCTCGCGCAGCGCTTCATCGCGTCGCAGGCCAAGCTCAACGGCGACGACCTGCGCAAGGGGCGCGTGCGTCAGGACCGCTGGCCGAAGGTGGTCAAGGCGACCGAGCGGCTCGCGTCGGCCCCGCTGTTCATCGACGACTCGAGCGACATCGGGATCATGGAGATGCGCGCGAAGTGCCGGCGGCTCCACTCCAGGCACGAGCTCGGCCTGATCATCATCGACTACCTCCAGCTGATGCGGCCGGAGAACTCGGGCGACAGCCGCGTCGAGCAGATCGGCCAGATCAGCCGCGGACTCAAGATGCTCGCGCGCGAGCTGAAGGTACCCGTCATCGCGGTGTCGCAGCTGTCGCGTGCGGTGGAGTCGCGGCCGGACAAGAAGCCGCTGCTCTCGGACCTGCGCGAGTCGGGCCAGATCGAGCAGGATGCCGACGTCGTCATGTTCATCTACCGCGACGAGTACTACAACCGCGACTCCGAGCGACCGGGCGAGGCCGACGTGATCCTGGCCAAGCACCGAAACGGGCCCGTGGGCGACGTTGTGCTCACGTTCCTGTCGCGTTACCCGAAGTTCGCCAACATGTACAAGGAACGCGACTTCAACGGGGCGCCTCCGGCAGCACCGGACGGCGTCGAGGCTTAAGGAGCAGCAGCACAGTGCCAGGACTTGTCGTAGTCGGCGCCCAGTGGGGCGACGAGGGGAAGGGGAAGGTCACCGACCTGATCGCCGAGCGCGCCGACGTCGTCATCCGCTATCAGGGCGGCAACAACGCCGGGCACACGATCGTCCGCGACGACGAGGTCTACAAGTTCCACCTGATCCCGTCGGGGATCCTCTATCCGGGCAAGCTCTGCCTGATCGGAAACGGTGTCGTGGTCGACCCGAAGGTCATGATCGAGGAGATCGCGGGGCTCCACTCGCGCGGCGTCGACACGAGCGGCCTGCGGATCTCGGCCAACGCGCACGTGATCATGCCCTACCACCTGCTGCTCGACCACGCGGGCGAGGCGCGGCTCGGGAAGCTGCAGATCGGCACCACGCGGCGCGGGATCGGCCCGTGCTACGCGGACAAGGCGGCGCGCCTCGGCATCCGGGTCCAGGACCTGCTCGACGAGAAGATCCTGCGCAAGAAGATCTACACCGCGATGGAGCCCAAGCGGCAGTCGCTGCGCCCATATGCGAAGGACCCTGCGCTCGATCTGCACACGATGACCGAGGAGTACCGCACCTACGGCCACCAGTTGGAGCGCTTCATCGACGACACGCCGCGCGTCGTGTGGGAGGCGCTCGATCGCGACTCCGTCGTCGTGTTCGAGGGGGCGCAGGGCGCGCTGCTCGACATCGACCACGGCACGTACCCGTTCGTGACGTCGTCGAACACCGTCGCCGGCGCGGCCTGCGCGGGCGCCGGGGTCGGTCCGCGGCAGATCGACGACGTGTGGGGGATCGCGAAGGCATACACGACGCGGGTGGGCGCAGGCCCGTTCCCGAGCGAGCTCGACGACGAGCTCGGCGACCGGATCCGCGAGAAGGGCGGCGAGTACGGCACCACCACCGGGCGCCCGCGGCGCTGCGGCTGGCTCGACCTCGTCGCCCTCAAGTACGGCGCGCGGATCAACGGCCTCACGGGACTCGTCGTCACCAAGCTCGACGCGCTCTCGGGCATAGCGGAGCTGGGCCTCGCGGTCCGCTACAAGGGTCCCGAGGACGCCGAGTTCGAGGAGTTCCCCTACCACCAGACGATGGTGCACAAGGCGCGCGCCGACTACGAGATGCTGCCCGGCTGGGAGGAGGACATCGGCGGCGCGCGGACGCTCGAGGACCTCCCGCAGGCAGCGCGCAACTACCTCGACTTCATCAGCGACTTCGTGGGCGTGCCGATCGTCCTCGTGGGCGTCGGCCCCGGCCGCGACCAGGTCATCTGGACCGGTGCGGACAGCGAGCGCTACATCCCGGCGCCGGCCGCGCCGGAAGCCGCCTGAGGCCTCCTAGACGCTCAGCGTGCCCGTCATCACGGGCACCACGCTCCCGCCCACGCGCGGCGGGTCAGGCGCTCCGGGGCGGCCGTCCACGGTGACGTGGATCTCGCTCGGCCTGCCGACCTCCTCGCCCTGCCGGACGAGCACCGAGCCGGGCTCGCCGCCCTCGAACACGCGCAGCGCGCCGAGCGCACCCGCGGCCGAACCGGTGGCCGGGTCCTCCGGGATCCCGTCGCCGGGCACGAAGAAGCGCAGCGCCAGCTCGTCGTCGCCTTCGCACCACGCGCCCACACCCATCGCGTCGCCGAACCCGGCGATGGCGGGCAGGTCAGGCGAGATCGCGGCGAGCGTCTCGCGATCGGGCACGCGCACGAGCGCCTGCGGCGCGGTGATGGTGGAACACGCGCGCGGCGTGCCCACGACCTGATCGGTGTCGATCCGCAGCAATGCCGCCATCCGATCCGGGTCGAGCTCCTTGCCCGGGTCGAACGGCGCCTGCGTCATCGTTGCGCTGCCGCCCGCCACCTCGATCGTCGTCTCGCCGACGCCCGTCTTCAGCACGTGGCGCCCCTCCGGCAGGCGCCCGAGCAGTGCGAGTACGTACGCGGTTCCCACCATCGGGTGCCCCGCCAGCGGCAGCTCCGACCGCGGCGTGAAGATGCGCACCTGCTCGGCCCCGCCGAACACGAACGTGCTCTCGGAGAGGTTGAGCTCCGCGGCGATGTCCTGCATCTGCTCGGCGTCGAGGCCATCGGCGTCGGGGAACACAGCAAGCGCGTTGCCGGCGAACGGACGCTCGGTGAACACGTCGACCCAGTGCAGTGCGAGCGAGTTCATCCGCCCGGATCGTGGTTGTGACCGCTCGCCGCCACGCCGTGACGAGGTCCGTCGGGACCATCGATCTCCAGGACGATCTTCTCGCCGCGGCGCGCGAAGCGCAGCCCCAGCGACAGCGCCCCGATGAGCGCCACCACCGCCAGCGTGATCTGCACCCCCAGCAGCCCCTCCGGGCTCCAGTACACGTCCTCGAGCTCGAGCAGCAGTGCCGACTCGTCGAGCGTCAGGCCCATCCCGATCCCGAACGGGAGTGCCAGCTTCGGCTGGAGCGACTCGTCGCGCGTGAGGATCCCGGCCGAGCCGGCGGCGAGGAGCAGCATGATCCCGGGCACGAAGTGATGGATGTGGCGGCGGCCGATGATCACGTCGCGGAACGGGCCCACGCGCCCGCGCCCACGCAGCAGGTACGCGATCCCGCGCGCCGAGGCGAACGTGCCGACGAACGACGCGAGCAGCGCGAACGTCGCGTTCTCGCGCACCGACACGTCCTGGTAGCCGGCGAGCGTCGCCTCGATCGTCTCGACGACGGCCTCCTCGGCCGCCTGCAGGACGTCGTCCGCCTCGCTCGGCAACGGCGCCGACCCGCGCCGCCACACGCGCCCGACCTCCACGACGGCGACCGCGACGGTGGACGCCACCGCCAGCGCGCCGAGGAACGCGGTCCGCTTCTCCTCCGGCCCCCAACCCCTGCTCTCCGACCGCAGCGCTCCGCGCGCAACCGCCGTCCGCACGCGCGCTCGTGCGCGCCGGTGTCTCGGCGGCCGCAGACGATCGAGCGCGCTCAAGGAGCGGGCAGCTCCTCGGGAGCGATGTCCCGGACGTGTCGCGCGGGATTGCCGAACGCGACGGTGCGCGGCGGCACGTCGCGCGTGACGACCGATCCGGCGCCCACGAACGCCTCCTCGCCAACCGTCACGTCGGGCAGAAGCACGGCGCCGCCGCCGATCCGGCAGGCGCGACGCAGGTGGGGGCCGCGCAGCGGCTCGCCGCGGCCACGTCGCCCCGCGGTCACGTCGTTCGTGGTGCACACGCCGGGCCCGACGAACGCCTCGTCCTCCACCTCGCTGAACGCCGTGATGTAGCAGTCGGTCTGGATCCGCACGCGCGCCCCGATCACGGCGTCGTTCTCGATCGACGTCCCACGCCCGACGATCGTGTCGTCGCCGATCGCGCTGCGTTCGCGCACGTACGCCTGATCGCCGATCAGCACGCGCTTTCCGAGCGCCGCCCCGGCAAGCACCACGGCGCCCGCCCCGATCGTCACGCCGTCGCCCACCACGAGCGGCGGCGGCTCCTCGCGCCGCGCACGCGACCTCGATCCGAGCGCCACTGGCTTGCCGACGACGGCCCCGTCCTGGATCCGCACGCCGGCGCCGATCGTGGTCCCGTCGTGGATCACCACGTTCGCTCCGATCTGCACGTCGTGGGGGAGGACCACGTCGTCGCCGAGCGCCAGCCCGGGCGCGCGGTCAGACGCGCGCAGCACGCGAGCTCTCCTCGAGCGAGCGCTGCAGGGCCTCCAGCACCCGCACCACGCGCAGGCCGCTTTTGGCGTCGGAGCGCGGGGGCTGCCCGTCGCGGATCCGATCGACGAAGTGTTGCGTTTCGAGCCTCAACGGCTCCGCGTTCGTGACGCGCGGGCTCCAGATGTCGCCCGACCGCGCGATGTACTCCCCGTAGGAGGAGAAGTCCTGGTCGAAGCCCTTGTCGTACACGGTGACCTTGCGCTCTGTGTCCATGTCGTCGAATGTGGCCATCCTCTTGGATCCGACCACGGTGAAGCGCCGCTCCTTGTGCGGGTCGAGCCACGACAGATGCAGATGTGCTGCCAGCCCCGACGGGAAGCGCAGGTAGGCGAACACCACGTCCTCGATGCCCGGCTGCGTGTAGCTCTCGCCCACGGCGCTCATCTCCGACGGCTCCTCGCCTGCCAGCCGCAGCACCACGGACACGTCGTGCGCGCCGAGCGACCAGAGCGCGTTCTCGTCGGTCCGCAGGACACCGAGATTGAGCCGGTTCGAATAGATGTAGTGGATGTCGCCGAGCTCACCGGCGTCGGCGATCTCCTTCAGCTTCTCGACGCCCGGGTGGTACTCGAGCAGGTGGCCGACCATGAACGTCCGGCCCGATTCCTCGGCGGCGGCGGCCACACGCTCCGCCTCGGCCACCGACTGCGCCATCGGCTTCTCCACGAAGCAGTGCTTGCCCGCCTCCAGCACGCGGATCGCGAGCTCCGAATGCGACGGCACGTGCGTGGCGATCGCGACCGCGTCGAGCTCCGGGTCCGCGAGCAGCTCATCGAGATCGCCGCTGACGCGGCTATTGCGGAGCTGCGGCCCCCAGCGCTCGCGTGCCTCTGCCGACTCGTCGCAGATCCAGCGCAGCTCGGCGCCGGGCAAACGATCGAAGTTACGGGCGAGGTTCGGCCCCCAGTACCCGAGGCCGACCACCGCCAGCTGGACCGGATCGGTCACAGCCTGATGAGGTTGTCCGCCTTGATGCCGCGGGTGATGCCGCGGAAATCGATCACGAGGGGCGACCGGTCGACCACCGCCTGCCAGTCGATGCCCGGATGCGCGGTGATGATGACCGACGCGTCGGAGTCTTCGAGCGCCTCGTCGAAGCTGAGCGACTCGAGCTCGAACTGCGGCAGCTCGCCCACGTGCTCGTCATGGAACTGGACGTCGGCGCCCAGGTCTCTGAGCAGCCGGATGATCTTGAGCGAGGGCGACTCGCGCAGGTCGCCGACGCCCGCCTTGTACGAGACGCCGAAGAGCACGACGCGGGAGCCGCTCACTGCCTTCGCGTGGGTGTTCAGCCCGCGCGCGATGCGCTCGACGCAGAAGTACGGCATGCCCTGGTTCACCTCGCCGGCGAGCTCGATGAACTCGGCCTGCGTGTCGAACTCGCGCGCGCGCCACGCAAGGTAGAACGGGTCGACCGGCAGGCAGTGGCCGCCCATCCCCGGGCCCGGGTCGAAGCGCATGAATCCGTACGGCTTGGTCGCGGCGGCCTCGACGACCTCCCACACGTCGATGCCCATGCGGTCGCACATGATCGCCAGCTCGTTCACGAGCGCGATGTTCACCGAGCGGAAGACGTTCTCGAGCACCTTCTCGAGCTCGGCCACCTCGGGCGTCGAGACCTCGACGATGTGATCGCAGACGTGGCTGTACAGCTCGACCGCGCGGCGGTGGCATTCCGGCGTCAGCCCGCCCACGACCTTGGGTGTGTTGCGCAGCTGGTAGTCGGTGCGGCCGGGGTCGACGCGTTCGGGGGAGAAGGCGACGTTGAAGTCGGTGCCCGCGGCCAGGCCCGACTCCTCGAGCAGCGGCACGAGCGTCTCGCGCGTGGTGCCCGGATAGGTCGTCGACTCGAGCACGATCAGCTGCCCCTTCTGGAGGACTCCCGACAGCGACCGCCCGGCGCCCACCAGCGGGCCCAGATCGGGCTCGCGGTTGCGGGTGAGCGGGGTCGGCACGGCGATGATGACCGCATCCGCGTGCGCCAGATCGGCGTAGCGGGTCGTGCCGCGCAGCTTGTCGGCGACCGCCTTCAGGCGATCCGAGGTGATGTCCTCGACGTAGCTGTCGCCGCTGTTGATCGCCTCCACGCGCTGGACCGAGGTGTCGAGCCCGACGACCTCGTGACCCTCTTCCGCGAACGCGACGCCGAGCGGCAGGCCCACGTAGCCCATGCCGATAATGCCTACATTCATGCTCCGGCAGTGTATGCGTCGAGGGCGTCGCTGATCCGCCTGCCCGCGTGCCCGCCGCCGTAGAGCTCGGGCCGCGGCGCGCGCGGCGGGTCGCTCTCGAGCGCCGCGAGTGCGGCATCCGCATCGAGGTCCACGAGCACGTTCCAGCCCGCGTCGACGGTCTCGACCCACTCGGTCGTGTCGCGCAGCGTGATGCACGGCGTGCCCAGCAGGTATGCCTCCTTCTGAAGGCCGCCCGAATCGGTGAGCACGGCGCGCGCGTGGCGTGTGAGCGTGAGGAAGTCGAGGTAGCCGAGTGGCGGGGTGAGCCGGATGTTCGCCGCGGCCTCCACCCGGGCGAGCAGCGCCGCCGCCTCGAGTCGCGCGCGGGTGCGCGGGTGGACCGGGAACACCGCCGGCAGCGGTAGCGCCTCGAGCAGGTCCACCAGGCGCTCGAGCCGGGCGGGATCGTCGACGTTGCCGGCGCGGTGCGCGGTCACGACCACGTATCCGCCGGGCTCGACCCCGTGGTCGCGCAGCGCCGTCGAGCGTTCCTCCGCGATCGGCGCGAACGCCAGCGTCACGTCGGCCATCGCGTCGCCCACCAGAACCACCGAGCCGCTCGCGTGCTCGCGCTCCAGGTTCGTCACGGCCGTCGCGGTGGAGCACAGCAGCAGGTCGCTCGCGTGGTCGGTCAGCACGCGGTTCAGCTCCTCCGGCATGCGTGTGTCGAACGAGCGCATGCCGGCCTCGACGTGCGCGACGGGCACGTGGCGCTGTGCCGCGGCGAGCGCGCCCGCGAGCGTGGAGTTCGTGTCGCCGTAGACGAGCACCATGTCGGGCGCGAGCTCTTCCAGCTGCGGCTCGAGCGCCGCGAGCATGCGCGCGGTCTGGCTCGTTACCGACCCGCCGCCGATGTGCAGCTCGCACGCGGGAGCGGGTACACCCAATTCCTCGAAGAAGATCCGCGAGAGCTCGTCGTCATAGTGCTGCCCCGTGTGGACGATCAGCTCCTCATGGCGCTCGCGCAGCGGCCGGGAGACGGCTGCGGCCTTTACGAACTGCGGCCGATTACCTATGACAGTGACTATGCGCATCGCAAGAGGGCATCAGTGATCGTGCGGAAGGTGCTCGACACGGCCGCCGCGGCCGTCCGTGTGGCCGCGGGCGCCGGCGCCCATGTGATGTGGTGGCTGGACTACCGCGCCCACGGGCGCAGCCGCCGTCAGTAGCCTCACGCGACGCTGAGCGCGGCCTGGATGTCGCGCCGCAGCATGTCGGCCGCGTGCAGCGTGCGCTCGCCCACCGGCCCCAGCTCACGGTCCTCGATCAGCGCGACCGACTGCACCTCGCGTGTGGTCGACGCGAGGAACGCCTCGCGTGCGTCGAGCAGCTCCTCGGTGGTGGTGACGCGCTCCGCGGCACCGGTCAGCTCGACCACGCGGGCGCGGGTGATCGAGGCGAGGATGTGGTCCTCGAGCGGTGGGGTGCAGAGCTCGCCGCGCGCGTTGACGTAGAAGAACGACGACGTGGGCGCCTCCAGCACGCGCCCGTGCGGCGTCACGAGCAGCGCCTCGTCGAACCCGCGCTCGCGCGCCACCCGCGAGGCGAGCATGTTGGCGGCGTACGACAGCGACTTGACCCCGTCGAGCAGACGCGTGGGCGCGTAGGTGACGTAGCCGAGGCGCGCGCGCTCGGGCGTGGCGGGGAGTGGCTCCGTGGTGAGGATGCGGCGCCCGCCGGCCGTGAGCATGATCCGCAGGCATCCGTCGAAGGCGGGACCACGCGCCTCCAGCAGGTCGCCCACGTCGCGCTCGATCTGCGCGCGATCGATCGACCCCGTCAGGTGGAGATTGCCGAACGAGCGCTCGAGCCGGTCGAGGTGGCCGCGGAGCGCATAGGGCCGCCCCTCGTAGACGCGGATGACCTCGAACACGCCGTCACCGCGCACGAGGCCGTCGTCGGTGACCGGGATCGTCGCCTCGCCGGCGGGCAGGATCTGCCCGTCGAGGCAAGCGAGGTCGTCGGGAGACACGCGCGTCACGCGCCTCAGACAGTAGAGGGAAATGTTCAGGGTCGGCGGCCTGTCTGCGTAAGCACGGACGCCGCGGCACCGACCCTTCCATTTCGCTGGAGGGAAATGTTCAGGGTCGGCGGCCGGTCTGCGTAAGCACGGACGCCGCGGCACCGACCCTTCCATTTCGCTGGAGGGAAATGTTCGGGGTCGGCGGCCGGTCTGCGTAAGTGCCGCGGCACCGACCCCTCCATTTCCCTAGGGGGAGCATGACCTTCAAGCTGAAGAAGCCCGTGAGGGCGATGGCCTACCCCGTCGGTAGGGACGCCGGTTTCTACGCGCGCTTCAACGTGAAGGTGAGCTCCTCGATCAGCGGCCAGTACGCAGAGCGCTGGTCACAGATCCGCGACTGCGACGGCCACCCGGTCGATGAGGACGTCGTGGCCGACACGAGCGGCTGCACCAGCTTCACCTGGACCATGACGGTCGACCTCAAATACAACCTGAACACGCAGCGCGGCCGCTTCTACACCCGCGGCCAGGGCATCCCGCTCTACAACCAGGCGAGCGTGTTCGACCACTGGAACACCACCTGCCCGTTCTTCAAGGCCGGCACCTTCTTCAACCTGCCCGACGACAAGGGCGACTCGTGGGACACGCACGGCCAGGGCATCCTTTACCGCTACGCGGCGGTCAAGGGCAAGCGGCTCCTGCGCCCGCGCGGCAAGACCATCACCATCTCCCGGACGGCGTCAAGGTCGTTCCAGCTCAAGGGGCAGGACCAGGACCCGAACGACAGCATGACGGGCGAGACCCAGACGCACTGGGTCGTGTCACTGAAGCCCCGGTTGGTCGCTAGGAAATGGAGGGGCCGGTGCCGCGGCGTCCGCGCTGACGCAGACAGGCCGCCGGCCCCGAACATTTCCTCTTCGATGTGGAGGGGCCGGTGCCGCGGCGTCCGCGCTGACGCAGACAGGCCGCCGGCCCCGAACATTTCCTCTTCGACGATGGGCCGCGCAGGAATCGAACCTGCAACCTTGGGATTAAGAGTCCCCTGCTCTGCCAATTGAGCTAGCGGCCCGTAGGGGTTGACGGCCTGGGTTCGCCCAGGCCGTCCGCAGATATTAGAACGGCGGGTCCGCGGCGGCTATGCCGCGCCGCCGGCCTGCGCCGAGCCCGCGTTCTGCAGCGCCTCGTCCCGCGACTTGTAGATCGGGAAGACGCGATCGAGGCCGGTGATCTCGAAGATCTTGGTGATGTTCTGGTCGGTGCAGACCAGCGACAGGGTGCCGCCGGTCGGGCGCAGGCGCTTGACGCCGCCCACCAGGACGCCGAGCGTGGTGGAGTCGATGAAGGTGGCCTTCGAGAGGTCAACCACAAGCTGCTTCTTGCCGTCCTCGATCACCTGAACGAGGCGCTCCTTGAACTCCGGCGCCGTGTAGAGATCGACTTCGCCACCGAGCTCGATGACGTGCGTGTCGGCGTCGATCTCTTCGTCGTTGATGTGGAAGTTCAACCTTGCTCCTCGCGGGGTCGCGGACTGCTTAATGAGGGATTGTTACCAGGATTGGCGGATCGAGATTACTGCCCCGAGCCGGGCTGCGCGCCTGAAGTCTGGCCGAGCGGGTTCGCCTTCACCTGGGCGACCGTCTGCTTCGCGATCTTCTTCTGCCCCTTTGGCGCCAGCTTGATCGCCTGTTGCCCTGCAAGATCGGCCTTTCTCGTCTGGCCGGCGAGCGTCGCGTACTGCACCAGGGCGACATAGTTGTTGGCGGTCGGCTGCGCCGCCGCGATGATCTCCGCGGCCGCTGCCGCCTTTATCCAATACGGCTTCTGGTCGCTCTGCTGACTCTGGAGACGCGCGAGCCCGTCCTCGGCCTGGATCGCGCGACGCGCCAGGTCGGCGTCCGGCTTCTTCACCGCGGCCAGATACCGCTGCCACGCGGCGTCCGTGGCGCTCAGCTCCTTGGCCGAGTCCTTGGTGAACTCGCTCGTGTTGGGGTCGGCGGTCTGGCTGGCGAGGTCGTAGTGCCCGCGCACCACCGCCGCCAGCGCGGCCACGTTCTTGGGGTCGGTCGCGAGCGTCTTGTTGGCCGCGTCGATCCGTTTCTGGACCGTCTTGTCGGCCTGGTTCGAGCCGCCGCCACCGCTGAACGCGTCGAACAGGCCGCCGTTCACGCTCGAGCCGATGCCGAACAGCACGAGGCCGGCGCCCATGAGGACCGCCAGCGTGACGTAGACGCCCTGCACCGTTCTGCGGCGCTTGCCCTTGAGATCGAACAGCATGCTTACGAGCCCTCCGCGGACGCCAGCCGGTCGGTCGCTTCCGCCTCCGACGAGGACGGCTGGCCGAACATCCGAGCGAGAAGGATAGACAGCTCATAGAGCAGCACCAAGGGCACCATCTCGATGAGCATCGACACCGGGTCCACGCCCGGCAGCGCCGCTGCCACGATCGCGCACGCGAGGAATGCATAGCGCCGGTTGCGGCGCAGCTTCTCCGGCGTGGTCACGCCCATCCGCACGAGCCCGAGCACGCCGACCGGCAGCTGGAAGACCACGCCCGCGGAGATCAACGTGAGCGTGACGAAGCTGTAGTAGTCCTTCGCGCGTATCTGCGTGTTGAACTGGCTCTCGTTGAAGTGAAGTAGGAACTTCAGCGCGGCCGGGATGATCACGAAGTACGCGAAGACGGCGCCCGCGACGAAAAGGAACGGGACCATCAGGAGCAGCGGCAGCGCCACCTTGCGCTCCGTCGGGCTGAAGGCGGGCAGGACGAACGCGTAGAGCTGGTACAGCACCACCGGCAGCGCGATCAGGATCGCGAAGTACGCGGCGACGGTGAGCGTCGTGGTGAACGGCTCGGCCACGCCGAACGTGATCGGCTCCCGCTTGCCGAGCGGGTGGTTCACGATCTCCAGCAGCCGGTGGTTCTGCCAGAAGCAGAGCCCGAGCGCCACCCCGAACGCGACGATCGAGATGATGATGCGGGTCCGCAGCTCGTCGAGATGCTCGACGAGCGTCAGGCGGTCTTCGTGGCCGATCGGGCCGCGGGGCACGACACCGGGCCGGCGCTAGGAGGCGTCGGCGGTCTTGGGGCTGCTCGTCTTCTCGTCCTCGGCGCGGGCGGTCGCGTTCGTCACGGCGGGCGCTGACGACGGCGGCGGCAGCGTCTCGTGCTCCTCGTCGTCCTTGCTGTTACCGGTGACGGCGTCCTTGAACTCACGCATCCCGCTACCCAGCGACTTGCCGAGCTGCGGCAGGCGCTTCGGCCCGAAGATCACGAGCACGATGACGAGAACGATTGCGATTTCGGGCAGGCCGATGTTCGACATGGAGTTTCCTCCCAAGAAGGGTCAGCCCAGCATAGCCCGCGAACGTGAGCGCTAGCGACGTTCGAAATTCAGGTAGTACCGGGAGGGCGTCGGCTCGGCCTGGCCCTGGTACTTGCTGGCGTTCTCACCCGTGCCGTAGGGGTGCTCCACGGGCTGGTCCATTCGCATGAACGAGATCTGCCCGATCGGCATGCCGTGGTAGATCGTGATGGGGAGGTTGGCCACGTTTGACAGCTCGAGGGTGATGTTGCCGCCGAAGCCCGCGTCGATGAAGCCGGCGGTCGAGTGGATCAGCAGCCCGAGCCGCCCGAGCGAGCTCTTTCCCTCGAGGCGCGCGACCAGGTCGTTCGGCACCGTGATCCGCTCGAGCGTCTGCCCGAGGACGAACTCGCCGGGGTGCAGGATGAACGGCTCGTCGCCCTCTTTGGTCACGAGCTCCGTGAGGTCCTCCATCGGCTGGCGCACGTCGATATGTGTGTAGCGCGAGTTGTGGAAGACGCGGAACGTGCGGTCCACGCGCACGTCGACCGACGACGGCTGGATCAGCCGCTCCTCGAAGGGATCGATGACGATCCGGCCGTCCTCGATCTCCTGCCTGATGCTGCGGTCGCTGAGTACCACGGGAACCCGCCGCAGCCTACCGATCGCATCGGGCTAAAGGGACCCGGCTGGTGGTCGATATCTCCGGCAGAGGAGATCAGTTATGGCGCACCCCAACGGAGACCACCAGCTGAAGCGCATCGTGCTGCCGAGCGGGAAGACGATCGAGGTCGTGTACTTCGAGTCACTTGCCGCCGAGGCCGAGGCTGCTCCGGCTCCCGCTCCCGCTCCCGCCAAGCCGGCGAAGCGGACGCAGGTCGATCTCCACGTCTGCCCGGAGTGCAGCTCCGAGCTGGTCTACCCGGTTGCCTGGGAAGAGGCTGACGAGTCCCACTGGAGCATCGCGCTGCGCTGCCCCAACTGCGAGTGGGCCGAGGACGGCGTCTACGCCCAGGGCGACTGCGATCGTTTCGACGACGAGCTCGAGCGCGGCACCGACGCGCTCACGCGTGACTACAAGCGCCTCATGACCGCCAACCTGGCGGACGAGATCGAGCGCTTCGCCCACGCCCTCGAGGTCGACGCGATCCTCCCGATGGATTTCTAAAGCGAACTGTTCGGTTCCGGCGGCCTGCAGCCGAGGGCGCGGGACTCGCGGGACCGGAACCTCCATTTCGCTCCCGCAGGTTCTACGAGTACCGCTCGACGACGCCGTCGGCGACGAGGTCGAGTGCGCGGCGCTGGCGGCCGTTCAGATCAAGCGCCGCCAGCTCGTCCTTACCCGCGGCCACGTGCCGCATGGCCTCCTTGCGGGCGTCATCCAAAGCGCCGGTGGCGGCGATCCGGTCGCAGACATCCTCCGCCGACTGCGGACTGTCGACTGCCAGCTGCCGAAGCGTCGGATCTCGCCGCCGCGCCAGAATCAAAGGCAGTGTGATGGTGCCGTCCAGCAGGTCGGTGCCGCGCGGCTTGCCGGTCCGGTCCACCGGCCCCGAGACGTCGAGCACGTCATCGAAGATCTGGAACGCGACGCCGATCCGCGAGCCGAACGCGCCGAGCGCATCGGCGGCGCGCGGGCCGGGAGTCCCGAGCAGCGCCCCCAGGCGGCAGGCCGCCTCGAACAGGCGGGCGGTCTTGAGCTCGCAGCGCTCGAGGTAGCGCTCGCGCGTCACATCCGGCTTCCACGCGTCTTCGCGCTGGATCAGCTCGCCGCGCGCGAGGGCCGACGAGGCGAACGCGAGCGCACGCACCGCCTCGTTGTCGCCGGTGGCCGTCAGCTCGGCGAATGCGCGCGAGAAGAGCAGGTCGCCGGTGGCCGTCGCCGCGCCGCGGCCGCCGCTCGAGAACACCGTGGGGCGGCCGCGCCGCAGCGCCGCGCGGTCGAGCACGTCGTCGTGGACGAGCGTGGCGGTGTGCAGCAGCTCGACCGCAGCCGCCGCGCGCACGAGATCCACGGAGTCGGCGTCGCCCGCGCAGATGAACAGCAGCATCGGCCGCAGCCGCTTGCCGCCCGCGGTGAGCGTCGAGGCCGAGTGCCGCGTGAGCTCCGGGCCGTACGCGGTGGCGATCTCCTCCAGGCGCCGCTCGGTCCGCTCGATCAGGCCGCGCAGGGCGGGCCCGGCGGCGTCCAGGACGGTGGCGAGCTGCTCTGGGCCGGTGACGGCAGCGTTCGCGCTCACTGCTCCACGGTACCCACGTGGATGGCGATGATGCCACCGGCGGTGAGGATCCAGCGCACATCCACAAGGCCGACGGCCGTCATCGCCGCGCCGAGGCCACGCGCGTTCGGGAAGCGGCGGACGGAGCTCGGCAGGTACGTGTAGGCGTCCGGGTCGCCCGCGAAGCGCCCGAGCATCGGCACGATCCGGTCGAACCAGAGACCGAAGAACCACGACAGCGGCGGCCGCTCGGGCGTTGTGATCTCGAGGATGACCACGCGCCCGCCCGGCCGCACGACGCGCGTCATCTCCCGCAGCCCCTGCGGCAGGTCGGAGAAGTTGCGTGCGCCGAACCCGACGGTGGAGGCATCGAACGAGTCGTCGTCGTAGGGAAGGTCGAGCGCGTTCGCCTGCTCGAACCGCAGCTCCGGAGCCTTCGCGTGCGCCAGCTCCAGCATGTTCTCCGAGAAGTCCGAGCCGACCACCTCGCCACCGGGAGCCACCCGCCGCGCCAGCTCGATCGCCAGGTCGCCGGTCCCGCAGGCCACGTCGAGCGCGCGGTCGCCGGGCCCGACGGCGGCGAGATCGGCAGCCCGCGAGCGCCAGCGATGGTGCAGGCCCGCCGTCATGACGGAGTTCATGAGGTCGTAGACCGAGGCGATGCGGTCGAACATCGCCTGCACCTGCGGTTCGGAGAGCGTTCCGCTGCGCGGCCCGCCCGGTGTCCCGCTCATGGCGCGCCTACTTGAGCGAGCCGAGGAAGTCGACGAGCTCGTTGAACTGCTTGGGGTTCTGCTGCTGGAGCCGCGCGAACGACGGCATCGGGGCCGTCGGGTTGACCAGCGTTCGCGCGATGGCCGGCTTCGGCACGGTCGCGGCGATGTGCGTCAGGTTCGGTCCCGGCCCGGCGTTGCCGTCGTCGCCGATGCGGTGGCAGCCCTGGCAGCCCGACGCGGCGAACACGGCGGCGCCCTTCTTGTATTGCGTTGGCACCGATATCGAGGAGAGCTGCCCGGGGGCGCCTGCGATCGCGCCCTCGATCGTGAGGAATGCCATCGCGCAGATCGTGGTGATGCCGGCCAGCGTCGCGACCGGGCGGCGCAGCGGATGGCGCTCCGGGTTGCGGTCGATGAACGGCAGCAGGATCAGCAGGACCATGCAGATGGTCGGCACGCCGATCGTCGCGATGAAGACGATCGCCGGCGGCTTGATCACGCGCAGCAGCTCGAAGAGGAAGAAGAAGTACCACTCGGGGCGCGGCGTGTAGCTGGTGGTGGTCGGGTCCGCCTTCGGCCCGAGCTCCGCGCCCAGGACGATCGACATCACGATGATGACCAGCAGCACGATGCAGGCCATCACGGAGTCCTTCAGGACGGCGTAGGGGAAGAACGGCTTCCCCTGCCCCTTCAGGATGTAGTACTCGCGGAGGTAGCGTTCCTTCTCGACGGCGTTCAAGGCGCTAGATCTCCTCCCGCGCGAGGTCGCGCGCCTTCTCGGCCTTCAGCCAGAACGGCGCCGTGGTGCCGAGCTTGGCGACCAGGTAGAGGTGCGCGCCGATCAGCGCCGCGATCAGGCCTGGGATCAGCAGCATGTGGATCGAGTAGAAGCGCGAGAGCGTGGTGGCACCGAACTCCGAGCCGCCGCGCAGGAAGTCGGCGAGGTAGGGCCCGATGATCGGCCCCGACGCGTTGATGTTCACGCCGACGACCGTGGCCCAGAAGGAGCGCTGGTCGAACGGCAGCAGGTAGCCCGTGAAGGCCATCGCCATCGTGAGGATCAGCAGGACCACGCCGATGATCCAGTTCAGCTCGCGCGGGTACTTGTAGGCGCCGAAGAAGAAGACGCGGCCCATGTGCAGGAAGACCAGGACCACCATCACGGTGGCG
>JAICJV010000046.1 GCA_025928265.1 Thermoleophilaceae bacterium
CTCGTAGTGGCGCAGGTTGTCCTTGCTGATGCCCAGGTCGACGTACCAACGGGTGCGCTCGTCGATCCAGTACTGGTGGAGCTCCTCGTCCTCGCCGGGCTTGCAGAAGTACTCCATCTCCATCTGCTCGAACTCGCGCGTGCGGAAGATGAAGTTGCCGGGCGTGATCTCGTTGCGGAACGACTTGCCCACCTGGGCGATTCCGAACGGCGGCTTCTTGCGCGTGGTCTGGAGCGCGTTCTTGAAGTTGAGGAAGATGCCCTGGGCGGTCTCGGGGCGGAGGTAGACCTCGGAGCCCTCGTCCTCGACCGGGCCGACGTGGGTCTTGAACATCAGGTTGAAGTGGCGCGGCTCGGTGAGGTCCCCGCCGCACTCCGGGCACTTCAGCTCGCCCTCTGGCTGGGCCTCGCGGAGGTGGTCGGCGCGCCAGCGGCGCTTGCACCTGCCCAGGCACTGGACGAGCGGATCGCTGAAGCCCGCGAGGTGGCCCGAGGCCTCCCAGGTCTTCGGGTGCAGGATGATCGCGCTGTCGAGGGCCACGATGTCGTCGCGCTCCTGGATCATCGTGCGCCACCACTCGTTCTTGACGTTCGTCTTGAGCAGGACGCCGTAGTGGCCGTAGTCGTAGGCCGAGCCCAGCCCGCCGTAGATCTCGGAGGACTGGAACAGGAAGCCGCGGCGCTTGGACAGCGCCACGATCTTGTCCATTGTCACCACGTCGGCCACGGCGGCGGAGAGTAGTGAAGCCGCAAAGCGCGGGATTTTCGGCCCGGCCGCGGGCGTTTGTCATCGCCGCCCGGGGGTACGCTCCAGGGCGAGGGACAATGGTCAATCTCGCACTCCGAGCAACCACCCACGTCGCAGCCTGGTTCGTGTGGCACGCCGTCCACGTCTCGCTGCTGGACGACCTCGACGCCCCGGCGCCGCCGCACCTCGACGCAGACGTCAGAGCCGCTTAAGAGCGCGCGACAGCCCGTGTTGGCACTCATATACTGAGAGTGCCATGCCGGTGTACGAGTACCGCTGTGAGGACGGCCACACCTTCGAGGTGATGCAGCGCATGGCCGACGATCCCGTGCAGTCGTGCGAGGTCTGTGGGCTCCCTGTCCAGCGCGTCTTCCACCCGGTCGCCGTGCATTTCAAGGGGTCGGGCTTCTACAACACCGACTACGGCAAGCAGCGCCGGGGCGCCGCCGCGTCCTCCGACGATTCCGGGAGCTCGTCCAGCTCCGACTCGAAGTCCTCGGACTCGAAATCGTCTGACTCGTCGTCGAAGACCGAGACGTCGTCCAGCACGTCGTCCTCGTCGTCGTCCGACTAGCCGCGCTCCAGCTCCAGCAGCTGGATCTTGCGCTCCGGCCCACCGCCGTAGTTGCCGATCACGCCCCCCGAGCGGATGACGCGGTGGCACGGGACCACGATCGGGATCGGGTTCGCGCCCAGCGCGTTGCCCGTCGCCCGCGAGGCGCGCGGGCTGCCGATGTCGCGCGCCACCTCGCCGTAGGTGGCCACGTGGCCGTACGGGATGCGCTCGGTGCGGTCCAGCACGCGCCGGCCGAAGCCGCGCATGAGCGTCCGGTCGAGCGGGAGGTCGAAGTCGCGCCGACGGCCCGCGAAGTACTCGTCGAGCTCGCGCCGCACGTCGTCGAGCGCGGACGCGTCCTCGAGCACGCGCGGGGAGACGCGTCGCGAGATGTCCTCGAGTGCGGCGTCGCTCGGGTAGATGTCGGCGTAGGAGACCTTCAGCAGGCCGCGCGGCGTGATCGCCAGCAGCAGCTCGCCGAGCGGCGACGGCTCAACCGTGTAGGCCACGTCGGCCAGGCCCGCGTCCCGCGCCCGGGCGGGGAAGTCGACGTCCGGCGCCTCGAGCGCGCGGGCGGCCGCGGCGAGCCGTGCCTCGAGCGGGTCGCTCATGCGAACTCCCCCCTCAGCTTCGCCAGTCCCTCGTGGAGGCTCCGCCGTGCGGCGGCCTCGCTGCAGTCGAGCACCGTCGCGATCTCGCCGTGCGAGAGGTCGCCCACGAATCGGAGCGTGACGGCGGCGCGTTGCTTGGGCGGCAGCTCGCGGACCGCGTGCCAGAGCTCCTCGTCCTGCTCTCCGGGCATCGCGTCTGCGGAGCCGCTCTCGAGCGGCTCACCGACCAGCACCGGCCGCCGTGCCCGCGCGCGGTGCGAGTCCATCGCCTTGTTGCGTGCGATCGTGAGCATCCAGGCGCGGACGTTCGACCCGGCGCGCAGGCGCGGGTAGGCGCGTAGGGCGGATATCAGCGTCTCCTGCAAGGCGTCCTCGGCTTCCTGCGGCCCAACCCAGGCGACCAGGAAGCGCGCGACCGTGTCGCGGTGCTCGTCCAGCACTGCCTGGAAGGGCGGCAAAGGCATGTGCCCTATTCAACGCCGTCGTCAAGCGGAACGTGAGATGGAGGCGCGGCGAAATCGGAGGGTCCGACTGAAGCGCAGGAAACGCCGCCGAGAGGCCGCGCACGGACCCGAACGAGTTCGCTTTGCTACTTGCCCAGGAACTTCTTCACCGCGTCCGAGCGCTCGGCCTCGGTCACGTTCACCGAGCCGTCCGAGTTGAACGGCTGCGCGCGGTCGGGCTGGAGCACGTCAGTCGCTCCGGCGCCGCCCGTGAGAAGGTCGAAGAAGAGCGCCGCGAGGCCCGGGCCGTGCATGTCCGACCGGAACGCGCGCGGCGCCTCCCAGGCGATGAACGGCCCGCGGAAGAAGTCCGACGGCCAGTGCAGCGGCGAGGTGAGCCGGCTGCGCATGGCGGCGAGCACCTGCTGCTGGCGGGCGGCGCGGGCGCGGTCGTCCTCGTTCGGCGAGCAGCGGTTCTCTCGCACGCGCGAGAAGCGCAGCGCCTGCTCGCCGTCCAGGTGGTGCTCGCCCTTCGTCAGCCGCACGCGCTTGCCGCCGAAGCTGTTCGAGCTCACGCACTTCTTCAGCGTGATGTCGATCCCGCCGAGCGCGTCGATCAGCTTCGGGAAGTCGGTGAACGAGACGAGGATGATGTGGTTCACCTTCACGCCCGGGAGGAAGCTCTCGACCGTCTTGATCGTGAGCGGCGGTCCACCCAGCGCGTAAGCCGCGTTGATCCGGTTGAGGCCGTGGCCGGGGATCTCGACCTGCGTGTCGCGCAGGATCGACAGCTTGCGGACGCTGCCGGCGCCCACGTGCAGGAGCATGATGCTGTCCGAGCGCGACGGCCCGGAGGTGCTCGCGCCGGGCTCCTTCGTCCCCTTGACCCGCTGGTCCGAGCCGAGCACGAGGATGTTGCTGCCGGTAAGGACGGAGCCGCCGCCGGACAGCGCGTTCTTGGTGGCGTCGGAGACGCCGGGCGCGGTCTGCGCGCTGATGAAGAAGGACGCGATCGCGACGAGGATCCAGGCGACGATCACGATCCCCACCCACTTCGCCACGCGCCGCCACGTCGGCTTCGGCGGCTTCTCGCCCGGCAGTCCCGGCTCGCGCTGCCGGCGGCGCCGGCGCTTGAGGGCCTCGAGCGGGCTCATCGCCGCCGGTCCGAAGCGGTCGCTCAGCCGCTTGCGCGAGCGGTAGACCTTGTACTCGGGGGGCCCGCTCGGCGGCCCGGACGGAGGCGACGGCGGCGGTGGGCTGGGGGGCAGATCTGACATCGGGCTGGTATTACCGTCACGCCATGTCGCCCCAACCGGTGATCGGCGTCGACGCGGGCGGCACGAAGCTGCTTGCCGGCGCGCTGACCGACGGCACCGAGGTCCACCAGCGGGTCTACCGCCGCTGGGGTGGGGGCGACAGGGAGGAAGTGCTGACGACGATGGTAGAGGCGGTTGATGAGGTCCGGACGGCAGTGCCGGGTGTGGGCGCGGTCGGATTCGGCATCCCGTCGCTCGTCGACGCGGACTCCGGTGTCTCGGTCTCGAGCGTCCATCTGCCGCTCGCCGAGCTGCCGTTTCGCGATCTGATGCGCGATCGGCTCGGACTGCCGGTGTTCGTCGACAACGACGTGAACCTCGCGGCGCTGGCGGAGCAGCGGGCCGGCGTCGCGCGCGGCGCGCGTGTGATGGTGATGCTCACGCTGGGAACGGGGATCGGCGGGGCGATCGTGATCGACGGCGGGGTGTTCCGCGGAGCCGACGGAGCCGCTGGTGAGCTCGGCCACATGACCGTGGACCTGAACGGGCCGCCGTGCCAGGGCAACTGCCCCAACCGCGGCTGCCTCGAGGTGATGGCCTCGGGATCGGCGATCGGGCGCGAGGGCGAGCGGGTCGCGCGCGAGATGCCGAGCTCGGAGCTCGGACGAGCGCTCGCACAGGGCGTGCCGATAACCGGCGAGTTGGTCACGGACCTCGCGCTGGGCGGCGACCTGGGGGCGCAGGAGGTGCTGGCGCTCGTCGGCGAGCGACTTGGGGCCGGGCTCGTGGGCATCATCAACGCACTCAATCCCGACGTGGTGGTGATCGGCGGCGGCGCGTCGCGCGCGGGTGACCTGCTCCTGGAGCCGGCGCGAGGGGTGGTGGCCGAGCGGGCGCTGCGGCCGAGCCGCGACACCGTCCAGATCGTGCAGGCGGCCTTCGGCGAGGAGGCGGGCGTGGTCGGCGCCGCTTTGTTCGCGCGTGACGAGGGGGGCGGATGAGCGGCAAGCTCGTCGTCTGCCCGACGCCGATCGGGAACCTCGAGGACGTCACGCTGCGCGTGCTCTCGGCGCTGCGCGAGGCCGACGTGGTCGCGTGCGAGGACACCCGTCACACGCGGGTGCTGCTCGATCGCTACGGGGTCTCGGCGCCGCTCGTGTCCTACCACGAGCACAACGAGGACCGCCGCTCGGCCGAGCTGGTCGCGCGCATGCAGAAGGGCGACGTCGTCGCGCTCGTGTCCGACGCCGGGATGCCGCTGGTGTCGGATCCGGGCTACGTGCTGGTGCGCGCCGCGGTCGCTGCCGGGCTGCCGGTGGAGGTGCTCCCCGGACCGTCGGCGGCGATCGCGGCGCTCGTGGCGTCCGCCCTGCCCGCGGACGCGTGGCGGTTCGTCGGGTTCCTGCCGCGCAAGAAGGGCGAGCTGCGGCGGCTGTTCGAGGAGCGCGGGTCGACGCTCGTGGCGTTCGAGTCGCCGCGGCGGGTGCCCGCGTCGCTGGAGGTTCTCGCCTCGGTGGAGCCGGAGCGGCGCGTGGCGGTCGCGCGCGAGCTGACGAAGGCGCACGAGGAGGTGGTGCGCGGGACCGCGCGCGAGCTGGCCGTCCGCTACGCAACGGAGCCGCCGCGCGGCGAGGTCGTGCTGGTTGTGGCGCCGTCGCAGTCGGCTTCGGGCGATGCCGAGCTGGACGTCGCGGCGGACGCGCTCGCGGGGCTCGTGGAGGCGGGTGCCCGGCCGCGGCCGGCGGCGGCGATCGTTTCCGGCCTGACGGGCACGAGCGCGAACGCGGTCTACCGCGCCTGGACCGAGCGGCGGGGAGCCGAATCCGGGCATACGGACGGCGAGGGGTAACGCCGAAGCGACCCCTCGCCTTCCGCACCCGCCCTTTGTCGCCGAACCCCCCGGTCGGCGAGCATGCTGGGCGACGCTCTCCCGGCACGAAGGCCGGTGTGAACGTGCCCAGCATGACCGCATGTGCCCATCGGCGCAATAGGCGAAGTCCGAGAAAGTGTTGCAGCACGGACACGCTGAGTAACGGGACCGTCACGGAGCGCACGGGGCCGTGAAATCGGCTCGCGCCGGGCGGTCCGCGGCGGCATGGTCGCCGCATGAGATCGCTCGCCTTCCTCCTCGCGCTCGTCGCGGCCCTGCTGTTGCCCGTCTCGTCCGCGGTCGCGGACCCGGACTGGACCTGGCCCGTGGGGGGGCCGGTGCTCACCCAGTTCCTGAACGGGGACAACCCCTACGCGTCGGGCCAGCATCGCGGCATCGACATCGGCGCCGACGTGGGAACGCCGGTGGTCGCCGCCACCTCCGGCACGATCGTCTACGCCGGCGTCGTCGGCTCGTCGGGCGTCACCGTTGCGGAGCGCACCGACGAGTACGAGCTGTCGTACCTCCACCTGTCGTCGGTCGCCGTGCGATCCGGTGAGCACGTCGACGCCGGGGAGCGGGTCGGCGCGGTCGGCGTCACGGGCACGCGGTCGGCCGCACAGCCGCACCTCCACTTCGGCGTCCGCCGGGCCGGGGACCGCCACGCCTACCTCGACCCGCTGCGCTTCCTCGCGCCGGCGCCGCGGCCTGAGCCCGGCCCGCAGTCGGCGCCCGTCCCGGTCCGCGAGCCGGTCGCGGCGCCCGCGCCCGTCGTCGTCGGGCCGGTACCGGTCGCGCCGCCGATCACGGCGCCGGTCGCTGCCACCGTGCGCTCGCTCGCGCCGGTGCCGCATGGGGTCGCGACGCCGCACGCACCTGCTTCGGCGCACCATGCGCCCGTCGAGTCACCGCGCAGCGCGATCGCGGCCTCGCGTCATCCGGCCGCTCGCACCGCGCAACCACATGCTGCGCCCGCGCACCCCGCAGCCCGGTTGCAGCCGGCGCGCGGCCCGGCGCCGCGCCTGGCTGCCGCACAGGCATCGTCGGCGGCGCCCGCGGGCGACCCGCATCGCGCACATCGCGGCGGCGGCGTCGACTTTGGATGGCTTGCCGCGTGCGCGGGCCTCGTGCTCGCGGCCGCGACGCTCGCTCGGCCCGGCTCGCGCGGCAGGAAGCGCCCGCCCGCACGCGCGGCTCTCACGCTGCTCCTGCGCGCCGCCGCCACTCCCGCTCGGGCACGTGCGCGCCAGTAGCCTTCGGCCCGGATGTCGTACTACGTCACCACGCCCATCTACTACGTCAACGCGGAGCCGCATCTCGGCCACGCGTACACGACCATCGCGGCCGACGTGCTCGCGCGCCACATGCGCCAGCGCGGCGAGGATGTCTTCTTCCTCACGGGCACCGACGAGCACGGCGAGCCGGTTGCGCAGGCGGCGGAGCGGCAGGGCGTCGAGCCACGCGATCTCGCCGATCGCAACGCGCAGCGCTTCCGCGACCTCACCACCACGCTCGACGCCACCAACGACTTCTTCATCCGCACGTCCGACTCGCAGCACGAAGCGGCCGTCCAGCGCGTGCTCCAGCAGGTCTATGACAACGGCTTCGTGTACCCGGGCACCTACGAGGGCTGGTACTGCCCGCGTTGCGCCGACTTCAAGACCGACGCCGAGCTCGTCGACGGGAACAAGTGCCCGATCCACCTGATCGAGCTCGAGCGCGAGAAGGAGGACAACTACTTCTTCAAGCTGTCGGCGTTCCAGGACAAGCTCGAGCAGCTGTACGCGGAGCGGCCCGACTTCGTGGGCCCGCAGGTCCGCTACAACGAGGCGCTCTCGTTCATCAAGGGCGGTCTCAACGATGTCTCCCTGACGCGCGCGCGGCTGCGCTGGGGCGTGACCGTCCCGTGGGACGAGAGCCAGGTCTTCTACGTCTGGTTCGACGCGCTCCTCAATTACTACACCGCCCTCACCTACGCGCGCGAGGGGCAGGACCTCACGGGCGAGTTCTGGCCTGCGGACGTCCACCTGATCGGCAAGGACATCCTCAAGTTCCACACGGTCTACTGGCCGGCGCTCCTGATGGCAGCCGGCATGGAGGTGCCGAAGCGCGTGTACGTGCACGGCTACCTGCTGATGGGTGAGCACAAGATGTCGAAGTCGCTCGGCAACGTCATCGACCCGTTCCAGGTCATCGACCTCTACGGCGTCGACACGCTGCGCTACTACCTGCTGCGCGAGGTCAACTTCGGACACGACGGGTCGGTGTCGCCGGAGGGCTTCGAGAAGCGCTACGACAGCGAGCTGGCCAACGAGTACGGCAACCTCGTCAGCCGCACCGCGAACATGATCCGCCGCTACTGCGGCGGCACCGTGCCGGAAGCGCCTGCCGACGACTCGCTCGCGTCTGAATTCGCGAACGTGGCCGAGCGCGTCTGCGAGCAGATCGACGCGGTCGACCTGACCGGCGCGCTCGAGACGATCTGGAAGCACGTGCGGCGGCTCAACCAGTACCTCCAGGACGAGCAGCCGTGGAAGCTCGCGAAAGACGACTCGCAGGGCGAGCGCGTCGAGTCGATCCTGTACGGCGTGGCCGAAGGGCTCCGCGTCGTCTCGGTTCTGCTGCACCCGTTCATGCCGGAGAAGACGACCGCTGTTCTCGAGGCGTTCGGGCAGTCGTCGGCGGACATCGCCGCGGCGCGCTTCGGTGCGGTGGGCGGGGGCGCGGAGGTGGGCGAGCTCCAGCCGCTCTTCCCGCGGATCGAGTCCGCCACAGCGGCGTGATCGACAGCCACTGCCACCTCGACGTCTGCGAGCCGCCGGACGACGAGCTTGTCGCACGCGCCGGCGAGGCCGGGGTGCGACGGCTGGCGACCGTCGGAATGGACGACGCCTCGATCGAGCGCGCGCTCACGGCGGCGCATTCGCACGAGGCGGTCTACGCGATCGTCGGGCGCCACCCCAACGAGTCGGCCGGCTTCACCGGCGCCGAGATCGAGCCGATCGAGCGCGCGGCGGCCGACGAACGGGTTCGCGCGATCGGTGAGACCGGCCTCGACTACTACCGCGACCACGCCCCGCGCGAGGACCAGATGCGCGCGTTCCTCGCCCACATCGACCTGGCCCGGCGCGCGGGGCTGCCACTCGTCATCCACACGCGCGCGGCGGAGGAGGACACGTTCGGCGCCCTGCGCGAGCACGCCGACGGCCTCACCGTGATCATGCACTGCTTCTCGGCACCGGGGCGCCTCGACGAGTGCGTCGAGCGCGGCTGGTTCTGCTCGTTCGCCGGCAACGTCACCTATCCGAAGTCGACCGACCTGCAGGCAGCGGCGCGCGACGTCCCCGACGAGCTGCTGCTCGTGGAGACCGACTCGCCGTTCCTCTCGCCGCAGCCGGTCCGCGGCAAGCGCAACGAGCCGGCCAACGTGGTGCACACGGCGCGCTACGTGGCGGAGCTGCGCGGCGTCTCGTACGAGGATCTCGACGCGACGGTGGAGCGCAACGCCGCGCGCGTGTTCGGATGGTGATGGCCGAGCCGCGGCAGGCGAGCCTGCGGCGGATGCGCGAGTTCGGCGTGCGCCCGAACCGCGAGCTCGGCCAGAACTTCCTGATCGACGACAACATCCTCGACGTGATCGGCCGGGTCGCCGAACTCGACTCGCCCGACGTCGTGCTCGAGGTGGGCGGCGGGCTCGGCGTCCTGTCGGAATACCTCGCGGAGCGCGTCGCTCACCTGCACGTGGTGGAGATCGACCGGACCCTCGCGCCGGCGCTCGAGGACGCGCTCGCGCCGTTCGGCGAGCGCGCGACGCTGCACATCGGCGACGCGGTCAAGCTCGACTTCGGCGGGTTCGAGCCCGCGCCCGGCAAGGTCGTGGCCAACCTCCCGTACGGCGTGGCCGCGACGGTGCTGCTCAAGTCGGTGCAGGAGCTGCCGCAGGCGCGGCTGTGGGTGGGGATGGTGCAGCGCGAGGTGGCCGAGCGGCTGGCGGCGGGACCGGGCTCCAAGACCTACGGCGCGAGCTCTGTCATCGCGCAGCTGTCCTGCGACGTGCGGGTCGAGCGGCGCGTGCCGCGCACGGTGTTCCATCCGGTCCCGAACGTCGAGTCGGCGCTGGTCGTCCTGCGGCGCCACTCGCCGCCACCGGACCCCGCGCTGGTGGGGCTCGTGCACGCGGCGTTCGCCCATCGCCGCAAGGCGCTGGCGGGATCGCTCGCGCTCGCGCCGGCCGCACCGGAGGGGGTTCGCGACGCCGCGCGCGCGGCGCTCGAGCGGCTCGGCCACCCGGCCGACGCGCGTGCCGAGCGGCTCGGGCCGCAGGACTTCGCCGCCCTCGTGAGCGAGCTGTCGTGGTCCGCGAGCTAGCACCCGCGAAGGTCAATCTCGTGCTGCATGTCGGCCCGCGCCGCGCCGATGGACTGCACGACCTCTGCTCGATCTTCGCGTCGCTCGACCTCTGCGACGAGCTCTCATTCGAACCGGCCGAGCGCGACGAGGTCGTCTGCGCGGGCATCGCGGGGCCGAACCTCGTCACGCGCGCGCTCGAGGCGTTCCGCGCCGAGGCAGGCGATGTCCCGCCGCTGCGCGTGGAGATCCGCAAGCGCATCCCGGTGGCCGCCGGCCTCGGCGGCGGTAGCGCCGACGCCGCCGCGGCGCTGCGCGCGGCCAACGCGATCGCCGGTGAGCCGCTGAACGCCGACGATCTGCGCGCGCTCGGCGCGCGCATCGGCGCCGACGTGCCGAGCCAGATCGACCCGCGCCACGCGCTCGTGACCGGCGCGGGCGAGGGTGTCGAGCCGATCGACATCCCGGACATGACGCTCGTGCTCGTCCCCGCGCCCGAAGGTCTCTCGACGGCGGCCGTCTACGCCGAGGCGGACCGGCTTCCGAGCACCCGCCCGGCGCTCGACCCGGGGGCGCTGCGTCGCCTTGCCGCCGCGCCGCTCGCCGCGTTCGCACGCGGGCTCGAGAACGACCTCGAGGCGGCGGCGCTGTCGCTGCGGCCGGAGCTCACTCGCACGCTCGGCGCGCTCCGCGAAGCCGGTGCGCTCGCCGCCAACATCACCGGATCGGGACCGACCGCGTTCGGCGTGTTCGAGTCGTTTACCGAAGCTGATGAGGCGGCCGCTTTACTGTCCGATTCGCTCGTGACCTCGCTTCAGCGCAGCCCCCCGTGAAGCCCTCGCACATCGTCGCCGCCGTAGTCGCGGTCGCGCTCGCGGCATTCGCGATCTGGCGCCGGCGGAAGATCCCGCGCGAGCGCTTCGTCGTGCTGCTCATCGCCGCGGTCGCGCTCGGCGTCTACGCGAGCGGCGTGCTCAGCGGGTTGCCGAGCGCCGACAAGCTGATCGAGGACCTGGCCAAGGCGCTCGGCAGCGGCACGTACGTCCTCGTCGGCGTGATGGCCTTCCTCGAGACGGGCGCGTTCGTCGGGCTCGTCGCCCCGGGCGAGTTCACGGTCATCGTCGGCGGCGTGATCGCGGGTCAGGGCACCATCGAGATCCTGCCGCTGATCGGCCTCACCTGGGCCTGCTGCATAGCGGGCGACTCCACCAGCTTCTTCATCGGCCGGCGCCTCGGCCGCGGCTTCCTCGAGCGCCACGGGCCCAAGTTCAAGATCACCCATGAGCGGCTCGACCAGGTCGAGGACTACTTCAAGCGCCACGGCGGCAAGACGATCCTGATCGGGCGCTTCATCGGGCTCGTCCGCGCGGTGGCACCGTTCGTCGCGGGCTCGTCCGGCATGCGCTACGGGCGCTTCATCCCGTACAGCGTCATCGGCACCGGGCTGTGGGCGACGGGCTACCTGCTGCTCGGCTTCTTCTTCTACCGGTCGTTCCACCAGGTCGCGAGCATCGCCGGCCGTGCGACCTTCGTCTTCGGCATCCTCGTCGCGCTGATCGTGGCCGTGGTGTGGACCTACCGTCAGCTGCGCGACGACGAGAAGCGTGCCGCATTCGTCGCGTGGGTCGAGCGTCAGTCGCGCCGGCCGCTGCTGCGTCCGCTCGCCGCCGTGGGGCGCGGGACCTGGCGCGCGGTCATCCACCCGGTCTGGCGCGTGGTGTGGCCGCAGGTCAAGTTCGTGTGGGGTCGGATCACCCCCGGCGACCTCGGTCTCGAGCTCACGACCGCGGTCGCCGTCGCCGGAGTCGGCGCCTACGTGTTCGTGGCGTACCTCGTCACGGTGGACATGGACCCCGGGCCCACCCCGATGGACGCGAGCCTGCTCGACCTCGCGGGCAACCTCAGGACCGGTTTCGGGGTCGACGTCGCGAAGGTTGTTAGCGTGTTCGGGTCGTCACCCGTGGTGGGTGGCCTGACGCTCGTCGCGGCCGTCCTGCTGGCGATGCGCAAGCGCCCCGTCGAACTCCTGGCGCTCGTCGTCTCGGTGCTCCTCGTCTACGTCGCGGTGCACGTCACGAAGGGCGCCGTCGACCGGCCGCGGCCGCCGCATCCGCTCGCGGGAACGTGGGGCTCCGCGTACCCGAGCGGTCACGCCGCGTACTCCACGACCTACGTGGCGATGGCGGTGATCGCCGCGCGCGTGTTGCCCAACCTGGCGAGCCGCGCGACGCTCGTGATCGTCGCGCTCGTAGCCAGCGCCGCGATCGGCGCGTCGCGCGTCTTCCTCGAGGTTCACTGGCCGTCGGACGTCGCGGGCGGCTGGGGGATCGGCGCCGCTATCTTCGGCCTGGTCGGCGCTGCCGCCCTCATCGTCGGCTACGTTCGCAACAATGGGACGTCGGCCGAACCGCCCGACGGGCCCGCTACGCATGAACCTGTCTCAACTGTCGGCAACTGAGATCGCCCTCGGCGGCGGAGGGCTCGTCGTGCTGATCGCATACGTCGGTCTGATCGTCGTGCCCGCGTGGACGTCCTACGGCCGCTGGTGGGAGCGCATCGGCGCGGCATTCATGACGCTGTTCATCCTCGCCACACTCGTCGGCGTGGGTCTCGGGATCGGCTTCGCGATCTTCTGGACCTACAGCCAGTGGGGCTAAAGGAACGGAGGTTCCGGTGCAGGGCGGTTCGCGCCACCCCAAGCAGGCCGCCGGAACCGAGCGTTCCGCTTCGCTACCGGCGGGCGCGATGGAGGCTCCTTCCTCTCATGCTGCGACGAGCGCGTTCCTGGACGCGGTAGCCGAGGTCACCTCGACCGTCGAGAACGGCGCCGGCTTACCCGAGGTCGCACGCTCGATCTCGCGCGCCCTGAACGCGAGCATCGTGGTGGTGGACGCGTCCGGCAGCGTGCTGGCCGTCGCGGCCGCGTCGCCGGCCGACGAGCGCGCGGTGCTCTCGCAGGGTGACGTGGCCGAGCTCCGTGCCGGCGGCGAGGTTGTCGGCGAGCTGCGCCACCGGGCGCGCGGCGAGGCGCCGCCGCCCGCGCTCATCCGCTGGCTCGCGACGCTGCTGGCCCTCGAGGTCGACCGCGCTACCGCGCCCGAGCGCGCGAGCGAGGCCGCCGTCGCGAGCTTCCTGCGCGACCTGCTCGACCGGCGCGTGACGGATCGCGAGAACATCGTCGCGGTCGGCAAGGAGATGAACGTGAGCCTGGAGGCCGGCGCGAGCGTGGTCGTCGCCCGCGCGCACCCGCAGGTGCCCGAGGAGGGCGATTGGCGCGCGCGTGTGCTCTCGATCGTCGAGCGTGGCGCGCGCGGAGTTTCCACCGGCTCCCTCGCGGCGGCCGTCGACCTCACCGACCGGCCGGGCAACCACGACGGCGAGATCGTCGTGCTCGTCCCGGGCGCCGACGGCGAGCTGGCACACCGCGTGGCCGAGGCGATCCGCCGCGAGCTCGACGCCAACCTGTCGTCCTACTCGATCGCGGTCGCGCTCAGCCGCCCGGCCACCGAC
Source organism: Thermoleophilaceae bacterium (assembly GCA_025928265.1). GTDB lineage: Bacteria > Actinomycetota > Thermoleophilia > Solirubrobacterales > Thermoleophilaceae > JAICJV01. Next base: position 13,341 of record JAICJV010000046.1, read on the forward strand.
CCCGTCGACGTCCAGCGCGCCGGCTCGGAGGCGCTGCTGGCCGCGAATGTGGCGGAGGCGCAGGGCACGCAGCTGCTGTCGTTCGAGCACACGGGCGCGTACCGCCTGCTGCTGCCCGCGATGAGCGAGGACCCGGCCGAGCTGCGCCGCTTCCACGACGAGACCGTCGCGCCGCTGGTGGCCTACGACGAGCAGTACGACACCGACCTGGTGCGGACTCTCGAGTCATTCCTCGACGCCGACGGGAACGTCGCGAAGACGGCGTCGAAGCTGTACACGCACCGCCACACGATCCGCTACCGCCTCGAGCGCGTGCGCGAGCTCACGGGGCTCGACGTCGGCTCGACCGACGGCCGCGAGCGCCTCGGGCTGGGCCTGAAGGCGATGCGCGTGCTCGGCATCGCCGCCCCCCGCGGCCCCTCAGCCGAGCCGGGTACCGAGGCCGGCCAGGTCCCGCGCGACGAACCGGATCGCCCATAGCGTCCGACGCCGCGCCGAGGCTTCGCGCGCATGTTCCACGCGAAGCTGATCTGCTCCGACGGCGACTGCGCCGACACCTTCGAGGCCTGGGGCACGCTCGAGGAACTCGAGGTGCTGGCGTGCGACTGCGGCTGCACGCTGGAGGTGCTGTCGTGGGACGAGGCGGAGGCCGGTGACGGGCGCGCGGAGCTGCAGCTGGTGCGCTAGCTACGAACTCTCCGCTTCGTCGTCCTCGATGTCCTCGGACACCATCTGACCCGGTTGTACCCCGGGCGACAATCCTGCCCTATACCCCTAGGAGGGGGTCTATCCAGGACAGTGGAGCGGCCGAAGCTGGGGGACAGGGACTTGAACCCCGATTACCAGGACCAAAACCTGGCGTCTTACCAGTTAGACGATCCCCCAACGGCGGCCAGCGCAGCATAGGCCCGGCCGCTACCCTGCGCACCCTGATGGCCCCGCAGCTCACCGCGCTCATCATGGCCGCGGGCCAGGGCACCCGAATGAAGTCGGCGTTGCCGAAGGTCCTGCATCCAGTCTGCGGCGTTCCCATGGTCCACTGGGTCGTGGCGGCCGCCCGTGCCGCCGGCGCGGATCGCGTGGTGTGCGTCACACGGCCGGGCGACGGCGTCGCGGAGCATCTGCCCGAGGGCGTCGAGAGCGCGCCCCAGCACGAGGGCGAGGGAACCGGGTCGGCGGTGCTGGCCGCGCGCGAGGCGCTCGAGCAGAGCGAGACCGTGGTGGTGCTGTCGGGCGACGTTCCGCTCGTCTCCGCCGAGACCGTCGAGGGCCTCGTGAGCAAGCACCGCGACGAGAACGCCACGGCCACGCTCCTCACCACCGACGAGCTCGACCCCACCGCGTACGGCCGGATCGTCCGCGACGACGACGGCTCGGTGAAGGAGATCGTCGAGACGAAATACACCGAGGGCGTGCCGGCGGAAGTCCTCGCGATCCGCGAGATCAACATCGGCACCTACGCGTTCAACGGCCCCGAGCTCGTGCGCGCGCTCGACGCTGTCGGCGAGACCGACGGCGAGCGCTACCTCACCGGCGTCTTCCCGATCATGCGCGAGCGCGGCCTGACGGTGGTGCCGTTCAAGACGGGCGACACGCTGGGCGCGATGGGCGTGAACAACCGCGCCGACCTGATGGAGGTCACCCGGCACGCGCAGCGCCGCGTCCTGGCACGACTGGCGCGCGACGGCGTCACCTTCACGGCGCCGGAGTCGGTGGACATCCACGCGACGGTCGAGATCGGCGACGACACCACGGTGGGCGCCGGTGTCACGCTGCGAGGCCAGACCAAGATCGGCGCGCGCTGCGATGTCGGTCCGGGAACCACGATGACCGACGCGGAACTGGGCGACGGCGTCACGCTGCTGCACTCGGTCCTGGTCGAGTGCAGGGTGGCCGACGGCGCCACGGTGGGCCCGTTCGCCTACCTGCGCCCGGAGGCAGACGTGCGCGACGGCGCCAAGATCGGCACCTTCGTCGAGGTCAAGAAGTCCATCATCGGCCCTGGCGCCAAGGTCCCCCATCTGTCGTATATCGGGGACGCCGACGTGGGGGAGAAGGCGAACGTCGGCGGCGGCGCGATCACGGCCAACTACCACCGCGGCGTGAAGAACCGGACGCGGATCGGCAAGGACGCCCGGACCGGCGTCCACAACTCCTTCGTTGCACCCGTTAGCGTCGGGGACTCGGCGTACACTGCGGCTGGCTCGGTGATCACCAACGACGTGCCCGACGGGGCCCTCGGAGTCTCGCGAGCGCCGCAGAAGAACATCGAGGGCTACCGACAGCGGATCGACCAGGAGCAGCAGGACCGATGACCTCGCTCGACGTCCACACGGCCACGCAGGCGACTAGCCTCGATGTGTCGTACGACAAGCGCCTGATGATCACCTCGGGCCGCGCCAGCCGCGACCTGGGCACGCGCATCGCGGGCAAGCTGGGCCTCGAGCTCACCGACCCCGGGTTGAAGACGTTCACCGACGGCGAGGTCTACTGCCGCTACGCCGAGTCGATCCGCGGCGCCGACCTCTTCATCGTCAACTCGATCGCCGGCAACCCGCCCGAGGGCATCACGGTCAACGACGCCCTCATGGAGCTGCTCGTGATGGTGGACGCCGCCGTCGGCGCCTCCGCTCACCGAGTGATCGCGGTCACCCCGTGGTACGGCTACTCACGCCAGGACAAGAAGTCCGCGCCCCGCGAGCCGATCACCGCGCGCCTCGTGGCGAAGATGCTCGAGACCGCGGGCATCGACCGCCTCGTCACGATGGACCTGCACGCCGGCCAGATGCAGGGCTTCTTCTCGAAGACGGTCGACCACATGACCGCCATGCCGATCCTGAGCCAGTACGTGAGCGACCAGCTCGGCCCGGCCGACGACCTGGTGATCATCTCGCCGGACGCCGGCCGCGTGAAGCTCACCCGCAAGTTCGCCCAGAAGGTGGGCGCCCCGTACGCGCTGCTCGAGAAGGAGCGGCCGGCGCAGCAGGTCGCGGAGATCGGCTACGTGATCGGCGAGGTGGCCGGCAAGCGCGCGGTGATCGTCGACGACATCATCGACACCGGCGGCACGCTCGCGGCCGCGGCGCAGACCGTCCTCGACGAAGGCGCGCGCGAGGTGTACGCCGTCGCCACGCACGGCATCTTCTCCGGCCGCGCGTACGAGACGCTCTCGAGCTCGCCGCTGTCGGGGATCGTGGTGACCGACACCGTCCCGCTGCGCCCCGGCGCGCCGGACCTGATTCGCCAGCTCACCTGCGCGGACATCCTCACCGACACCGTGCGCCGGATCTTCACCGACGACTCGGTCAGCGAGATCTTCGCGGGAGAGAATCAGCTCTTCTAGCGGCCCCTGCAAACCGTCGCATTCCTGCGTCCTCGGTCGCGAATGGGCTGCCGCCCTATCCGCTCCCTGCGTCCTTGGACTGCTCGGTTTTCGGACCCGCTTAGCCCGCAGCGCCTTTGAGCTGATCGAGGGCCTGCTCGGCCCACTCGCGCACCTCGCCGTCGCCGTCGGCCGACAGCTCGACCAGCGCCGCCACGCCGCGCTCGTCGTCGAGGCGCAGCAGCGCGGTGACGGCCGCGAAGCGCACGCCGCGCTCCGGGTGCGCGGACAAGGCGACGAGCTGCTCGACGGATTCGTCGTCATGCGTGAAGCCGGCGCTCGCCGCGGCGGCGGCGAGAACCGCGGGGCTGTCGTCGCCGAGCAGCGGGCGGAGCATCACGCGGCTCTGCTCGCTGTAGCCGTCGAGCTTGCCGAGCACGTCCGCGCCGAGGCAGCGCTCGCCCGCGAGGATGCTGTCGCACAGCACGCTGGCCAGGCGGAACGCTCGCTCGCCGCCGCGCGCATGCAACTGGGTGACGCAGGACCAGTACGCCTCCGGGTCCTCGGACGCGCGCGCCAGCTGGAAGAGCTCGTCGACTTCGGCTGTCGTCAGATCCATGGTCATGTCCCGGGCCGCGTGAGTCTGCCTGACCGGCGATCGCCGTGCGCTGCAAAGAACGCGCGCTCCTCGCGACCCAGCTCGGTCGACGGCTCCTCGCCGAACCACCACTCGGAGCCGATCCTCAACCAGTTGCGCGTGGCCTGCAACTGCCCGAGTACCGCCAGTACGCCGAATTCCATCCGCCGTCCCATCAGCTCGTTGGCGGGCAGGTTCTCGCGCCGCATCAGCGCATAGAACTCGGAACGCGGGTCGGTCACCGCCGTCATCACGTTCATCACGAGGTCCGAGTCGATCCGCACCTCGCGGTCCTCGAGGTACCAGCCGCCCACCGCACGCACGTGCTCCATCAGCCGCTCGGCGTCCACGCGCTTGGGCTTGGCGAGGAAGCCGAGGTCGGCGAGTGCGCGGCGCAGCTCCTCCGGGTTGTCGTCGAGCACCGCGCGCACCGCGGCGGTCTCCAGCTCGATCTGCTCGGCGTCGAGCTGCTTGGTCATGCCGAAGTCGAGGAACGCAACGCGCCCGTCGTCCATCCACACGTAGTTGCCGGGATGTGCGTCGGCGTTGAAGTGGTGCAGGTGGAAGATCGAGCCGAAGCAGAACCGCCACACGATCTCCCCGAAGCGATCGCGCTCCTCCTGCGGCAGTTCCTTCACCTCCTCGAAGCTCATCCCGTCGACCCACTCGCTGACCAGAACGCGTGTGCGGGAGAGACGAGTGACCACGTCCGGCACGTGGATGAACGGGTGCCCGCGATAGGCGCGAGCGAAGGTGCGCTGGTTCTGCGCCTCGTACTCGTAGTCGAGCTCCTCGAGCACGCGCGCCTTGAGCTCCTCGGCGGCGGCCTTGGCGTCGAGACCGGGCGCGATCGCCTTCGCCAGCCGCATGATCATCCCGGCGTTCTGCATGTCCGCGCGGAGCGCCTTGGCTACGCCGGGGTACTGGATCTTCACCGCCACGCGACGTCCGTCGGGCAGCGTCGCACGATGCACCTGGCCGATCGACGCGGCCGCGGCCGCCTCCTCCTCGAACTCCTCGAACAGGTCCTCCGGCGGCTCGTCCCACTCCTCCTCGAGCACCTGGCGCACCTTCTTCCACGGCATCGGCGGCGCCTCGGAGCGCAGCGTCGCGAGTTTGTCCTGGTAGAGCTCGCGGTACTCCGGCGGCAGGAACTCGGTGTCGATGAACGAGGCGAGCTGGCCGATCTTCATCGCGGCGCCCTTGAGCTGGCCGAGCGTGTCGACCATCTTTGCGGCGGTCTCGAGGTGGCGCTTCTCGAGCTCCGTCGCGCGCTCGTCGGAGGACCGCACGAGGTTCCGCGCTCGGGTCCCCGCATAGCGCGCTCCGGAGCTCCCGATCGCCTGCCCCACCTTGGCCGTGCGCTGAACGCGCCCCGCCGGGATCGACTCGTCCCCTCGCGCCATCTCGCCCCCTTTCTACCAGTACCTGCTCGCTACACTCCGGCACCGTCATGGCTCAAGGCCGACCTGAACTCACCGTCGAGCCGCGCGCAGTCGAGGGCTCGCGCGCCACGCGCCGCCTGCGCCGAGAGGGGTTCGTCCCCGGGATCGTCTACGGCACCGGCATGGAGCCGCGCCCGTTCCGGGCGAACGACCGTGAGCTGGCGCGCCTCCTGAGCTCCGGTGTCGCGGTGTTCGACCTCAAGTTCGACGGCGACGCGATCCCGGTGATCGTCAAGGACCAGCAGCTGCATCCCGTTCGCAGCGACGTGATGCACATCGACATGCTCCAGGTGAACCTCAACGTGGCCATCCAGACCACGGTGCTGGTCGAGGTCCACGGCGCCGAGGAGGCACCCGGCGTGAAGGAGGGCGGCGTGCTCGAGCAGGTCACCCGCGAGCTGAACATCGAGGCGCTGCCGGGCGACATCCCCGAGCGGATCGACGCGGACGTGTCGCGGCTCGAGAGCGCCGGCACGCTCACGCTCGCCGAGCTGACCGCGCCGAGCGGAGTCACCTTCCTCGACGACCCCGAGGAGACCGTCATCGCCACCATCACCATCCCGACCGAGGTGCCCGAGGAGCCCGAGGTCGAGGAGGAGACCGAGCTCGTGGCCGAGGGCGAGGCAGCCGAGAGTGCGGAAGCCGAGGCTGCCGCCGAAGGTGCCACCGGCGACGAGGCCGAGGCCGCGGGCGGCGAGGAGTCCGAGGGCTCCTGAGCCTCCTTCGCCGCGAGCCGTCGGGCGGCCGCGTCGACTGGTTGATAGTCGGTCTCGGAAACCCCGGCGACCGCTACGCGCGCACCCGCCACAACATCGGCTTCGAGGTCGCGAACCGTCTGGCCGAGCGCTGGGACCTGCCGCGCGCGAAGAAGAGGTACGCCGGCCTCTTCACCGGCGGGCGCACGATGCCCGGCGGCCCGCGCGTCGGCGTTCTGCTGCCGCAGACCTACATGAACGAGGCCGGCCGCTCCGCGGGTCCTGCGCGCGGCGCGCTCGGAGTGCCGCTCGACCGCATCGTCGCCATCCACGACGAGATCGACCTGCCGTTCGGCGAGGTGAAGGTGCGCCTCGGAGGCGGACTCGCGGGGCACAACGGGCTGAAGTCGCTCAAACGCGAGCTCGGCGGCGCCGACTTCCACCGCGTCCGCGTGGGCGTAGGCCGGCCGGACTCGACCGATCCGGACATCGTCGCGGGCTACGTGCTCGGGCGGTTCAGCGAGTCGCCGGACCTCGTGCGCGACCTGATCGAGCGGGCCGCCGACGCCACCGAGCGGCTGGTGGAGGGGCGTTGAACACCACCAGCGAGCTCGCCTAGCTCGCCGCGGCGAGGCAGGCCGCCACGTCGTCTTCGTCGTTGTAGAGGTGTGCTCGCGTCCGAGCCCGGCGCGTAGCGCGTTCGCGAGCTCCAGCGCGTGCGCCTGCACACGCTGCGGGTCGAGGTCTGCCACAAGCTCCAGCGCCTGCGCCGCGCCGGCCCAGCAGAGCCAGGCGGGCGACAGGTCGAAGCGGCGCGCGTCGTCCGCCAGGCGCAGCGGGAGTCCATAGATCGATTGCCATGGATGTTGCCCTGCGTACCAGCCGGCGAACAGCGGGTCGACCTCATCGAGCCGTTCGAACTGCGCGGTGAAGAACGCGGCGCCACGCGGCGAGAGCAGCCACTTGTACGCGCCGCACGCCGTCCAGTCGAACCGCCAGGCCTCGACCGGGTACCAGCCGGCCGCCTGCGTCAGGTCGACGAAAGTGCGCGCGTCGTGGGCGGCGGCTGCGTCGGCCAGCCCGTGCAGGTCGATCAATGTCCCGTCGGACGACTGGACGGCGGACACCACGACCAGATCCGTGCTCGCGCGGATCGACTCGACGATGCGGTCGAGCGGCACGCTCGTCACCCGCACGCCGCGCCGCCGGGCCACGAGGAACGGGAAGAGGATCGACGTGAAGTCCCCGTCGGCCACCAGCACCTCGGCGCCGGAGGGCAACGATGCGGCCACTGCTCCCGCGAACGACGAAACGTTCGCACCGATGGCGACCTCGCCGGCACTCACATCGACGATTCGCGCGAACGCCGCGCGCGAGCGCTCGACGAAGACGTCCTGATCCTGCGGGCGGGCTCGTCCGGAGCCCCACTCGTCGAGCGCAGCGCGCATCGCGGCGAGCGTGCGGCAAGGCGGAAGGCCGACCGAGGCGGTGTCGAGGTAGCCGCGGGCGGCGGGGAACTCGGACGGATCGGCCAGCACCGCTCCAGCGTGCCAGAACGCCACGTGACGCGCGCTCTAGACTCGAACCCGGAGCCGCGCGGGCCGCCCCGGGCGGCCTTTCCGCGTGCCCATGGCCCTCCGCGAGCTGCTCACATACGCCCACGACGACAGCGCGTTCAACGCGCTCTCGAACGCTGCGGTGAACGGCGGTGGGACCGCTGAGCGGGCGTTCGTGTCGCAGTCCCTGCGGCCATATCTGGTCGCGGCCCTGGTGGACGACCACCGCGACCGCCCCGCGCTGATCGTGACCGGCGACGACCGCGCCGCCCGCGACCTGGCGGCGGACCTGCGCGCGTTCCTGCGCCCGCGCCTCGTGCGCCTTTACCCGGCCCGTGGTGTCCGTTACGAGTCGCAGCTGGCGCCCCCTCCGCACCTGGTGGGCCTGCGCGTGGCCGCGCTCGACTCGCTCGCCGCTGAGCCCGGCCCGGAGGGCGCCGCCGTGGTCGTGGCGAGCGCCGCGGCGCTCGCCGAGAAGGTTCCCGACCCCGATCTTCGCCCGCAGGGCTTCACGATCGAGAAGGGCGGCGTGCTCGACCTCGAGGAGACCGCCGACGCGCTGGTCGCGGCGGGCTACGAGCGCTGCGACCAGGTCGAGGATCGCGGCCAGTTCGCCATCCGCGGCGACATCCTCGACGTCTATCCCGCCACCGAGGAGCGCGCCGTGCGCTGCGAGCTCTTCGACATCGAGGTCGAGCGGCTCACCTTCTTCTCCACCTTCACTCAGCGGTCGCTGGAGGAGGCCGAGCGGATCGAGATCGCGCCCGCCGCCGAGATCGGCCCGGAGCACCGCGAGGCCGCCGAGATCGCCGCGCTCGAGACGGACGCCGAGCAGCGCCCGGACATCGCGGAGGTCCTGCCGGTGGACCGCTTCTGCGACTTCATGTCGCTCGTCCCCGAGAGCGCGCTGGTGGCCGTGGCGCAGGAGGAGGAGGTCGACCCGTCGCTCGCCGACTACTGGCAGGAGGTCACGACCAGCTTCCACGACCAGGACGCGCACGACCTCTACCTCAGCCCGGATGACCTCAAGGCGAGCCTCGAGCCGCGCGCCTCGCTGAGCCTTTCGAGCATCTCGCAGGACCAGCCGCACGAGTTCCGCGCGCAGGGCGCCGACACCAGCGCTCGCTCGCTGCGCGAGGCCGAGCCCGAGCTCGAGAAGCTCGTGCGCTCGGGCTACCGCACCGTGGTCGCGTGGGCGCGCAAGGGGGAGGGCGAGCGCGCCGCCTACAACATGGCGCGGCTGCGAGCCGAGTTCCTGGGCGGCCAGCCGGCGCCGCGCGAGCCCGGCGTCACGTTCGCCACCGCGAACCTGCGCGAGGGCTTCCTGGCGCCGGGGCTGAAGCTCGCGATCCTGCCCGAGCACCGCCTGCTCAGGCGGCGCCGCACCGAGCGCCCCGCGGGCCCCGCCACCGGTCGCGGCGCGATGGTGAGCTTCACCGACCTCCGCGCGGGCTCGGCCGTCGTGCACGAGGACCACGGAATCGCGCGCTTCACCGGCTTCGAGACGAAGACCGTGGGCGGCGTCACTCGCGACTACCTCGAGCTCGAGTACAAGGACGGCGATCGCGTGTTCGTGCCGAGCGACCAGCTGTACAAGATCAGCCGCTACGTGGGCGCCGACGCGACCGACCCACCGCTCTCGAAGCTCGGCGGCAAGCAGTGGGAGCAGCAGAAGCTGCGCGCGCGCCAGGCGGCCGAGGCACTCGCGGGCGAGCTCATCCACCTCTACGCCGAGCGCAACCGCCGCGCGGGCCACGCGTTCCCCGTCGACGGC
>JAICJV010000077.1 GCA_025928265.1 Thermoleophilaceae bacterium
ATGCTGGCCTCAGAGACGAGGAAGGCGCGCGCGATCTCATATATCGTCAGCCCGCCAAGCGTGCGCAGCGTGAGCGCCACCTGCACCTCGAGCGCAAGCGCAGGGTGACAGCAGGTGAAGATCAGCTCGAGTCGCTCGTCCTCGAAGGTCGTCGTGTCCACGTCGTCCTCCACCGCCTCGGGTACGTCGAGCAGCCGCGTCTTCTCGGCGAGGGTCCGGTTGCGGCGGACCCGGTCGATCGCGCGGTTGCGAGCGGTCGTGACGAGCCAGTTGCGCGGGTTCGCCGGGGTGCCGTCGCGGGGCCACCGTTCCGCGGCCACGGCGAACGCCTCCTGAGCGGCCTCCTCGGCGAGGTCGAAGTCGCCGAGGAAGCCGATCAGCGCGGCGACCACGTAGCCCCAGTGCTCGCGGAACGCCGCCTCGACCACCGCTACCACTCTTCGATCGGCCGCACCTCGATCGCGCCGCCGAGCCGCGCGGCCGGAACCCGCGAGGCCACCTCGATCGCGGTGTCGAGGTTGTCCGCCTCGAGCAGGAAGTAGCCGCCTATGGCCTCCTTCAGCTCGACGAACGGGCCGTCGGTGGTGAGCGTCCTGCCGTCCTCCACGCGCACCGTCGTCGCGCTTGCGGGATCCTTCAGCGCGAGGCCCGGGGTCACACCCGGCGTCTCGTTCAGCGCCTTGTAATCCGCGAAGACCCGCTGCTGCTCCTCCTCCGGCAGGCGGCCCCAGGCCTCGGGATCGCGGGGTGTCGGGGTGTCGCCCTGATGAATCAGCATCATGTACTTCATCGCTTCCTCCTTTTCGGAATGGTCGCGTACTAGACGAATGGGAAGCGCCGAAATCGACAGCATCGATCTCGTGCCGTGCGAGGTCTCCCTCCCGGGCGACAACCTCCGCATCCTCCAGCCGAGCGACGGGGCCGAGCTGCCGGACGACGGCCCGGTGGAATGGGCGCCGCTCGTGCCCTACTGGGCGGTGCTGTGGCGCAGCGGCGTGGCGCTGGCGCGCGAGCTCGCCGTGGCGCGCGTCGACGGGCTCCGCGTGGTGGAGCTGGGCTGCGGCCTGGCGGTGCCGAGCCTGGTGGCGGCACGCGGAGGCGCGGAGGTCCTGGCCACCGACGGCGACCCGGAGGCGCTGCCGCTCGTCGAGCGCAACGCGCGCGACAACGGGCTCGACCTGGCCACCGCAGAGGTCGACTGGGACGCGGCCGACGAGCTCGTCGAGCGCGGGCCCTTCGACCTCGTCCTCGCGTCCGACGTCCTGTACGAGCGCGCTGGCGTGGGCCAGCTGCTGTCGCTCCTGCCTCGCCTCGGCCACGAGGTGTGGCTGGCCGATCCCGGCCGTCCCGCAGCGGGCGCGTTCGTCGAGCAGGCGGAGCGGCGCTGGTCGGTCAGCGCGGATGCCCGCGACGCGATCGGCATCTACCGCCTGCGGATCTCTTAGCCGGCGGTTACCGCGCCACCCTACCCTCGAAGACATGCATGCGCACGTTCTCGCCTTGCATCCGGCGATGGGGGTGCTCGCCGTCGGCCGCGGCATCTTCATCTGGCTGCTGTTTCGCTCGATCACCCACGCCGTGGGATGGCCGATCACGATCGCGATCTTCGTCGCGGTGGCGATCGGAGCGACACTCTTCCGGCAGCGCCGCTCGTCCTAGATGGTTGATTCCACGAGCCCGCACGCGCGGATGGCGCCTCAGCCGTCGCCCTCGTAGTCCTCGCCGGGGAAGAGCCACGCCGCCAGGCGAGGCCCGCGCTGGAGCAGTGCCGCACGCGTGACGGCGGCAGGCCCGAAGCGGCTGCGGACGTCGTCGATGACGGCGTCGAGCACGTCGCGACCGGCCCCCTCGAACGGCAGCTCGAGCTGGATGCCGCTGCTCTCGAGCCCGGAGACCGCCACGCCGATCAGCGTGATGCCACGCCGCTCGACCGTCCGCCGCTCCGCGAAGAGCAGTGCACGAGCGGTGGCCAACACCGTCTCCGTCGCGGCGGTGGGCCGCGGCAGCGTCCGCGACCGGCTCGCACGCGTGAAGTCGGCGAAGCGAAGCCGCAGCATGACCGTGCGGCCCGCGCGGCCCTTGGTGCGCATCCGGCGCGTGACGCGGTCGACCAGGGCCAGCAGCACCGCGTCGAGAGCCTCGAGCGAGGTCGTCATGCCCAGCGCACACTGCGCCCCCACGGAGCGACGCCGGCGACGGCCGTCGACGCGCCGCGGGTCGCGATTGTGCGCGAGGGCGTACGCATGGCGGCCTGCGGCGCGGCCGAGCAGCGAGACGAGCATGGGCTCGCTATGGCGCACAAGGTCGCCGACGGTCTGTATCCCGCGCGCGTGCAGCCGCTCGGCGGTCTTCGGCCCCACGCCCCAGAGGCACTCGACCGCGAGCGGGTGGAGGAACTCGCGCTCGCCATCGGGCGGCACGACGAGCAGGCCGTCCGGCTTCGCGACCCCGCTCGCGACCTTCGCCAGGTGCTTGGTGCGCGCGACGCCGACGGTGATCGGCAGGCCCACGCGCTGCCGCACGTCCCGCCGCAGCCGCGCCGCGATCTGCTCCGGCCGGCCCGAGATGTGCTCGAGGCCGCGGACGTCGAGAAACGCCTCGTCGATCGACATCGCCTCCACCACCGGCGCGGCCTGCTCGAACAGCTCGAACACCGCGCGACTGGCCTCCACGTAGGCGTGGAAGCGCGGCTGCACCACGATCGCGTCAGGACACAGTTGCCTGGCGCGCCTCCCGCCCATCGCGGACCGGACACCGCGCGCGCGTGCCTCGTAGCTCGCCGCCATCACCACGCCGCCGCCGACGATGACCGGCCGCCCGCGCAGCCGCGGGTTGTCGCGCTGCTCCACCGAGGCGAAGAACGCATCGAGGTCCGCGTGGAGGATGGCCGCCTGCTCGGACACGAACGTATGTTCGCATACAGATGGCGACGCCCTGCAACGCTTCCCCCATGACCGTCACCTCGATCCTCCGCACACCGCTGGGGCGCGGCGTCAAGGTCGTCGAGCAGGGCACCGGCGCTCCCGTCGTGTTCCTGCACAGCGGCGTCGGCAGCGCCGGCGAGTGGAAACAGGTCTTCGCGCTCTGGCCCGGTGGCCACCGGCTCGTCGCGATCGAGGCCCACCACGGCGGCACCGGCCTGGGCGTGGCCGAAAGCCGGACTGTCGACGACTACGCCGATCAGGTCTACGCGGCCGCCGACCATGTCCACGCGCCGATCCGCCTGGTGGGGTTCTCGTGGGGCGGCGCAACCGCGCTCCGCGTTGCCGCTGTGGCACCGGAGGTCGTGGAGTCGCTCACGGTCGTCGAACCCGAGGCATACGCGTTGCTGCGCACCCACGACGCCGGCGCCTACACCCAGATCTGCGACCTGCGCGATCGCTGGCGCGCGAATGTCCGTGCCGGACGCTGGCACGAGGCGTTCGAGGAGTTCGTCGACTTCTACAACGGACCCGGCTCGTTCGCGCGCTGGCCGGCACCGCGGCGCGAAACGTTTCTCGCGGCCCAGCGGACGCGCGGAGACCTCTGGGACGTTCTCTTCGACGACGAGCGGCTCACTCTCGACGCGCTGGCGAGCGTGACCGCGCCCGTGCACGTGGTCGAGGGGTCGCAGACCTCAGCCGTCGACCATGCGATCTGCGATGTCATCCGGCGCCACGTTCCGCACGCACGGCACACGTTGATCGACGGCGCGGGCCACATGATGCCGCTCACCCACGCGGCACCGCTCACCCGCGCGCTCGCTACTTGACGGTGAGCGTGCCCTTCATGCCCGCCTGGGCGTGACCCGGGACGGTGCAGAGGAAGGTGTAGGTGCCCGGCTTGAGCGTGGTGGTGAAGGTGGATGTGCCGCCTGTGCCCACGACCGGGCCCTTGCCGTCGCCCTGGATCGAGATGTCGTGCTGGATCGGCGCCTGGTTGGGCATGGAGATCGTGACCTTGCCCGCCGTGGCCGTGGCCTTGCCGAACTCGTACGCCAGCGCGCCCGTGGGATCGGCGGGAATCGTGAGCTTGCCGCCCTTCTCCACGGCGGTCTTGCTCGCGTTGTTCGTGGTACCCACCTGGGCGAGCAGGCCGGTGTCCTTGCCCGTCTTCCCGGCGACCGATCCGACGTAGGCGGCCACGTCCTCGGCGTCCTGGCCCTTCACGAGGCCCGCGGGCATGATGCTGCCGCGGCGCGGGTGGTGGATCTGGTCGAGGACGACTCCCGCGATGGCGCTGTCGCCGAAGCCGTTGTTGCGGGCGTTGACGAAGGCGGCATCGAGGTTCGGCCCCTGGGTGCCCTTGGTGCCCGCGCGCTGGAGCGTGTGGCAGCTGCCGCAGGTGGCCTTCCCGGCGAAGAGCTTCTTGCCGTTCACGACGTCCGCGTGCGACGGGCTGACCCCGGACGTGCCGCAGCCGGCCGCGGCCACGACGACGCCGACCGCGACGCCCGCGGCGCAGACGGGGCGCCAGTTCCTGTGAGCCAGTGCGAGGGGCAAAGCGGCGCGTAGATTAACCGCTGGCGCGGCGGCACGGCGTCGTCATGGCGCTGCCCTAACCGACGGGGCGCGGAAGCTCGTCGAGCCGGCCCTCCGCCGCCGCGATCACGCCCTTGCCCACGCCGTCCCAGCCGAAGCGTGCGCGGGCCTCCTCCGACAGCGCCCGACGCGCCCGTCCACGCTCATCCTCATCGAGGGTCAGCCACTCCGCGAGCTTGCCGGCGATCTCCTCCACAGCCCCGTCGCCTCGCTCGAACGACAGAAGCGGCCGGACCTGCTCGTCCACCACCGGCTCGAGCTGCCGCGTGACCTCCGCGAGCCCGGAATGCGAGGCGGAGAGCGGCAACGCCCCACATGCCGCTGCCTCCACGGCCACCATGCCGAAGGCCTCCGGGAAGGTGCTCGGCACGACCTGTGCCTGGAAGCACGGGAGCACGTCGGGCAGGTCACCGTGCTCGAGCCGGCCGGTGAAGTCGAGCCACTCGAACGCCTCGGACGCGGCTCGGAGGTACGAAGCGCGTCGCTCCCCCTCGAGCCCATCGAGGAACGCGCACAGGTAGTCGAGCCGGCTGCGTTCCCCGCCCTCCAGCTCGCGGCCGCGCGCGGCGATGTCCCGGGCGGTGTCCAGGTCGCCGTCGCGGAGCGCCCGCACCAGCTGTTCGAGCCCATCGCGGTAGGTGCCGAAGCCGATCACGCACAGGCGCGCATCGGGCACGGCGGCGAAGACGTCGGGCCAGGCGGCGATCAGCAGGTCGACCCCCTTCGAGACGATCAGCTTGCCCACGTAGCCCACGATCCGCTCGCTTTCGGGCTCGAGCCGCCGCAGCGCCGCGGCGGCGCCCGCATCGCCACCCCAGCCACCGCTCGAGTCGGCAATCCGGTCGGCCAGCGAAAGGACGCGCTCGCGCGCCGCCGCGGGCGCGCGCGGCACGAAGTCGTGCGCGTCGACGCCGGGCGGCCCGAGGCGGGTCTTGTCCGGCAGCGCGGCGTCGTCCATCACCTCCCACAGGCTCTCCGCCGTGTGGCGCGAGCCGACGAGGACCGCGCCCGCCTGCTCCACCCCCTCGCGCGCGTACGGGAGAAACCGGTCCGGGTACGGGCGCACGACGTACTCGAGCCCGCTGCCGTGCACCTTCACGGCGTAGGGGACGCGACCGCCGAGCGCCCGGGCGACGATCGCCGGTCCCATCACGAGGTGGTTCGCGAGCGCCACATCGGGCTGCGCGCGATCCGCAACATCGCGGATCGCGGCCACGTTCGCCCGGATGTAGTGCTCGATCGCGTCGTCGTCCATGTCGGGCAGCCGAACCGCGTCGAAGCCCTCGTACTCGTCGGCCACATAGACCGGCAGCGTCCGCCCGATATCCGGCAGATACGCGGTGCAGGTTCCCTCGCCGCCGGCGCCCTCGACCCGCAGCTCACCGCCCTCCCAGGTGCCGACGGCATCGACGAAGTCGAGCTCCCCCGCATGCCGGTCCTGGCAGAGGAGGTGCACCTCATGACCCATCCGCGCGAGCGCCCGCGCGAGCGACGCGTTGTAGATGTTGCTGCCGGTTCCGCGCAGCAGATAGGCGTGGAAGATGAGAATCCGCACGGCGCCATATCCTGCCGCGGATCCCGGATCGACGGTCCCTGTTGGTACCCTTCCGCGGCCGTGCCCGAGCGTCAGCTATACCGACTCCGCACCCGGACGGACAAGGAAATCGTCCGTGACGTGGACCCCGGGAAGGTCTACGTGGACCGCGACTCCGGCGAGGAGTACGAGGTCGTGGGCAAGATCCTGCCGCTGGCGCCGTCGCCCAGCAATGAGACGTGGTCGGTCGAGAACCTGCGCCTCTGCGGGTGCTCACTCGAGCAGCTGACGCCCAAGGACGTGAACGACTGCGTCAATTGCGGCCGGCGGCTGCCCGCGATGAGCTCCGGACAGTAGTCGTGCGCGGCCCACTGGCCGCCGTCGCAGCAGCCGCGGCAATCGCCGTCGCGGGCTGCGGGAACGACGACGGCAACGCGTCGGGCACCGCGACCGTCACACAGCCTGCGGCGACGACGGCGGCCCCCACGACGGCCGCTCCCAGTCCGGCCCAGACCGCGCCCGCGGCGCCCGCGCAGACCTCTCCCTACTCCACCACGCCGCAGGCCCCGGGCGAGGGCAACGGCAATGGCGGCGCGGCTCCGCCGCCGAAGACGGGCGGCGGCGTCCCGGCTCCCAGCCCCTAGACCGTCTCGCTGTTAAGAGGCTGTCTCGTAACCCCGTGTGTGCGGCTCGTGGATGCCGGCGCTCGCCAGACAAGGACGCAGCCGGTGTGGCGTGCCTCTGGCACGTAAACCGGCGAGGACGCCGTATGGCGGGATGACGGCGCCGCCAGACGTGCGCAGGGGGTTTTGAGACAGCCTCTAAGCGCGGCGATGCGCCGGAAGCGGCGTTCTCGGGTGCCGCACGCGCGACGGGCTCGGCACCGGATCGCGGCCGCGCCGCGGCAGCGGCTTGTATGGGGCCCGGTGGTCGCGGGCGCGCCAGCCGCCCTGCTGCAGACGACCGAGCGGACGTCCCAGCCCGCCTCCGCCAGGGTCCTTCCGCGGACGCGGATCGTGCCCGCCACCGCCTGGCCCGTCGTCGTCACTTCCGCCGTCGTCGTCGCGAAGACGGAAGAACCACACGAGCCACACGACGAGCAGCCCCACATCGAAGATGCGGAAGCCCACCATGAAGATCCAGCCCTCGGTGGTCACCAGGCCGATGTTACAGCCCAATAAGTCCGAGCTAAAGGCCCGTGGGGGTATGACCTCGCAACGCCGCCAAACAGGCGCGGGAGGCTATGTCAGCGGGCCCTCTTCTTGCCTGACGTCGGCTTCTTCGTGGTGGTCGGCGTCGGATTGGGGATGTAGGTGGCGCTGTAGAGCAGTCGCGCGGTCCGGTAGAAGCAGCTGTACGAGCGTGTCGTCTTCAGCGACTGCTGGGCCGCCGGCTGCTGGACGTCGTCGCAGTTCTTGCTGCTTCGCGACGACCGCCACGCCTGATCGTTGCCCAGGTTGACCGCGAACGCGGGAACCCACGTGGGCACCGTGAGCGCGACGACCGACCGGTTGCCGACCGGCAGCGGCTTGTCGAGCGCGAAGGTGGGCGTCGAGCCGAAGTACGGAGCGACGTTGAACACCTCGCTCTGCGCCGTGAGCGTGGCCTTGCGGTGGCGGTGGGCGAGCTTCAGGATCGACAGCCGGACCTGGGGCGTGTTGCCGAACAGGTTGTTGAAGAACTGCGTCTGCTTCGCGTTGGGCTTGCCGAGGGCGATGGTGAACGCAACGATCTTGCCCGGCTTTGAGATCTGCATCGGATTCTTCGCCGACCCGGTCTGCACCTGGTAGCCGGTGACCTGGCCGATGGCCTGGCAGTTCGTGGGACAGCTGGCGTCCGGGAATGCCGGGGTGTCGCCGAGTTCCTTGACCGCCGCGCTCGCCGGGGCGGCTGCGGCTAGCGCTGTAAGCGCTGCTAGTGCGGGGATGATTCTTCTCACAATCGGCATTGAACACGAGAGACCGGCCACTGTTGCGGCGTGGTTGCCGCGATGCATGCGCACGGACGCCGGCGCTACTTGTGCCGATACGTGATGCGGCCGCGATCGAGGTCGTAGGGCGACAGCTCGATCTTCACCCGGTCGCCCGGGAGAATGCGGATGTAGTGGCGGCGCATCTTGCCCGAGATGTGCCCGAGGACCTCGTGGTCGTTGTCGAGCTTCACCCGGAACATCGTGTTCGGGAGGGCTTCCATGACCTCGCCCTCCATCTCGATCTTCTCTTCCTTAGCCAAAGCAGTGCAACTCTAGCGGGGCTTTGGGACGCTACCGGCCGGTGAACGTCGCCTTGCCGGGTCCCTGCTCGAGGAAGGTGTCGACCGCGTTCTGGAGGTCCTCGGTGGCAAACAGCGGCGCCGCGATGTCGCCCACGCGCGCATCGGCGCCCCGGACGCCGTGCTCGAGGAAGGCCCGCACCATCTGCTTGGTGGCGGCGTTGGCCCTGGTCGGGCCCGCGGCCACGCGGGTGGCGAACTTCGTGGTCACGTCCTGCAGCTCGCCGTCGGGCACGACCCTGTTCACCACGTTCCAGCGTTCGAGCGTCGCGGCGTCGTAGAGATCACCGCTCATCACGAGCTCGCGCGCCCGCGCCGGCCCGGCGCGCTCGGCCACGCGCTGCGTGCCGCCCATCGCCGGCGTCAGGCCCACCACGATCTCGACGAGGCCGAAGCGCGCCGACTCCGCCGCCCAGATCAGGTCGCAGGCCAGCGCCAGCTCGAAGCCGGCGGTGAGACAGAGGCCCTGAACCGAAGCGATCACGGGCCACGGCATGTCCTCGAGCATGTGCGTGATCCGCAGCAGGTCGTCGAAGAACTCCTGCGCCTGCTCGGGCGTCTTGTCGTCGAATACGTGCACGTCGACGCCGCCGGTGAACACCTTCCCCTCGGCGCGCACGACCAGCGCGCGCGGCTCGTCGCGCCGGGCCTCCTCGAGCGCGGCGATCAGGTCGTGCGTGAGCTCGAGGGTGAAGAGGTTGAGCGGCTGGTCGTCGATGACGAGGCTGCCCACGTCGCCGTCGCGAGCGTAGGTCGCGCTAGCCACGTAGCTCCTCGGCCACCTTCGCGAGCTCGTCCTGATCGACGTCCAGCGGCTTGCCGGGCAGCCGGAGGGGGTCGTCCTCGTAACGCGGGATCACGTGGACGTGGTAGTGGAACTCGGTCTGCCACGCGACCGGCTCGGTCGAGTTGAGCAGGTTCACGCCGTCGCAGCCGAGCCTGTCGCGCTGGTGGATCGCCACCTGCTGCGCCATCTCGATGGTGGCGTCGAGCGCCTCCTTCGGCGCCTCCCACAGGTTCTTCGTGTGCTGCTTCGGGATCACGAGGGCGTGCCCGCGCGTCCAGGGGTTGATGTCCAGGAACGCGAGCACCCGGTCGTTCTCGTCGACCTTCTGAGACGGGAGCTCGCCCGCCACGATCTTGCAGAAGATGCAGTCGTCGTCAGCCATCGGCGGAACCTAACGAAATGGAGATTCCGGTGCCGCCACGGTGGCGCCCTCGGAGAGAGGCCGCCGGAATCGAACATTTCGTTCGTTGAATGGAGATTCCGGTGCCGCCACGGTGGGGCCCACAGAGAGAGACCGCCGGAATCGAACATTTCGTTCGTTGCCTATAGCCACCCGGCCTTCTTGAACGTCCGGTACAGGAACAGGCAGACCGACAGGATCACGAGCAGAGCCACCGGATAGCCGAAGCTCAAGCTCAGCTCCGGCATGTCCTTGAAGTTCATCCCCCAGATGCCGGCGAGGAGCGTCGGGACGGCGGCGATCGCGACCCACGCCGAGATCTTGCGCATGTCCTCGTTCTGCCGCACCGACACCTGCGCCGTGTTCGCGTCGAGGACGCCGTTCAGCATCTCCCGCATCGAGTCGACGGTGTCGTTCGCCCGCGCGACGTGGTCGTAGATGTCGCGGAAGTAGTCGCGGATGTCGTCGTGGACGTGGCTGTAGTTGCCCTCCGAGAGCGCCTGGAGCGGCTCTATCAGCGGCGCCGTGGCGCGGTGCATCGAGAGCACCTCGCGCTTGAGCTTGTAGATGCGCTCGGTGGGGCTCACGCGCAGATCCGAGAAGACCTGCTCCTCGACCTCCTCGATGTCGTCCTCGATGCCGGCCAGAACCGGCTCGTAGTCGTCGACGACGCGGTCGATGATCGCGTGCATCACGGCACCCTGCCCGCAGCGGAGCAGGTCGGGGCGCGACTCGATCTGGTGGCGCACGTCGCCGAGCGGCGAGGGATCACCGTGGCGTACCGAGATGATGAAGCCCCGGCCGGCGAAGAGGTTGATCTCGCCGACCTCGACCGTCTCCGAGTCGTCGTGGTACTTGGCGGTCTTGAGGACCACGAACAGCGTGTCGTCGTACTCCTCGATCTTTGGCCGCTGATGCGCCTTGACCGCGTCCTCGACGGCCAGCTCGTGGAGGTAGAACTCGCGCGCGACGGCGTCGAACTCGTCAGAGGTCGGGTCGCGCAGGCCGATCCACACGAACGATCCCGTCTCGCACGCGCGGGACGCCTTCGACGCGCCGTGGAGGTCGAGGTCTCCCTCCTTGCGCTCGCCGTTCTCGTAGATCGCGCAGTCGACGATCATCCGCCGGAATTCTGCCGAAGGCGGCGGGCGTAGGCGATGGCCTCGGTGCGCGTGGTGGCCTCGCCGGTGTAGGCCGCTTCCGTGAGCGCGCCCATGAGCTCGCCGAGCTCGGGGCCGGGCTCGATCTCGAGCGCGCGCGCCAGGTCGTTCCCGCGGACGGCCGGCTTCGGCGGACCGGACGCGCGCCAGTCGAGCGCCGCCGCGAGCAGCTCGCGGGCCAGCTCGACGTGCTTCGCGATCGCCGCCTCCGCGTTGCGTCCACGCGTTGCCTTGCGGTCGGCACACGAGAGGACCGTGACCTCTATCTCGACGGGCGTGCAGGCGGCCAGGTAGCGATAGACCGCGGCACGCGACAGCGGCCGCTCGTGCACGAGGAAGCCGAGTCGCAGGTGGTGGCGGGCCAGCGCACCGACGAACTCGCGCAGCCGCTCGCTCGTGCGGAGCCGGCGGCAGATCTCCCAGACGACCTCCTCGCCCACCTTGTCGTGGCCGATGAAGGACACGCGCCCGTCCTCGAGCACGCGTCGCGTGGCCGGCTTGGCGATGTCGTGGAGCAGCGCGCCGAAGCGCAGCGCCTGTCCGCGCGTCATCTCGTCCGCGAAGGGCTCGGCGAGGACGCCGGCGAGCCGCGCACCCAGCTCCGCCCCGAACACCTGCGCGGGATCGGCTGCGATCCGGATCTGCTCGCGCAGGACCTCGATCGTGTGACCGTGCACGTCGAGGTGGTGGTAGTGGCTCTGCTCGACCCCGTGCAGGGCGCTCACCTCGGGAAGCACCGCGGCGATCAGGCCGAGGCGGTCGGCGAGCGCGAGCCCCTCGACCGCCGCGTCCGCGACCATCAGCCGCCGCAACTCGGTGAAGATCCGCTCCGGCGAGGCCCCGGTGACCGAATGAGCCGCCTCGAGCGTGAGCCGCTCCGTGCGCGCGTCGGGCCGGAAGCCGAGCTCGGTGGCCAGGCGCGCGAGCCGCAGCGGGCGCAGCGCGTCCGCTGCATACGACGAGCCGGCGACGGTGTCGCCGCCCAGCACGCGCAGGATGCGCCGGTCGAGGTCCGGGACCCCGCCGTTCGGGTCGATCTGGTCGCCACCCGCCAGCGGCAGCGCGATCGCGTTCACCGAGAAGTCGCGCTTGGCGAGGTCAGCCTCGATCGTGTCGCCCTGGAGCGGCGAGACGTCGAACGTGAAGCCGTCGTCGCGGGCGTGCACCCGCCACGCTCCGAACTGCTCGGACAGCCGGAACGCCGGGCCGTCCACCGCGCGCGCGATCGAGCGCGCGGCGGCCTCCGGGTCGCCGTCCACCGCCAGGTCGAGGTCGACGACCGCGCGGTCGAGCAGGGCATCGCGCACGGTGCCGCCCACGATCCAGGCATCGCTGCCCGCGAGCGCGTCGCGGGCCGCACGGACCCGTGGGTGCTGCTCGAGGTTCACGCCTCCACCCGCTCCGCTCGCGGGAGCAGCCCCGTCGTGACCTCGTAGTTGATCGTGCCGAGGCGCCGCGCGACGTCCTCCGCAAGGATGCGCTCGCCGCCCTGGGCACCGATGAGGACCGCCTCCTCGCCCACTGCGACGTCGGTGTCCGACCCCAGGTCGATCGTGACGTTGTCCATGCTCACCGTGCCCACCAGCGGATGGCGGCGACCGCGCACGAGCACCTCGGCGTTGTTCGAGAGCGCGCGGCGCCAGCCGTCGCCGTAGCCGATCGGGAGGACCCCGACCCGGGTCGGCTCCTTCGCCGTCCACGTTCGCCCGTAGCCGGCGCTGTCCCCCGGCTCGAAGCGCTTGACAGCGGCGACGTAGGACGTCAGCTCGAGCGCGGGCTGCAGGCCGTGCTCGGCCGGGTCCTGGCCGAACGGGTCGAGGCCGTAGACGGCGATGCCGCAGCGCGCCATGTCGAAGTGGGCGGTCCGATCGCGCAGGACCGCCGCGCTGTTGGCCGCGTGCACGGTCACGCCCGGATGGCGCCGGCGCACGTCGTCCACCAGCTCCGTGAAGCGCGCGAGCTGCCCGGGGAAGTGGTCGTCGCCGCGCTCGTCGGCCGTGGCGAAGTGGGTCATCAGGCCGGCGAGATCGAGCCCCTCCGCCGCGGCGATCCGGTCGCACAGCGCGCTCGCCTCGCGCGGGTCCTTCGTGCCGAGCCGCCCCATGCCGCTGTCGAGCTTGACGTGCACGCGGGCCGGAACGCCGCGCGCGGCGATCGCATCCACGAACTCGCCCGTCCACGCGACCACGTCGGCACGGGCGGCCAAGGCCGTGTCGAGGTCTGTGCGCGTCAGCGCGCCCATGACCAGCACCGGGACGTCGCTGCGCAGCGCCGCGGCCTCCGCGGCCGTGGCCACGGCGAGCCGCGTCGCGCCGCCCGCGACCGCGGCGTCTGCCGCCGCCTGCGCGCCGTGCCCGTAGCCGTTCGCCTTCACCACCGCGCACAGCTCAGAGCCGCCGAGGCGCTCGCTCAGCACCGTGCAGTTGTGCTCGATCGCGCGCCTGCTCACGCGCGCGACCGCGCGGCCGATCACTGCCCGGCGGCTCGCGCGCGCACCACGTCGGCGCGCGAGATCACGCCCGCGAGGCGGCCGTCCTGCACGACCGGGAGCCAGTTGTGGCCCGTCTCCACGATCACGCGCGCGGCCTCGTCCACGTCGTCGTCCGGGCCGACGGTCCGCGGATCGGCGGTCATCATCTGCGCGGCGGTGGCCGCCACCGCCTTCTTCATCCGCTGCTCGAAGCGGCGGAACGGCTCCAGGAAGATGAGCCCGCCGAAAAGCTCGACATAGGCGGGGATGTGCAGGTCGCCCTCGTCGTCGCCGATCACGAGGTCGTTCTCGGTCACGATCCCCACCACCGTGCCGTCCTCCTCGATGACGGGCACGCTGTGCAGATCGTTCTCCCCCAGCGCGCGCGCCACGTCCTCGACCGACGCGTCCGGGCGCACCGTGAGCGGATCGCTGTCCATGTATTCGCGTACGAGGGGCACGTCGCTGACCCTAACGAAATGGAGCTCTCGGTAAAGCCGCGTGTCTGAAACACATGCGACAGGCCGCCGAGATCGAACATTTCGTTCTTCAGGTGTCCCGGAACGCATCCGGGATCGAATCGATGACGTCGCCCGCAACCACATGGTCCGCGCCATGGCGTGATGCGGCGTGCTTGCCCGCCTCGGCGTGAAGCAGGACTCCCGCCGCAGCCGCGGCAAATGGCTCGACGCCCTTCGACAGCAGCGCGCCGATCACCCCGGAGAGCACGTCGCCCGTGCCCGCGGTCGCAAGCGCCGGCGTGGCGCCCGGGCTCACCGCCACCGGACCGCCCGGC
>JAICJV010000053.1 GCA_025928265.1 Thermoleophilaceae bacterium
CCGCGCGGTTCGCCTCGGAGCAGTGGATGTCGCCGGCGGTCGCGACCTTGATCGTCGTGGCCTCGTGTTCAGGCACGGGTAGACCGTCATGGTGCACAGCCATGCCTCTCCCCTACCCGCGTCCGGCAGGTTCGAAATCAAGTGAGAGGGTATGTGCCGGGCGATGGCAGACGAGGGGTTCAAGGCGTTCGAGGCCACGCTCAAGAAGGCCGTCGCGGCGTTCCGCGACGCCGAGGTGCCGACCCTGCTCGGGGGCAGCCTCGCGATCTGGGCCCGCGGCGGTCCTGAGACACGTCACGACCTCGACTTCATGGTCAAGCCCGAGGACGCCGATCGCGCGCTCGAGGCGCTCGTCGATGTGGGCATGCGAGCCGAGCGGCCGCCCGAGGGCTGGCTCTACAAGGCATGGGACGGCGACGTGCTCGTGGACATCATCTTCCAGCCGCGCGGGCTCACGATGACCGACGAGGTGTTCGCGCGCGGCGAGACGCGCGAGGTCATGGCGATCAGCGTGAACATGATGTCCCTGGAGGACGTCTTCGCCACGAAGCTGCTCGCACTCGACGAGCACAACTGCGACTACTCGGCGCTGATTCTCCGGGCGCGGTCGCTACGCGAGCAGATCGACTGGGACGAGCTGCGCGATCGCACCGAGGAGTGGCCGTTCGCACGCGCGTTCTTCACGCTCGCGGAAGGGCTGGGGATCGCGCAGCAGCATCCGATCGTGCAGCAAGACGCCGACCGGGAGCATCGCCGCGTTCGGCTCGTCGACTAAGCCGTAGCCGGGCCGCTGAGGAACTGCTTGAAGGCCTGCCAGCGCGTCTGCGGCGCGGGGGCCTCTTCGCGCATGTAGAAGCCGGCCTGGGTCAGCTCGCGCTGGAGCATCTCGCAGCGCTGGGTCTGCGTGGCGAGCAGAGCCTTGAGGTCGGCGATCTCACGGCTGGCGGCGGCGACGCGTGCGTTCTCGGCCGCGATCAGCTTTGCGAGCTCGGCCGCGGTCTCCTCGGCGGCGATGCGCGCCTTGCGCTCGGCGTCGAGTGTCTCGACATCGGCGAGGCCGCCCGGCATCAGCGTCGACTCATCGATCAGGTAGGTCATGTAGTCCCTCTCGTCGGTCCCCTCGGTCGGCCCCTGTGCGGGTGCCGCTGCCATCTTTGTGCCACCCGATGCGCGATCCCGCGGCGATTTGGACGGATGTTCCCCCGGCAGGCGAGCCCAAACCCCCCGGGGGAGGGCCGTCCGATGCCTCAGGACGCCCGGGTCTAGAACGGACGTCCAGGCGCGAGCTGGTGCTGGCCGCGCTCGTCGCGATCGGCCTCGCGCTGCTCATGCACTGGCCGCTGCCGCTCCACATCGGCGGCGACGTGCCGCGCGACCTCGGCGACCCGCTGCCGCAGGCGTGGCAGGTGGCGTGGGACGGGCACGCTCTGCTGCACCAGCCGCTCGACTGGTTTCAGGCCAACATCTTCTGGCCGCTGCACAACTCGCTCGCCTTCTCGGACGCTCTCGTGGGCTACGCCCCGTTCGGCGTCGTCGGCTCGGGGCCGCACGCGGCCATCGTCCGCTACGACCTGCTGTTCCTGTTCGCGTACGCGCTCGCGTTCTTCGGCGCGTACCTGCTGGCGCGCGAGCTCGGCGCCGGACGTGCGGGCGCCTTCGTGGCGGGCGCGGCGTTCGCCTACGCGCCGTGGCGGCTCGAGCAGGACGGCCACCTCCACGTGCTGTCGAGCGGCGGGATCCCGCTGTCGCTCGCGCTGCTCGTGCGCGGCTACCGCGACCGCCGCGCAGGCTTCGTGGTGGCGGGCTGGCTCGTCGCGGCGTGGCAGGTCTCGCTCGGCTTCACGCTCGGTATCCAGCTCGCTTACCTCCTGGCCGTGCTGTTTGCGGGCGCG
Organism: Thermoleophilaceae bacterium; assembly: GCA_025928265.1. Lineage (GTDB taxonomy): Bacteria > Actinomycetota > Thermoleophilia > Solirubrobacterales > Thermoleophilaceae > JAICJV01. The sequence goes on from JAICJV010000053.1 coordinate 1,893, forward strand.
CTGCTGTGGCGCTATCGCCCGCCGCGGCGCGTGCTCGTGGCCACCGTCGCCGGCGTGGTGGTTCTGGGGCTCACCGCGTTCCTGCTGTCGCGGCCGTATCTCGCCGTGCGCGACGACCATCCCGAGGCGGCGCGCAGCGCGCACACCGTCGCGCTCTACTCGGGCGGCCTGCGGCAGTACCTCTCGGCGCCCGGCGCCAACACGTTCTGGGGGCCGGCCACGCACGGGATCCGCCGCGGGCTCGCGTTCAATCCCGAGCAGACGCTGTTCCCCGGGCTGCTCGCGGTCGGGCTGGCCGTGCTCTGCCTCGTGCTGCGCGGCTACTCGCGGCGGCTGCGGATCGGGCTGGCGCTCGGCACTCTCCTGTGCGCGTGGCTTGCGATGGGCTTCCCCGGCGACGGCTTCATCTGGCCGTACAAGCTGCTCTACGAGCACGCGCCCGGGTGGGAGTCGAGCCGCACGCCCGGGCGGCTCAACACACTCACGTCGCTCGGGCTGGCGCTGCTCGCGGCGGGCGGGGCGACGGTGCTGCTCGCCCGGCTGCGCCGCCCGCGGATGCGAACGCTGGCCGCCGTCGCGTTCGTGGCGGTGATCCTGATCGAGGGAGCGGGCTTCGAGGGACTCGACGGCCCGGCTCACCCGACGGTGCCGAAGGCGCCGATCGCGTTCGGCTCGCTCCCCGACCCGCAGCTGCACCTGCCGCTGTCGCGCGTGGGCAACCGCCGCTACGTGCTGTGGTCGACCGACGGCTTTCCGCGGATCGCGAACGGGCGCGCGTCGTTCGGGCCGACGCTCACGAGCGAGATCGCGTACGCGGTGCGCGACTTCCCCGACCGCGCGTCGGTCGCGTATCTGCGCCGGCTCGGCGTGCGGACGGTCGTGCTGCACCCGGAGTTCGCCGCCGGCACGTCGTGGGCAGGCGCCGCCGCGAAACCGGTCGCCGGGCTAGGCCTCAGCCGCGAGCGCCGCGGTTCGGTGCTCGTCTACCGGCTCACGACGACGCAGTGAGATGAGCGCGACCGCGGCGACCGCCGCGAGGCCCGCGGCCGCGTAGATCAGGATCAGCCGGAGCGCGTCGGTGTCGCCACCGATGACCGACTGCTCGGCACCGAGCGCCCACGGGAGCACCACAGCCGCAGCGGCCCAGCTCGTGACCGCGAGCGCGGCGCGCTTCACGTCGACCCGCGGCAGCGGGACTCGCACGCGCGTGGCAAAGGTGAGCGCGACGGCGAGCGCCGCGGCAATCAGCACCGGCGCGATCCCCGCCCAGTGATGGCCCGCCCCGAACGGCGTGACGAACGTCTGCACGAAGTTCGACGCGTCGATCAGCTTCCACCAGAAGCCCACGTTGTCGTTGCCGATCAGCGGGAACGTGAGCGTGGCGGTGAGCATGAAGAGGGCCGACGGCACGGCGAGCGCGAGCGTCGTGACCGGGAAGCGCTTCCACGCGAGCGCGAGCGGCAGCGCGAGGAACGCCACGATCGGCATCAGGAAGCGCGGCCCCGGGGTGCCGCCGCCGAACGGCAGCCAGTAGCCCGAGTTGTAGATGAGGTACGCGGCCACGAGCCCGCCCAGGGTCCACGCCTCGGCGCGGCGACCGCGGCGGTACAGCAGCACGATCCCCACGATGCCCATCGCCAGCACGGGCGCGAGGATCAGCAGCCCCTTGGACGACAGCAGCAGCTGGAGCAGCACCTTCGGATTCGGGATGTCGATGCCGAAGAAGCCGCTGTCGTTGGCGCCGAGGATGTCGTGGCCACTCACGCCCTGGCGCTTGACCGCGTTGGCATACGAGAAGTGCGTGATCGACCCGAACGCGGCCAGGTTGTACGCGAACAGCGGCAGCGCGCCCGCGATACAGCCCGCTGCGTAGGTCAGACCGCGGCGGACCTTGTTCCCGCGGCTGATCGCGTAGAGGCCGAGGATCGCCCCCGCGAGGGCGAGCGGGTACTCCGACGCGAACGCCAGCCCGCTCAGCGCGCCCGCGAGTACGAGGAGGATCGGTCTGGGCGGCCCGGCGCGCTCGCGGAAGAGCAGGGCGAACGCCGCGAAGGCGAGCATCGCCGCGAGGACGTGCGAGAAGTAGAGCGTGGAGAACGGCAGGACCATCGTGCCGAGCCCGAGCGTGATCGCGGTGGCGGTGCCGTAGCCGGGCTCGAGCTTCTCCGCGACCCAGCGCACGAGCAGCATCAGCACGAGCGCGGGCAGCACGTTGCCGAACAGGCCGAGCACCCAGATGATCGGCGTCGACTGCTCGATCCGCCCGCGCACGCGGTAGGTCCGAAGTCGCTTGTTGCCGTAGAGGCCCTGCGGTGTCGAGGTCGGGCGCCAGCGCCAGCTGCGGTTCAGGCGCGCGTTCTTCGCCATGTTGTAGGCCCACTTGTCGGAGTCGACCTTGCGGAGCACCTCGTAGACCGGCAGCGTGATGGCGGGCAGGATCGGCGCCTTGACCGAGTAGTAGTGGCCCCTGTACCAGGAGATGTCGCGCGTCTCCCAGTGCCATGGGTCGATCGTCGCCGTGCCGCCGTGGAGGGCACGAACGAGCTCGTAGTTCGAGGTCTGCGCCCAGCCCGAGGCCTGCATCACGAGCCCGGAGGCAATCGCCACGAGGACGATCGCGAGCAAGCCGAGGCGGCGCCGCCACGGGGTGTGCGCTGCGCCGTCCATCCGCGGCGCTGATGCTAGCGAGGCGAGGCGCGCCGCCCGCTACTGCGCCGGCTGATTCGCCATCGCGGCCATCAGCAGCATGCCGCCGTCGACGACGAGGGACTCGCCGGTCACGTAGCTCGACTCGTCCGACGCGAGGAACGCGATCGCCGCCGCGATCTCGTGCGCGCTGCCGGGGCGGCGGGCGGGGATGCCCGGACGCTCGATCGTGGCCGGGTCGACATCCTCGTTGCCGGTCATCGGCGTGGCGATCTCGCCCGGTGCCACGGCGTTCACCGTGATCCCGTGCTGCGCCAGCTCGAGCGCCGTCGTCTTGGTCAGCCCGCCGAGTCCGTGCTTGGCCGCCACGTACGGCGCCGCCCCCTGGAGTGGCACGTGCTCGTGCACCGACGTGACGTTCACGATCCGCCCGCGCACTCCCGCGTCGATCATCCGCCGCGCCGCCTCCTGCGACGCAAGGAACGGCGCCGTCAGGTCGACGTCGAGCACGTGTTGCCAGTCGTCGAGCTCCATCTCGAGGAAGGGCGTGGAGGTGCCGGTGCCGGCGTTGTTCACGAGCGCGTCGACCCCGCCCAGCGCATCCGCGAGCTCGCCCACCACGGAGGCGGCGCGACGCACGTCCGAGAAGTCGGCCTCGCGCATCTCCGCACGCCGCCCCTGCGCCTCCACCTCGCGCGCGGTGTCGCGGGCGCCGTCGTCGTCCTCGAACCAGCTGAAGCCGATGTCGAAGCCGCGCTGCGCGAGCTTGACGGCGGTCGCCCTGCCGATGCCGGAGTCGCCTCCGGTGATGATCGCCACGGCCATGCGCGATCCCTACCCGAACGCGGAGGACTAACTCGCGCACGCGCGGGGAACGCAATCCACATGGGCATCCAGGACAAGATCACCGGCAGGATCAAGCAGGCCGCGGGCGACCTCAAGGGCGACGAGAAGCTGCGCGCCGAGGGGCTGGCGGAGGAGCGCAAGGGCGAGGCGAAGGAAGAGCTCGAGCGCGCTCGCGCCGACGCGGACGCGAAGGCGCAGGAGGTCGCGAACCTCGAGCGCGCGACCGCTAAGAGGCGAGCTCGATCACGACCTTGACGTCATCGGGCTTGCGGTCGAGCGCCTCCTGAAAGCGGTCCAGCGGCAGGCGCCGCGTGATGAGCCGCTCGAGCCATGAGCGGTCCGCCTTCGTGAGGGCTTCGGCCGCCAGCTTGTAGTGGCGCAGGTTGGCGTTCACCGATCCGAACACCACGTCGTTCTCGAGCACCAGGTCACGGTTGATCGCGCCCGCGTCCACCGACAGCTCACGCCCGGTGGGCGACACGCCCGTGAGGCACGTGATGCCGCCGGCGCTTGTCTCCTGCATCGCGTCGAAGACGAGCTGGCCGACGCCGGTCGCCTCGATGATGATGTCGGGCTTGCACGATCCCACCGCGTCGGCCACCGAGCCCGAGTGGTACGTCGCGCCGAGGTCCTCGACGAGCTGAGGCTTCGGCCCCTCGGTCACGCGGTCGAGCACGTTCACCGACATCCCACGCTGCGCACCCAGCATCGCCGCCAGCAGCCCGATCGGGCCGGCGCCGGTCACGAGCACCGTCCGCGGCTCGAACGTGTAGCGCGAGCCGATCCGGCCGATGTGGTCCCACGCCTTCGCGACGATCGTCGTCGGCTCCATCAGCATCCCCACGCTCTCGAGCGACGGGTCGATCTTCACGGCGTAGTCGGCCTCGACGGTCCAGCGCTCCGAGCCGTAGCCGTGGCGCTGCTTGATGCCACGCTCGGTGTACTGGCCGTTGCGGCACATGTCGAACTCGCCGCGGCCACACGGCACGCACGGGACCGGATCGGGGCGTCGCACGACCCCCACGACCAGGTCGCCTGACGAGAAGTCGCTGCCGTCCGGCGCCTCGCGCACGCGCCCGAGCGACTCGTGGCCGAGGATCAGCCGCTGCTCGCCCTCCGGCGCCCAGCCGTAGTCGCCCGCCACGATCTCGATGTCGGTGCCGCACACGCCGAGGGCCATCCCATCGACCAGAAGCTCGCCGTCGGCCGGCTCAGGATCCGGCACCTCGGTGACCTCGGCGGAGCCCTGCTTGAGCGGGACGACTGTCAGAGCGAGCACTTCGGACCTCCGGTGAGGGGACGTGGCCGGGAAGCTATCGAGCATGGCGCGCGCTGACGGGAGCGGTGTAATGCTCACGACAGCGCGGCGCTTGCTGCACGACGCCCCGCCCGCCGCGGGCGCGATCGTGATGGGCACGTCGATCGTCTCGATCGCGCTGTTCAACACGCGCGCGCACGGCCTGTCCGACGTGCTGATGTGGATCGCGGTGGCGTTCTGGATCGGCCTCGCCATCGCCTACACCGATCGCGCGCTGCACGAGCGCGGCCGGCTCGAGGCCGAGGCGATGCAGCCCGCCGCGCTCACCGCCGCCGCCGACTCGTGCGTGCTGGGCACGCGGCTGGTCGACGAGGGCTGGCAGTGGCCCGGCTACGCGCTGCTGGTCCTCGGGGCCCTCGCATGGGCGCCGCTGACCGTCGACGTGCTCCTCCATCGCGAGCCGCACCCGGCCGGCGCGGGCTTCCTGCTGACGGTGGCCACCGAGTCGCTCGCGATCCTCGCGATCGTGCTCGGGCCCGCCTGGCTCCAGTGGGTGGGGCTCGTGCTCGTGGTTCTCGGACTGGTGCTGTACGCGCTGGTCCTGTCGCGCTTCGAGATGCGCGAGCTGGTGCGCGATTTCGGCGACCACTGGGTCGCGGGCGGCGGTCTCGCGATCTCCGCGCTCGCGCTGGCTGCGCTCGCGGCGGCGCCCGCGCCTGCGGTCACGGGTGTGGCCTCGACAGCGGGACTGGTGGTGTGGATCGCGGCGGTCGCGTGGCTGCCGCCGCTCGTGGTCTGCGAGATCCTGCAGCCGCGGCTGCACTACGACGTGCGCCGCTGGGCAACCGTCTTCCCGCTGGGCATGTACGCCGTGGCGAGCATCGCCCTCGGGCGCCTCCGCGGGCTGGGCTGGATGGTCACCTTCGGGCACGTCTTCACCTGGATCGCGCTGGCGGTCTGGGCCCTGACGCTCGTCGGGATGCTGCTGGGGGCTCGCGGCGTAGTCAGAACGATGACCTGACGCTCGACGCTGAGCGCGCTGGTGGGAACAACATCCAGGCCGTGCGCATACCCCTGCCGACCCGTACCCAAGCGTCCTGAACAGCCACCCGGCAACGCAGGTGCGGCCGCGTGCGGTGCGCCGGCTCGGTGACTTCACGCTCGAGCGGCGGACGCTCGCGATCACCGGCCTCGCGCTCGGGATCGGCGCCATCAGCGCACTCGCGGCCTTCGTGCTGCTGCGGCTGATCGGGCTGATCACCAACCTCGTCTTCTACGGCCGCGGGGCCACCCAGCTTGTGGCGCCCGGCGCCCAGCACCACAGCCCGGCGCTGATCCTGCTCGCGCCGGTCGCCGGCGGTCTGGCCGTGGGGCTGATGGCGCGCTACGGCTCCGAGAAGATCCGCGGCCACGGCATGCCCGAGGCGATCGAGGCAATCCTCGTGGGCGGCAGCAAGGTGCAGCCGCGCGTGGCGGTGCTCAAGCCGGCGTCGGCGGCGATCACGATCGGCACGGGCGGCCCGTTCGGCGCGGAGGGGCCGATCATCATGACCGGCGGCGCGTTCGGCTCGCTGTTCGCCCAGTTCCTCAAGCTCACGGCCGACGAGCGCAAGACGCTGCTGGTGGCGGGCGCCGCAGGCGGCATGGCCGCCACTTTCAACGCGCCGCTCGCGTCGGTCCTGCTCGCCGTCGAGCTGCTTCTGTTCGAGTGGCGGCCACGCAGCTACCTGCCGGTGGCCGCATCGGTTGCGGTCGCGACGGTCGTGCGCGGCTTCCTGCTCGGCACCGCCCCGATCTTCTTCGTGGGCGTGCGCGCGATGCACGACGGCGCCGCGGTCGACGCGCTGTGCCTGGTCGCGGGCGTCGTGGGCGGCCTGCTGGCCGTCGTGGCCACGTCGCTTGTCTACCTCGCCGAGGACGGCTTCCGGCGGCTGCCGATCCACTGGATGTGGTGGCCCGCGATCGGCGGCCTGATCATCGGCATCGGCGGGCTGTTCGAGCCGCGCGCCCTGGGCGTGGGCTACGACGTGATCCGCGATCTGCTCACCGGCCACGCCGCCATGTCGCTGGTGGTGGGCATCCTCGTGGTGAAGACGCTGATCTGGTCGCTGTCGCTGGGGTCCGGCACGTCGGGCGGCGTGCTCGCGCCGGTGTTCATGATCGGCGCCGCCCTCGGCGCGATCGAGGCGCACATCTTCCCTGCGGTCGCGCCCGGCTTCTGGCCGCTGATCGGGCTCGCGGCGGTCGTCGGCGGGGTCATGCGCTCGCCGTTCACCGGCGTCGTCTTCTCGCTCGAGCTCACGCACGAGTGGAACGCCCTTCTCCCGCTCCTGATCGCCGCGTCGGCGGCATACGGCTTCTCGGCCCTGGTCCTGAAGCGCTCGGTGCTCACCGAGAAGATCGCCCGGCGCGGAATGCACCTCACGCGCGAGTACAGCGTCGACCCGCTCGAGGTGCTGTTCGTGCGCGACGTGATGACCACCGACGTGGTCTCGTTCCGGAGCGGCACGCCGCTCGCCGAAGCGGCCGCCACCTTCGTGGTCGCGCACCGGCAGGTCCGCAACGCGCAGCACGGCCAGCGGCTCTATCCCGTCGTCGACGAGAGTGGCTGCCTCGTGGGCGCGGTCACCCGGCGCGACATGCTGGACGCCGCGCTCTCCGATGACGAGCTCGACGACGATGCGGTCGTGGATGACGTCGCGGTCATGGCGCCCGTCTTTGCATACCCCGATCAGACGCTGCGCGAGGTGGCGAACGTGATGGCGGCGGCAGGCGTATCGCGGCTGCCGGTTGTCGACCGCTCCTCCCCCGACCGGCTGGCGGGACTCGTCACGCTCGTCGACCTGCTCGAGGGCCGCCTCGTGGACCTCCAGGAGGAGCGCGTCTCAGAACGGGTGCTGAGCGTGCGCGAGCTGTTCCCCGCCGGCGCGAGCCGCCGCGGCGACGAGGAGGAGCACGTGGTCGTCAGCGGCTAGGCCGCTTGCGCGAGTGCGCGCTTCTCATCGGCGTCGCGTTGGCGTTCGCGCCGCGAGCTGAGGACGAGCAGGATCGCGGGCACGATCGCCGCCGCCGACATCGCTATCGCCCACCAGAACGTGTTGCCGAACGCGTTCGCGAGCGCCGCGGCCGCCTTCTGCTGCACGCCCGGCGGCGGCTTCTGCAGCGCGCCGCCGCCGCCGACCGCCCCGCCGACGGACGCGCGAAGCTCGTGCTGGAGGATGACCGCCAGCGCCGCCGTGCCCACCGATCCGCCCACGCGCTGCATCACGTTCAAGGCGCTGGTCGCGCGCGGCACGGCGGCATGCTCGAGGACGGCATACGCCGCCGCCATCGCCGGCATCATCGCGGCACCGAGGCCGAGGCCCCGCACCACGAGCAGGGCCGCCAGCAGCCCGAACGGCGTGTGCGGGGTGACGAACGCGAACGGGACGGTTGCGAGCGTGAGCACCACGATCCCGACGACCGCCACAGGGCCGCCGCCGATCCGGTCGGTTATGCGCCCCGCGAAGGGCATCACGAACGCGGCCCCCAGCCCCTGAGGAGCCATCAGCAGGCCGGCCGTGAGCGCCGACTCCCCGCGCGCCACCTGGTAGTAGAGCGGCAGCACGATCATCGTGCCGAAGAGCGCCGCGCCGAGCAGGAACGTGGTGCACCCGGCGGCGCTGAAGCTGGGGTGCCGGAAGAGATTCAGGTCGATGAGCGGCCGTGGTGCGCGCCGCGCGTGCAGCACGAAGAGCACGACGAGCGCCAGTCCACCGATGATCGGGACGAACGCGATCGGCTCGCCGAAGCCGCCGTGCGTCTCGCTCTCGGACAGGCCGAAGACGACCGCCGCAAGCCCCGGCGAGAGCAGGAGCAGCCCGCGCCAGTCGAGTCGCCCGGCGTCCGCGCGGCTCGAGCTGGCGTCGAGCAGCCGCGCGGCCAGGAACAGCGCGAACACCGCGATCGGCACGTTCACATAGAAGATCCAGCGCCAGGACGCGTTGTCCACGATGAAGCCGCCGAGCACGGGACCGAGAACCGGGCCCAGCAGCATCGGCACGCCGATCACCGACATCACCCGGCCGATGCGCTTGGGACCGGCGGTCTGGGCGAGCACCGCCATGCCCACCGGCATGATCAGGCCGCCGCCGAAGCCCTGGAGGACGCGGAAGAAGATCAGCGAGCCCGCCGACCACGCGAGGCCGCACAGCGCCGACCCGATGCCGAACAGCGCGACCGAGACCATCCACACGCGCTTCGCTCCGAAGCGCTCCGCCATCCACCCCGCGAGCGGGATCACGCTCGCTAGCGACAGCAGGTAGCCGGTCGCGACCCACTGGATCGTCGCCAGCGACGCGTTCAGCTCGCGCGACAGCGTCTCGAGCGCGACGTTGACGATCGTCGTGTCGAGGATCGACATGATCACGCCGACGATCACGACGGCCGCGACCACCCACACCTCGCGCGGGAGTTTGTCGCTCGCTGCGGGGTGCGAGTCGGTGCTCATGCAGCGACGGTAGCGTCAGCGGAGCGCTAACCCGGGAGCGTCTCGCCAGGCGTGAAAGCCCGACCGACTGACCCAAGCACGCGGCACATCATCTGGATCGAGTGCTCGGCCTTCTTCGCGGCGATGAACTCGAAGATCCTCACCGAGTCCCGCCTTCCTTGGCGAAGAAGGCCGCGGCTTTTCTCAAGATCTCCCGCTCCTCGGCGAGGATCCGGTTTTCGCGCCGCAGCCGACGCAGCTCCTCGCGCTCGTCAGACGTCAGCCCAGCGGCCTGGCCCTCGTCGACATCGACCTGCTTGGCCCAGTTCCTGAGCGACTGCGGCGAACAGCCCAGCTCACACGCGAGCTGCGGAACCGTCCGCTCGCTCGACCGCAGCAACCGGACCGCCTCCTCCCGGAACTCCCTCGAATACGGCGGCGTCTTCGGCATCGACAGACATCCTCACTGCCAGGCCAGATGGCCCAGCCGTCAAGTGTCCACGAAACCGGGGGAACTCCACCTTGAAGAGAAGGCCCACCAGTTGCTGTCGCTACTCGCCAAACGGCTCATCGAGACGGGCGCGGTCCCCGATTGGTCGGGTGCGCGGCGCGAATCTGGAACCGAGAAGGAGAGATAGCCGCGAGGCTGCGCACCGCGCTGGCGTCACGTGCAGCGACCACCCATAGCGATCGCCTCGACGGCTTTCGGCGCCGCCTACGTAGCGTCGCCGGCATAGCCGGCGATCCCGAGGCGCGGCATTTCAATCGCCGGGCAGTGGTCCATTACGACCTCGAGCCCCGCCTCGCGTGCCCGCTCGGCCGCGTCGTGGTCGATCACGCCGAGCTGCATCCAGACGGCCTTGGCGCCGAGCGCGATCGCCTCATCCACGTGCGCGCCGGCCTGATCGGCGCGGCGGAAGATGTCCACGACGTCGACGGGCTCCCCCACCTCCGCCAGCGACGGCACCGCGTCGGGCCAGTTCGGGTTGACGCGTATGACGTTGTAGCCGCGCGACTCCAGCATCGCCGCTATCCGGTTGCTGTCGCGGAACGGCTCCGGCGAGGCGCCGACCACGGCCCAGGTGCGCATCGCGAGCACGTTTCGGATCGTCTCGTCCACTGCGGCGCAGGGTAACGTCCGCCGCCTGCGCGTCGCCCTCTTCATCACCTGCTTCAACGACACGCTGTTCCCGCAGACGGGCCGGGCGGTGGTGCGCCTGCTCGAGCGGCTCGGCCACGAGGTCGTGTTCCCGGAGGAGCAGACCTGCTGCGGGCAGATGCACTTCAACACCGGTTACGCGCGCGAGGCGCGGGGGCTGGCGGAGCGCTTCGCGCGGGTCTTCGCAGAGGTGCATGCGGACGCGATCGTGTCGCCGTCGGCGTCGTGCGCGGCGCTGGTGCGCGACGCCTATCCGAAGTGGCTCGGGGTGGAGCCGCCGCGCGTGTTCGAGCTGAGCGAGCTCCTGATCGACGAGCTGGGCGTGGTGGACGTGGGCGCGTACTTCCCCCACCGCGTGACCTACCACCCCACCTGTCACAGCCTGCGGCTGCTCGACGTGGGCGACCGTCCGCTCAAGCTGTTGCGCGCCGTGCGCGGCATCGACCTCGTCGAGCTGCCCGAGGCGGCCGAGTGCTGCGGCTTCGGCGGCACGTTCGCGGTGAAGAACAAGGACGTGTCGACCGCCATGCTCGCCGACAAGATGCGCGCGGTGCTGGACACCGGCGCGGAGATCGTCACCGCCGGCGACAACTCGTGCCTCATGCACATCGGCGGCGGCCTCTCGCGCCAGCGCGCCGGCGTGAAGCCGATGCACCTCGCCGAGATCCTGGCCCACACCGAGGAGGAACTCCCGCGGTGAAGGGCTTCCCGAAGGCTGCCGCGAAGGCACTCCGCGACACCCAGCTGCGTCACAACATCGGCCACGCGACGCGCACGATCCGCGAGAAGCGCGAGCACGTGGTGGGCGAGCTGCCCGACTGGCAGGAGCTGCGCGCAGCCGGCGCGGCGATCAAGGACGACGCGCTGCTGCGCCTCGACGAGCTGCTGATCGAGCTCGAGGAGCGCGTGACGGCGGCCGGCGGCACCGTGCACTGGGCGCGCGACGCCGCCGAGGCCAACCGCATCGTGGGCGACGTGGCCCAGGCGCACGGCGTGGATGAGGTCGTGAAGGTGAAGTCGATCGCCACCGAGGAGACGCGCCTGAACGACGCGCTGGCCGCGCGCGGCATCCGCGCATGGGAGACCGACCTCGCCGAGCTGATCGTGCAGCTCTCGCACGACTCGCCGTCGCACATCCTCGTGCCCGCGATCCACAAGAACCGCGCCGAGATCCGCGAGCTGTTCATGCGCGAGCTCGATGGCACCGAAGAGCTGAGCGACGATCCAGGCGAGCTGGCCGAGGCCGCGCGCCGTCACCTGCGGCGGCGCTTCCTCGACGCGAAGATGGGCGTGAGCGGCGCGAACTTCGCCGTGGCCGAGACCGGCACGATCGCGGTGTTCGAGTCCGAGGGCAACGGCCGCATGTGCACCACGCTCCCGGAGACGCTCGTCACGGTCATGGGGATCGAGAAGGTCATCCCGCGCTGGCAGGACCTCGAGGTGTTCCTCCAGCTCCTCCCCCGCTCCTCGACGGCGGAGCGGATGAACCCGTACACGTCGCTGTGGACCGGCGTGCACGCGGGCGACGGCCCGCAGGAGTTCCATCTCGTGCTGCTCGACAACGGCCGCACGCGCGCGCTCGCAGACGGGATCGGCCGCCAGGCGCTGCGCTGCATCCGCTGCTCGGCGTGCCTCAACGTGTGCCCCGTCTACGAGCGCGTCGGCGGCCATGCGTACGAGTCGGTCTATCCCGGCCCGATCGGCGCGATCCTCACGCCGCAGCTCGAGGGGATCGAGAAGCGCCCGTCGCTGCCGTACGCCTCCAGCCTGTGCGGCGCGTGCTACGAGGCATGCCCGGTGAAGATCGACATCCCGACCGTGCTCGTGGAGCTGCGCCGGCAGGTGGTGGAGTCCGACGGCGCGCTCGACCCCGAGCACGTGGCGATGGCCGCCGCGGCGAAGGCGTTCTCCACGCGGCGCGCGTACGAGCGGGCGCAGCGGCTGGCCAAGCTCGGCCGCTTCGTGAAGTGGATCCCCGGCTGGAGCTCCTCACGCGACGCCCCAGAGATCCCCGGCCAGACCTTCAGGGAATGGTGGCGCGAGACGAGATCCTGAACCGCGTCCGCGCCGCGCTGCGCGACGCGCCCGCGCCGCCGCCCGTCCCGCGCGACTACCGCCGCAGCGCGGCCTGCGACGACCTCGCGACGCTGTTCGCCGAGCGCGTGGCGGAGTACCGCGCGAACGTGCGCCGCGCCGGCGACCCCGATGCCGCGGTCCGCGACGCGCTGGCCGAGCACGGCGCCACGCGGGTCGTTGACGGATACGCGCAGCTCGACCCGCACGAGCTCGACGCCATGGACGCCGTGGTCACCGAGTGCGAGGTGGCGATCGCCGAGACCGGCACGATCGTGCTGACCGGCGCGCAGGGCCGGAGGGCCAACACACTCGTCCCCGACCTCCACGTGTGCGTGGTGCACGAGAACCGCATCGTGGCGACAGTGCCCGAGGCGATCGAGCGGCTCGGCCCGCCGCCGACCGGTCCGCTCACGTTCGTGGCGGGCCCGTCGGCGACGTCGGACATCGAGCTGAACCGCGTCGAGGGCGTGCACGGCCCCCGGCGGCTCGAGGTGGTCGTCACTTCACGGTGATGACCTGGTGCATCTGCGTGGGGTGCAGCGTGCAGATGACCGTGTACTTCCCCTTCTTCGTCAGCGTCTTCGAGAACTTGTAGTCCGTGCTCGCGTACTCGGAGTGGAACTTCTTGACGTGCTTCGGCCCCTTCTTCAGCTTCACGTCGTGCGTGTCGCCGTTGGTGTTGAGCCACTTCCACGTGATGCGCGTTCCCCGCTTGACCGTGATCTTGCCGGGCGACAGGAAGTAGTCGCCCACCTTCACGGTCTTCCGCGGCACCTTGCGCGCGGTCGCCACCGGGGCGACGGCGAGTGCCGCCGCCGCCCCGATCGCCACCAGTGCGAGTAGGCGTCTCACTTCGACACCTTGCTGCCCGGCTTGAACGACTTCGTCCAGTGCTCGAGCGCGTTGTAGCCCGGCTTGGCCGCGTGCGGGTGCCGGATCCAGTTCTGCTCGGGCGGATCCGTCGCCCACTTGACCGTCAGGTCACGCTCCTTCTGGCTGAACGCGTTCGGGTTCGGCCCCGGGCACGGCGCGAACACCGAGTTGTCCGCCGGCTCGTTGATCGTCGTCGTGACGTTGTCCTGGAAGCAGTTGCCCTTGCCGGAGCCGTCGTAGAACAGGTCGTGCCCGTTCAGGTCGGTGCCGCCGAGGCCCAGCTTGTTGCCGATCACCTTGTTGTCCTCGAGGTGCGCGGCGTCCACCTGCTTCAGCAGGAACTGCTCGATCGCGCCGGCGCCCACCAGGTAGTTGCCGTACACGTTGTTGTTCTGGACCACGTTGCGATGACCGCCGAACAGCAGGATCCCCACGCCGATCGGGTAGGGGAAGCTGGTGGCCGAAGCGCGCAGCTTGAACGGCGCGCCCGCGTGGTAGTTGAAGTTGTTCCAGAACACGTCGTTGTCGGCGATCACGTTGTCCTCGGCCGGCGGGAACTTCTCCGAGTCGAGGGCGTTCGGGACGATGCCGATCCCGTTGTTGAAGAACTTGCTCTTCGTGATCGTCACGTAGCGCATGTTCGTGCCGGACCAGCCGATCACGTTGCCCCACGACTCGACGTTCTTCACGATCGACCGCTTCGGCTTGGTCTGCTTCGGCGTCTGGCCGATGTAGAAGCCGCCGTCGTTGTTGTAGTACGCGACGGAGTCGGTCATCCGGCCGCCCTTCGAGTTGAAGGCGTAGATGCCGTAGACGCCGCCGTTGCGCGCGACGAGGTGGTTGAGGTCGTAGCCGTCGACGTTCAGCGCGAAGAAGCCGTTGGCCACGTAGCGCTGGGCGGTCATGCCGCTCACCGTGACGTTGTTCGCGCCGTTGATGAACACCGCGTTCTGCTTCTTCTTGCCCGCGTCGATCACGACCTTGTGCGGGTTCTTGCGGTTGCCGATCAGGCGCAGGAAGGCCTTCTTCTTGCCGCTGATCTTCACGCCCTCGCGGTACTTGCCGTTGGCGATCCTGATCGTGTCGCCGGGCCTGGCCTTGTTCACGGCCTTCTGGATCGTCTTGAAGCAATGCTTGCCGTGCTTGCACACGTGCAGGGTCTTCGTGTGCGACGGCCGCTTGCTCGGGCCGCCCGGGTCAGACGGCGGCGGGTAGTTGACGGCCATTGCGGCCGACGGGACGAGCAACGCTATTCCCAGCGCGGCCGTCCCTCCTATACGAGTCCTCAACTGCTCCTCCTCATGGTTCGACGATGTACCAGCCGGCCATGCCCATCGTCATGTGTGGCGCCACATGACAGTGATACAGCCAGCGGCCAGGGTTGTCCTCCGTCCAGCGCGCGATGATCGACTCGTCGGGCCCCACGGTGGGGCAATCGACGGACGCGCCGGACGCGTCCTTCCAGCGGTGCCCGTGGACGTGGAAGGTGTGAAACGCGGCGTCACCGCCGTACACGTAGAGCGCCACGTCCTGCCCCACCTTGGCGCGCACGGTCGGCGTGTTGCCGGCGAAGCTGCGCCCGTTGAAGCATTCGATCAGCCGCTCGATCCCGGTGATCTGCGGGGGGAAGCTGTGCATGACGAGCGCCTGCTCCACGTCGGGCTTGCGTGCGCCCTTGGGACGCACGATCACGAGGCCGAACAGGCCCCTGAAGCTGTTGATCACGTGGTTCGGGCCGTGGTCGTGGTACGGCCAGACGCCGACCGAGTCAGGGGTGCACTCCCACGTGTAGGTGAACTCCTCGCCGGGCGCGACGAAGCCCCCCGCGCGCGTGAACTGGCCGAGATAGGCACCGTCGTACTCGGGGTTGTAGCGGACACCGTGCGGGTGGACGGTGTGCGCCTGGTCGAACTTGTCGTCGCCGTTGCGGAAGTGCACGACGATCGTGTCGCCCACCTCGCCCTCGAATGTCGGGCCCGGCATGCCGGCCGGGCCGATCGGGTCCGCGAACCCGGCGGTGTAGCGCTGATACACCAGTGCCCGGAACGTCGTGCGGCCCGCGACGCGATGGTTCATCCACTCGTCGCGCCGCGTCGGCGCCACGTCCCACTTCGCCGGCCGCGCCTGGATCCAGTACTCGCGCTTCTGGCCGCCGGGCTGTGGCTGGGGCGTCTGGAACGAGAGCCCGTCGACCGGATCGCGCACGGCCTTCGGCTTCGGCACGCGCCGCGCGAGCGCGTCGACCTTGGCCACGTCGGCCGCCGTCTTCACCGCCACCTGGTGGCCGCCGATCCCGCAGATCAGCGCAGCACCGGACAGGCCGAGGAAGCCGCGGCGGTCGAAGCCGTGAGAGCTGTGCGGGGGGCCCAGGGTCATGCGAGTCGTGCCTACGCGCGCGACCCCTGCAATCGCGCACGCGGGCGATCACTCTATTAACCCCGCAAGACCCGATTCGATGCGCGTGTCCGCGGCAATACCGCGACGGCGATCAGCACCGGCGCCGCGAGCGCGGTGAGACTCAGGATGTTGTCCCACGTGGACAGCGGCTCCGTGGCCGTCAGGTGGTAGATCAGGTGCGGCAGCCCGGAGATGACCGTGGCCACGAGCGCGGCCTGCACGACGCGGCGCTCGAGCGTGACGAGCGCGAACAGCGTGACCACGAGCAGCCCGAGCTCGAACGCCCCCACGTCGCGCACCAGGTGCTCGTCGTACGCGCCGAGCGGTGACACCCACGAGCTTGGGCCGGGAAAGTTGTCGTAGAACGAGCGCGGCGCGATCGTCGCCCATATCCCGACCCAAGCCGGGCCGATGGCCAGCAGCGCGAGCGCCGGCCGCATGATCCTCCTGGTCGTAGCGTCCATGGCGCAGACGCTACGCCTGCCGGTCAGGCCGTGGGTGTGACGTCAGGCGGGCGTCGCCGGACGCAGGTCCGGCACACTCAGCTCGGGCTCCATCAGGGGCTCGGGCTCGAGTCCCACCTCCTGCTCCGGCCGCGCGAACAGCCGCGCCGGCGCCGGGGTCAGGAACACCTTGGCCTGAACGCCGTGGCGCGCCGCGCAACGCGGGCAGTACTCCGGCGTGAGTGCATCGTCCCGCAGCCGTACCGTGAGCCGGCAGCGCGGGCAGTTCACATACGACATATCTCTCTCCCTATGAACCCAGCGGAACCCGCACGTCCCGCTGTCCGTCCCCCGCCCCTCAGTAGGGGACCGGGATAGTAGCCGACAGCACAAGGTCTTCCAACCCCCCGTTTGTGGGAAATTGCGGACCGCTTGCTGCTGCTCTTCGACATCGACGGCACGCTCGTGCGCAGCAGGCCGCTCGCGCATCAGCGCGCGATGGCGGAGGCAGCGGTCGAGATATTCGGCCTGCCGCCGGAGACGGACGCCGCCGCGATCCGCGCTGTAGAGCCGTGGGGCAAGACCGACCGCTGGATCCTGCGCGAGCTGCTCGAGGCGCACGGGGTCGCGGCCCCAGGGACAGACGACGTCGCGCGCTGGGAGCGCGCCGCGTGCGCGACGTACGAGCGAATCGAGGACGGCGAGCCGAGCGACGCCGACGTCCGGACCCGGGCGGTGCTCGATCACCTGTCCGCAGCTGGACACGAACTGGCCCTCGTCACGGGCAATCTCGAGCCGATCGCGCGGCGCAAGCTCGCCGCCCGCGGCCTGGGCGAGCCGTTCGCGCCCGAGCGCGGCGGATTCGGCTCCGACGCCGAGGACCGCGCCGAGCTGGTGCGCCTGGCGCTCGCGCGATCGGGCGCCGATGCGCGCGACACCGTGCTCATCGGCGACACGCCGAACGACGTGGCGGCGGGACTCGCGGCGGGCGTGCGCGCAGTTGCCATCGCGGGCCATCGCTTCGACCGCGCGACGCTGCTCGACGCGGGCGCGAACGACGTGATCGACGACCTCGAGGAACTCGAGCGGCTACTGACGTGACACTCGGGTCAAGCGAACCCGTGCAAGCGCCGATAGCGCTAAGCGGGGGCACCCGTGTCAGACGTATATGTCGCGCGACAGCCGATCTTCGACGGCCAGCTAGAGCTCTGGGGCTACGAGCTGCTGTTCCGGCGCGCCAACGAGAACACCGCGGTTGTCGGGGACCATGACGCGGCCACCTCGACCGTCGTCATCAACGCCTTCACCGAGATCGGGCTCGAGACGCTCGTGGGCGACCACGCAGCCTGGCTCAACGTCTCGCGTGACTTCATCCTGAGCAGGCTGCCGCTCACGCTGCCTCCCAAGCGGATCGTGCTCGAGCTGCTCGAGGAGCAGCTCGTAGACGAGACGCTGCTGGCCGCGCTCACGCAGCTGCGCGCGCTCGGCTACACGATCGCGCTGGACGACTTCATCTGGGACGAGCAGCACGCGCCGCTCGTCGAGCACGTGGGCATCGTGAAGATCGACTTCCTCTCGCGCACGCAGGAGCAGATCACCGCCGACGTCGAGCGGCTGCGCCGGCCGGGCATGATGCTGCTCGCCGAGAAGGTGGAGACGCGCGAGGACTACCGCCGCGCGCTCGACCTCGGCTTCGACCTCGCCCAGGGCTACTTCTTCTGCCAGCCCGAGATCGTCTCCGCGCGCGGCGTTGCGCCGAACCGGATGTCGGTCGTCCAGCTGGTGGGCGCGCTGCAGGACCCGCAGGTGGACCTCGAGACGATCGAGGATCTGATCTCGCGCGACGTCGCGCTGTCGTACCGCCTGCTGCGCTACATCAACTCCGCCTTCTTCGGGCTCCGTCGCGAGGTCTCGTCGATCGGCCGTGCCGTCGCCCTGCTCGGCCTCGAGAACGTCAAGCGCTGGGCGACGCTCACCGCGTTCGCCGGCATCGACGAGAAGCCGCGCGAGCTGATCTCCACCGCGCTCGTGCGCGCGCACTTCTGCGAAAGCGCCGGCCACCACTTCGGCGAGAGCGGCGGCGACAAGCTGTTCACGCTCGGCCTCTTCTCGGTGATCGACGCGCTCATGGACATGCCGATGCCCGAGGTGCTGCGCTCGATCCCGTTCCCGGAGGACATGACGCACGCGCTGGTCGCGGGACACGGCCCGAAGGGACGACTGCTCGACGCCGCGATCGCGTGCGAGCGCGGCAACGCACCGAACGACGCGCTGGCGGCGCTCCACACCGAGGCGATCGCGTGGGCGACGAACGCCACCGGCGAGCTCTTCGACGAGCCAATC
>JAICJV010000113.1 GCA_025928265.1 Thermoleophilaceae bacterium
GCGCGGCGCTTGGCACGCGCCTCGAAGTACCTCCCCGCGAGCAGGAACGTGGTGACCACGCCGGCGACCTCGAGATAGATCTGGTCGGCGCCCTGGCCGGCGGACGGGATCAGCTCGAAGTCCATTCGCATCCCGTTCATCCCGGCATCGCCGATGAACAGCGCATAGACCGACCACAGCCACGCGGCCAGCGTGCCGAGGCTGATGAGCGTGTCCATCGTGGCCGCGCCGTGCCTCAGGTTCGCCCACGCCGCGCGGTGGAACGGCCATGCGGCCCACAGCACCACGGGCGTGATGAGCTGGAGGCTGAGCCACTGCCAGTTGTCGAACTGGAGCGGGCGGATCATCGACATGAGCAGGACGGCCAGCGACAGCGGCGCGCTCACGAGCAGGCGCCGGCGCAACGAAGCCGTCGGGTCCTCCTCCCTGGCCTCCTCGCCCGCGTCCGGCAGGGCGGCCTGGTAGCCCGCCGCCTCCACCGCGCCCACCAGGTCCTCGACCGCCACGGCCTGCGGGTCGTAGCTCACGGTCGCCTTCTCGGTGGCGTAGTTCACGCTCGCCTCGACACCGTCGAGCGTGTTGAGCTGGCGCTCGATCCGGTTCGCGCAGGATGCGCAGGTCATGCCCTCGATGGGCATCTCCAGGGCGGTCATCGGGTCACCTCGCGAGTGAACGCGGTGGTGTGGACGCGGCCGTCGTGCTTGAACTGGAGGAACAGGCGGTAGCGGGATGCGGACGGGTACTCGGCCATGAACGAGATGCCGGCGCCGGGTGTCGCACCCTCCTCCGGGTGCACGTGCAGGTAGGCGAGGTCGCCCTCACGCAGCGCGACGAGGTGGCCGCGCGCGCCGAGGTACGGCTGGAGGTCGGTGACCTCGCGGCCGCCGCGACGGACGGTGAACTTCAGCGCGCCGGGAGCCCGCTCGTTCAGCTCGACCGCGTAGCCGTCGACCTTCGCGACGGTGGACTCGGCCGGCAGCGGGCGCGGCTGGAAGTCGCCGGGGGCGGACAGGTCGGCGCCCAGCGTGAGGTCCCTGCCGCCCGAATGGAAGTCGGCGTAGATGCGGTAGGAGCCGGCCTCGCGCAGCTCGAGGGGCACCGACCAGGTGCCGTCGGCGCCGAGGCGCGGGTGGAGATGCTGGTAGGAGTTGAGATCGCGGCGCACGACGATCAGGTGGAGCCTCGCACCGTGCTCGGCCTCGAAGTCGCGGACGGTGCGGCCGGCGTCGTCGACGATCCGGAAGCGGAGCGGCTCGGTGCGCCCGGTGTCGAACGTCGCGTCGGCGACCTCGAGGCGGAGGCCCCGGTCCGCGATCGCGAGCCCGACGGGCGCGTGGCCGGCGGCGTGGGTTTCCGCCATCGCGTGCTTCGGCTCTGCGCTGCTGCCATTCGGTGGCTCGGCCCCGAGCGCACCGCCGGCGGCCGCAGCCCCGCCGAAGGCCAGCGTCGCGACGCCTGCGAAGGTCGCGAGCCGTCTGATGGTCTGTGCTCCCATGTCGTCTCCCAGATACCAGCAGGGGGTATAAGCAGACGTCAGCCTAACAGCGGCGCCCCGGGGAGTCAAATACCCCCCGGGGCTATCAACCTACACCTACTTCTTCCGCGTCACCGCCTTCACGCAGGACCGGTAGCGCTTGCGGGCCGCCCTTGCCTTCTTCGGCTTGCCGCAGGCGTGGCGGACACACGCGGCGCGCTTCTTGCCCTTGAGCTTCGAGCACCTGCCGGCCTTCTTCTTCACCGCGGGCGGCGTGTTCACGACGCTGCCACCGCCGCCACCGGGCTGCTGCGAGTCCACCTGCTGTTGCTGCTGCTGCCCACCACCCTGATCGGCCGGCGGCGGGGGCGGAGGAGCAGTGACGGTGAACGTGCGGACGGCGGGCGTCGGGTCCTCGTTGCCGGCCGCGTCGCGCGCGGCCGCCTCGTAGCGGTAGGTCCCCGGCACCAGGCCACTGGTGGTGGCGGGACAGGCTGCGAACGCGGACGCGCTGCCGCCGTCGGGGTAGACACGGCAGCTGAACGTCACGTCCTGCTCGTTCGAGCCGAGCGTGAAGGCGTCGCCGGTGATGGTCGTCTCCGGCGGAGTGCCGTCGATGCGGACCGGCGCGCTGTACGTCGTGAAATTGCCCGCCGCGTCCGACACGCGCATGTAGACCGTGTGGTCACCCTCGCTCGTGAGGCTCGAGAACGTGTACGGCGCGCTGAACGTGTCCGCGACGCCCGCGCCCACGCAGTAGCTGCCGTCCACGTCCGCCACGCTGTCGACCCAGCAGCGGCCGTTGCCGTACAGCTTCTCTGCATCGCTGAAGCTGACCTGGAAGACGGCCATGCCCGGACGGGCGACCGTGGGCGCGCTCAGGACCGTGTACGAAGGCGCGGTGTTGTCGATCTTCACGTCGCGCGTCGCGGAGTTGGTCGCGACGTCGGTGGCGCTGATCGCCCGGGCGTAGATGCCGGCGGTCCCGTCGCTCACCGTGGTGGTGTCGAACTGGAGGCTGTACGGGGCCGTGTCGTCCTGGCCGACCTTCACGCCGCGCACGTAGAACTCCACGCGCTTGACGGACTCGGGGCCCGCCGCCGTCGCCTCGAGCGTGATCGTCTGGCGCTTGAGCGAGTCGGTCCAGAAGTTCGGCGCCGCCGGCTTCGTGAGCGTCACCTTCCAGCTCGTCTTGACCGTGCTCGAGGTGCTGTCGGAGCCGGCCGTGCCGGCGGTCACGGTGAGCCTGACCGTGTAGCTCCCGGGATTGGCGTAGGTGTGCTTCGGGCTCACCCCGGTCCCGGTCGTGCCGTCGCCGAAGTTCCAGCTGTAGCTGCTGATCGCGACCGAGCCGGAATCGGCGATCACGCAGTCCTGCGCCTGCGCGTCGTAGGTGTACGACGTGTAACCGCCGTCGTGGGAGCCGCTCGCGTCGAACGAGACCTCGCTGCCGGCGTCCGGCGTTCCAGGCGAGTGGTCGAACGAGGCCGTGGGGCCGCTGTATTCGGTCTTGCAGCCGATCGCGGACGCCGATCCGGCGCCGAACGCGAGCGCGCACGTGAGTACGGCCGCGATCGCGGCCAGGATCCTTCCCAGCTTCATGAGACTCCTTCGGTTGCGGGGGAGCCCCGAACCTAAGCTGGCGCTTACGCGCTCGCGTCCGCCGGCGGGACGATTTGCCGCTACGCCGCGCGGACGACCCGCGGCTCGTCAGCCGATCGCGTCGAGCCGGCCCACGATCTCCTCCGCGTAGCGCGTGAAGGCGCGCGGGTCGAAGATCGCGTCGAGGTCGAGCCCGGGCGCGGCCTCGGCGAGCAGCTCGCGGAACGGCGTGCCGGTGTCCCAGGCGCGCTGCGCGTGCTCCTGCACGATCCGGTACGCGTCGTCTCGCGTGCGGCCCGACTCGACGAGCGCGAGCAGTGCCCGCTGCGAGTAGAGCGCGCCGTGGGTGGCCTCGAGGTTGGCGAGCATCCGGTCGGCGCGGACGGTCATGCCGCGCACGACCCGCAACGCCAGCGACTGGGCGTAGTCGAGCAGGATCGTGGCGTCGGGGAGGGTCACGCGCTCGACGGACGAGTGCGAGATGTCGCGCTCGTGCCACAGCGCCACGTTCTCGACCGCCGCCGACTCGTAGCCGCGCAACAGGCGCGCGATGCCGGTGATGCGCTCGGAGACGATCGGGTTGCGCTTGTGCGGCATCGCCGACGAGCCCTTCTGCCCCGCCCGGAACGGCTCCTCGACCTCGCGCACCTCGGTGCGCTGGAGGTGGCGGATCTCGGTGGCGAAGCGCTCGAGGCCGGCGCCCGCGAGCGAGATCGCCTGGAGCACCTCGGCGTGGCGGTCGCGCGGCACCACCTGCGTGGAGACGTCCTCCGCACGCAGTCCCAGCCGATCGAGCACGCGACGCTCGAAGTCCGGCGACGTGGCGGCGTATGTGCCAACCGCACCCGAGAGCCCGCCGGCCGCCGCCTGCTCGAAGGCGTGCTCGAGCCGCTGCAGGTTGCGGTGCGCCTCGAACGCGAAGCCGGCGAGCACCACGCCGAAGGTGGTGGGCTCGGCCTGGATGCCGTGGGTGCGGCCGACCATCAGCGTGTCCACGTGCTCGCGCGCACGCTCGGCCAGCGCGCTCACCAGCTCGCGCTGCCCGCGGACGAGCAGCGTGCCCGCCGTGCGCAGCTGCAGCGCCAGCGCCGTGTCGAGCACGTCCGACGAGGTGAGCCCGAAGTGGATCCAGCGCCCGCCCGGTCCCGCCGACGCCGACAGCACATCGACGAAGGCGGCCATGTCGTGGTCGGTGACCTTCTCGCGCTCTCCCACCGCCTCGACGGTGAAGGTGGCATCGCGGATGCCCTCGAGGTCCTCGGGCGTCGGCCCGTCCATCTCCTCGGCGGCCGCGACCTCCACCTGCCGCCAGAACTCCATCCGCGCCGCGTCGGTCCACACGGCGCCCATCTCCGGGCGCGTGTAGCGCTCGATCACGACAGGATGCGTGCGGCGAGCACCGCGGCGTTGCGCGCGTTGTCGACGCCCACGCAGGCGACCGGCACGCCCGGCGGCATCTGCGCGATCGCGAGCAGGGCGTCGAGGCCCCCGGCGACGGAGCTCTTGCTGGTGAGCGGCACGCCGATCACCGGCAGGTCGGTGTGCGCGGCCACGACCCCGGGGAGCGCGGCGGCCAGCCCGGCGCCGGCGATGATCACGCGCAGCCCGCGCATCCGGGCGTTCTTCGCGTAGTCGGCAACCACGTCGGGATCGCGGTGGGCGCTCATCACGCGCACCTCGTTGCGGATCCCGCGATCCTCGAGCTCCTTCGCCGCCTTCTGCATCGTCTCCATGTCGCTCTTCGACCCCATGACGATGCCGACGAGTGGCGCGTCGACCTCCAGCTCGGCGAACTCCTCCTCCACGTCCGTCTGCGTGGCCGGTCCGCCCGGCTGCGCCATCTCGCTCATGCACCCACCCTCTCCACCGCTCGCGCGGCGATGTCTGTTCTCATCTGCATCCCTTCGAAGCGAATTTCCCGCGCCGCGGCGTAAGCCCGTTCGCGTGCCTCGGCGGGCGAGGTACCCAGAGCAGTCACGTTCAGCACACGCCCACCCGCCGTCACCACCTGGCCGTCCTCCTCGGCGGTGCCCGCGTGGGTGACCTCCGCGCCCATCGCCTCGGCGGCGTCCAGGCCCTCGATCACATCACCCGACGAGGACGACTCGGGATACCCGCGCGAGGCGAGCACCACCGTCACGGCCCAGTCACCCGTCCAGTCGATCGACGCGTCGGCCAGGCCGGAGAAGCGCGCCGACCGATCGAGCAGGTCGAGCGCGTCCGAGCGGAGCCGCGGGAGGATCGCCTGCGTCTCGGGATCGCCGAAGCGCGCGTTGAACTCGAGCACCTTCGCCCCGGTCGGGGTGAGCATCAGGCCCGCGTACAGGACGCCGTGGAAGGGAGTGCCGCGGGAGCGCAGCTCGTCGACGATCGGCTGGTGCACGGTCGCGGTGATGTCGCGCACGAGGTCGTCGTCGATCCCGGGGACGGGCGAGTAGCTGCCCATGCCGCCGGTGTTCGGCCCCCTATCGGCGTCGAAGATTCGCTTGTAGTCCTGCGCCGGAGTCATCGGCACCGCGTGCGCGCCGTCGCAGAGCGCGAACAGCGACAGCTCCTCGCCGTGGAGGAACTCCTCGAGCACGACGGTCGTAATACCGAACCGGCGTTCGGAGAAGAACACATCAACCGCGGCGCGCGCCTCGATCTCGGTCTGGCAGATGATCACGCCCTTGCCCGCCGCCAGCACGTCGGCCTTGAGCACCGCCGGATACGACGCGCAGGAGATCTGGGCGAGGCACTCCTCGCGCGAGCGGAACACCATGTACGAGGCGGTGGGCACGCCCACGTCGCGCATCAGCTGCTTGGCATACGCCTTCGAGCCCTCGATCCGCGCCGCCGCCGCCGTGGGCCCGAACGCGCGGATGCCGGCCTCGCCGAGCATGTCCACGAGGCCCTCCACCAGCGGCGCCTCGGGGCCGACCACCACGAGGTCCACGCGACGCTCCTTCGCCGCCGCCACGATCCCGTTGAGGTTGCCGACGCTGATGCCGAGTCCCTCGAAGCCGTCGCGCGCCATGCCGGGGCCGCCCGGGGTCGCGAGGACCTCGGGCTGCTGCGGGCTGCGCGCGAGCGCCCGGGCGAGCGCGTGCTCGCGGCCACCCGAGCCGACTACCAGGACCCGCGGCACGTCAGAGAGCGGCGATGAACTCGTCGATCGGGATCGCGGCGAGCGACTCGTAGCGCGCCGTGCCGCGCGACCCGAGCTCCATCGACACGCGCGTCATGGTCGCCTCGTCGGGCGCCTCGACGATGTTCACGAAGTCGTACTGCCCGAGCGTCGCCCACTGCGCCTTCACCGACGCGCCCAGCGACTCGACCTCCTTGTTGACCTCCTTGATCCGGCTCGGGTTGTTCTTCACGGTCTGCACGCCCTCCGGCGTGAGCTGGGTCAACATGACGTAGGTCGGCACTCGCTCTCCTCTCTCGGGACGGTCACAGTCTGATCTCAATTTTGCGCGCCGGCGAGCGCGTAGAGGCCGAGCACGATGCCCGCACCCGCCGCGCCGACGATCAGCGGCACCGCTGTGGGCGGAAGCTCTTCCCTCGAGGCGACCGTGGCGGCCAGGTCCGTGACGTCGGCCGCCAGCCCCGCCGTGAGCCAGCCGCGGGTGCCGCCACGACCGAGCGACGCGAGCTGGCCGGCGCCGATCGCGGCGTCGCGGGCGCCCATGGAGCGAGCGAGCACGGTCGCGGCCGGTCCGAATGCGCCCTTGCCGAGCCACGGAGCCGTGATCAGGCGCGGTGTGAGCGTCAGCCCCGCGCCCAGGGCCAGGCGCGCGATGGCCATGCTGCGGGTCAGGCTCCTGGGGTCCACGGGCGGGACACTACGACAGACGTCCGCGTCAGTCATGCGCCACCGTCCGCGGACCGAAAAGGGATCAGCCCTTTAGAAGCGTCGATGACCGCGCGGTTTCGTAGGGCGACAACGCGCGGGACCACGGCGGCGTGGCGGCGCCGCCGGCTTCGACGGGGGGAATGTGAACGGCGGGTCGCCTCCGGGTGGCCCGCCCTTCACCCGCGCTTGCGCTTGACTGGGGGTCGCGATGGCCTGGTTCTGCTCGAGTTGCGGCGCGCCCCTTCCCGAGGAGCCGCCGACCACCTGCGCGTCGTGCGGCGCGCAGCATTGGCGCAACCCCAAGCCGTGCGGCGGGGCGCTGCTCGTGCGCGACGGGCGCCTCCTGCTGGCGCGCCGCGCGATCGAGCCGTGGCTCGGGCGCTGGGACATCCCCGGCGGCTTCTGCGACCAGCGCGAGCACCCGCGCGACGCCGCCGAGCGGGAGCTCTACGAGGAGACCGGGATGCGCGGTCGCGCCATGCGGCTCGTGGGCATGTGGCTCGACGACTACGCCGGTGACGAGGTCTGCCTGAACATCTACTACGAGATGGAGCCGGCGGGCGGCGGCGAGCCGGAGCCCGTCTCGGACGAGGTCAGCGAGCTGCGCTGGTTCGCCCCCGACGAGCTCCCGCTCGACGACATCTCGTTCCCCGCGCACTGCCGCGAGGTGCTCGCGACCTGGCGCGACTCTCAGAACGGCGGCTGAAGCCCGTGCTCCTCGAGCAGCTCCGGGATCGTCTCCATCCGCAGGTCGAGCGCATAGCGCTCCACGACCGCGCCCATTCCCGCCTCGTCACCTGAGTTCAGC
The DNA here is from genome assembly GCA_025928265.1 of Thermoleophilaceae bacterium. Taxonomy (GTDB): domain Bacteria; phylum Actinomycetota; class Thermoleophilia; order Solirubrobacterales; family Thermoleophilaceae; genus JAICJV01. The sequence continues at coordinate 7,720 of JAICJV010000113.1, forward strand.
GGGCCCGCGAGCTCGAAGAAGTACTCCTCGAAGCCGGCCGGCGAGATCAGCTCGAGGAAGCGGACCGGCTCGTCGCCCGCGTTCCAGAAGGCGTGCGGGATCCCGCGCGGCTTGACCAGCAGCTCGCCGGGGCCTGCCTCGACGATCTCGTCGCCCACCTGTGCGCTCAGCCGGCCGCTGAGGACGAACGA
>JAICJV010000090.1 GCA_025928265.1 Thermoleophilaceae bacterium
AACAACCCGCACCGCAGTGGTTAGATATGAATGCGGCCATCAATCATTGTGCCGCCGGCATCGGTATTTGGGAATGGGCCAGTAATGACAAGGGAGATGAGCCAGATGTGGTCATGGCCTGTTGCGGCGACGTCCCGACGTTGGAAACCCTGGCAGCGGCCTCGATCCTGCGCGACGAACTGCCCGGCCTCCGGGTGCGCGTCGTCAACGTGGTCGACCTGATGCGCCTCCAGGACGAGAAGGAGCATCCGCACGGGATGTCCGACCACGAGTTCGACGCGCTGTTCACCGCCGACCGGCCGGTGATCTTCGCCTACCACGGCTACCCGTGGCTCATCCACCGCCTGACCTACCGGCGCACGAACCACGACAACCTCCACGTGCGCGGCTACAAGGAGGAGGGCACGACCACGACGCCGTTCGACATGGTCATGCTCAACGACCTCGACCGCTTCCACCTGGTCATGGACGTGGTCGACCGCGTGCCCCACCTGAGCGAGCGCGCCGCGGACCTGCGCCAGCGCATGGCCGACGAGCGCCTGCGCCACCGCGCCTACACGCGCGAGGTGGGCGACGACCCCCCCGACGTGCGCGACTGGGTCTGGCCGACCTGACCGTGCGCGTGCTCGTGGTCAACGCGGGCTCGAGCAGCCTGAAGCTGCGGTTGCTCGGCCACGACGACGAGTTGCTCGCATCCCCCGGCATCGACGACCTGGCGGACCTGGAACCAGATGCCGTCGGTCATCGGATCGTGCACGGCGGTACGCGCTTCCGCGACGCGGTCGTGATCGACGACGCCGTTCGCGATGCACTGAGCGAGCTGACCGAGCTCGCGCCGCTGCACCAGCCGAAGTCGCTCGCGGCGCTCGACGCGGTGAGCAAGGCGCTTCCGGGCGTGCCGGCGGTGGCGTGCTTCGACACCGCGTTCCACGCCACGCTCCCGGATCACGCGCGCACCTATGCGGTGCCGCTCGAGTGGCGCGAGCGCTGGAACGTGCGGCGCTTCGGCTTCCACGGACTGTCGCACGCGTACGCGTCGCGGCGCGCCGCCGCGATGCTCGGGCGCGACGGCCTCAGAGTCGTGACCTGCCACCTGGGCGCCGGCGCCTCGCTCTGCGCGGTCGCGGGCGGGCGCTCGGTGGACACCACCATGGGCTTCACGCCGCTCGAGGGGCTCGTCATGGCCACGCGATCGGGCTCGGTCGATCCGGGGATGCTGCTGTGGCTGCTCGGGCGCGAGCGCCTTGCCGAGGACGAGATGGCCAAGGCACTGGAGCACTCGTCGGGGCTGCTGGCGCTCGGCGGCAGCGCCGACATGCGCGAGCTGCTGGCGCGCGACGCGCAGGAAGACAACGCCGCGGCACTTGCGCTCGGCGTGTACCTCCACCGCCTGCGCTCGGGCATCGCCGCGATGGCCGCGGCGCTCGGCGGGCTCGACGCACTCGTGTTCACGGGCGGGGTGGGAGAGAACTCGCCGCCGATCCGCGCCCGTGCCGCCGAAGGGCTGGGCTTCCTCGGCGTCGAAGTGGACGCGGACCTGAACGAGCAGACGGCCGGTGACCGCGACGTGAGCAGCGATGGCGCGCCGTCGCGCACGCTGGTGGTGGAGGCACGCGAGGATCTCGAGATAGCGCGCGATGTGCGCGCCCTGATCACATGACAGCCGGCCTCCAACACGTCGAGGTCGCGCCGCTCCAGCCGGACCGTTTCCGGGCCGTCCTGGACGCGGAGCAGCAGCGGCGCCTCGACCAGACGATCGAGGAGGGCCACGCGCTGCTCGACGGGCGCGTGGTGTGGAACGTGAACTCCACGGCGCGCGGCGGTGGCGTGGCCGAGATGCTCCAGTCGCTCATCGCGTACGCGCGCGGCGCGGGCGTGGATGCGCGCTGGGTCGTGATCGAGGGCGATGACGACTTCTTCCGCGTCACGAAGCGGATCCACAACAACCTCCACGGCGCGGCGGGCGACGGCGGCCCGCTCGGCCCGGAGGAACGAGCCATCTACGAGGCGTGCGCCGGCCGCAACGCCGACGCGCTGGCGGGGCTCGTGCGCCCCGGCGACGTCGTGCTCCTGCACGACCCGCAGACCGCGGGAATGGCGGCTTCGCTCAGGGTGGCCGGCGCACACGTGGTGTGGCGCGCGCACGTGGGCCTCGACATGCCGAACGACACCGCACGCCGCGCCTGGGACTTCCTGCGCCCGTACGCGGATGCCGCCGAGGCCTACGTCTTCTCGCGACAGGCGTTCGTGTGGGATCACCTCGACCTGAACCGGCTCGCGATCATCCCGCCGTCGATCGACCCGTTCGCGGCGAAGAACGAGGACCTCTCCGCCGACGCGGTGGACGCGCTGCTCGTGGCGGCCGGGATGATGTCGGGAACACCCGGGCCCGCGACGTTCACCCGCCGCGACGGCAGCCCCGGGCGCGTCGACCGTCAGGCGCAGCTGATCGGCGGTCCGCCGCTGCCGGCCGGCGCGAGGATCGTCACGCAGGTATCGCGCTGGGATCGGCTCAAGGACCCGCTCGGCGTGATCGACGGCTTCGTGAGCCACGTCGCGGCGCACGCCGATGCGTACCTCGTGCTGGCAGGTCCGGAGACCGCGGCCGTGACGGACGACCCCGAGGGCGCGGACGCGCTCGCGGCGTGCGAGCGCCGCGTGGCCGAGCTCCCCGCCGACGTGGCGGGGCGGATCCGCCTCGCCCTGCTGCCGATGGCGGACACCGCGGAGAACGCCGCGATCGTGAACGCGATCCAGCGGCGCGCCGAGGTGGTCGTCCAGAAGAGCCTCGCCGAGGGTTTCGGCCTGACGGTGTCCGAGGCCATGTGGAAGGGGCGCCCGGTCGTGGCAGCGCGCGTCGGCGGCATCCAGGACCAGATCGAGGACGGCGTGACGGGCGTCTTGATCGACCCGCGCGACCTGGCCGCGTACGGCGCCGCCGTGCTCGGGCTGCTGCGTGATCCGAAGCGCGCTCACGAGATCGGAGTCCGCGCGCAGGAGCACGTGCGTGAGAACTTCCTCGGGCCGCGCCACCTCGGCCAGTACGTGGATCTCTTCGCGCGCGTGATCGCCGCAGGTCAGTAGTCCCCCGCAGGCGAGGGCGGGCCGACCCCCGATGCCGTCTCGCGCGCGTGGGCGTACGGTCGGTTCATGACCGCGTCAGCACACACCGACCCGCTTCACGTCGTGATCGTCGGCGGCGGCGTTGCGGGCATGGAGACTCTGATCGCGCTGCGGTCGCTCGCAGGGTCGCGTGTGCAGATAACGCTCGTCGAGCCGGCGCCCGAGTTCACCGTGCGTGCCGAAACCGTCGGCGAGCCGTTCGGCATGGGCAGCGCACAGCGCCATCCCGTCGACCGGATCGCGAACGACTTCGGCGCGGATCTCGTGGCCGACCGGCTCGAGTCGGTCGCGCACAATCTCCGCAGGGTCACGCTCGCGGGCGGCGAGGGCGTCGATTACGACGCGCTGGTGCTCGCGCTGGGCGCGCGTCAGGAACCGGTCTGGCCGCACACGATCAACTTCGGCGGGCACGGCGCCGTGGAGGCGATGGAGCAGCTCGTGGCAGACGTCAAGCGTGGCCTCACCGGCAGCGTCGCGTTCGTCGTGCCGGAGGGCGTCAGCTGGCCGCTACCGCTCTACGAGCTCGCGCTCATGACCGCGCGCCACGTCCGTGCCGGCGAGAGCGAGACGGAGCTCGTTGTCTTCACCCCCGAGCGGCATCCGCTCGAGGCGTTCGGGCGCAACGTCAGCTCGCACATGACCGCGGAGCTCGAGCGCGCGGGCGTCCGCCTGGCGCGGTCGGCGGTCGTCGACGTGACGCCGAGCGGCGACATCAGCCTTCCGTTCGAGGAGACGCCGATGCGCTTCGAGCGGGTCGTCGCGCTCCCGCGCCTCGTGGGGCCGGCGCCGCGCGGCGTGACCCACGACGCCGACGGCTTCATCCAGATCGACTCCTACGGGGCGGTCCACGGGATGCAGCACGTCTATGCCGCGGGCGACGGGACGAACTACCCGCTCAAGCAGGGCGGTGTCGCGACCCAGCAGGCCGACGCCGTCGCCGAGTCGATCGCGAAGGTGGCCGGCTCGGGGGTCGCGCCGCGGCCCTTCTCCGCGGTGCTGCGGGCCCAGCTCTTCACGGGCGACGGGAAGCACTTTCTCCGCGGCGATCTGTCCGAGCACGCCACCGAGACGTCGGAGGCATCCGAGACGCCGCTGTGGTGGCCGGCGGGCAAGGTCGCGGGCCACTACCTCGGCCCGTACCTTGCCGCGCACGCCGAGCCCGGCGCTGCCGTCGCTCCGGCGCGCCGCGTGCGCAGCGCCACGTGGATCGAGGAGGGTCCCTTCGGGGAGTGACGGGGCTCCGGCGCTCGCATATGCTCGCGCTGGATGCCGTACTCACGGCTCAAGGATCCGGACCTTCTCAGGCGGCTGCTCGAGGTCGTCAGCTCGGTTGTGTCCGAGCTCGACGCGGAGGCCGTGCTCGGACGGGTCGTCGAGGAGGCCGTCGACATCACGGGCGCGCGCTACGGCGCCCTCGGCGTCGTGAATGAGCGCCGCGACGGGCTGAGTCGCTTCATCACGCGCGGTGTGACGGAGGACGACCGCCGGGTGATCGGCGATCTGCCGCACGGGCGTGGCGTGCTCGGCGTCCTGATCACCGAGCCGGAGGCGCTGCGGCTGGCCGACGTCGCCTCGCATCCGCGCTCCTACGGGTTCCCGCCCGGCCATCCGGAGATGCGCACGTTCCTCGGCGTGCCGATCGTCGTCAGGGGAGAGGCGTTCGGCAACCTCTACCTCACCGAGAAGGAGGGCGGCGCGGAGTTCACGGATGCGGACGAGGAGGCGGTGCTGGGGCTCGCCCGGATCGCGAGCATCGCCATCGAGAACGCGAACCTCTATGAACGCGTCGATGCTCGCCGGGAGGAGCTCGAGCATGCCGTCATGCGGCTCGAGGCCACAACGCAAATCGCGCGCGCGGTCGGTGGCGAGACAGACCTCGACCGCGTGCTCGAGCTGATCGTGAAGCGCGGCCGCGCTCTCGTGGGCGCGCGGTCGGCGGCGATCCTGCTGGAGGACGCCGGCGAGCTGCGCGTCTCCGCGGTCGCCGGCGAGGCCGACCCGGAGGTCGTCGGGAGGAAGGTGGCGCTCGACGGCTCGCTGCACGGCGACGTCTATCGATCCGGCCGCGCCGAGCGCGTCGCGGATCTGGCGAAACGCATTCGCTCGACCCGCTACCTGGTCCCCGCCGACGCCCGCGCCGCGCTGCTGGTGCCGCTCGTCTTCAAGGGCGCGTCGGTGGGCGTGCTGGCTGCCTTCGATCGCGTCGGACACGGCGAGGGGTTCTCCCCCGGCGACGAGGAGCTCTTCCTCGCATTCGCGGCGAGCGCGGCGACCGCCGTGGGCACCGCGCGCTCGGTGGCCGAGGATCGCCTGCGGCACTCGATCGAGGCCGCGGAGCAGGAGCGCAGGCGCTGGGCGCGCGAACTGCACGACGAGACCCTGCAGGGTCTCGCGGGCCTGAACATGATGCTGCGGTCGTCGCTGGGCGCGAGCCCGGAGGCCCTCGAGCAGACGGTGAGCGAGGCGGCCGCCCAGATCGAGCAGCAGATCGCCGCGCTGCGCGGGCTGATCGCCGACCTGAGGCCGGCGGTGCTCGACGAGCTCGGCCTGGCGCCGGCGATCGAGACGCTCGCACGCCGCGTCGGCGTCGTCGAGGGGCTGACGGTCGAGCAGGACGTCGATCTCGGCGGTAGGCGTCTCGCACCCGAGATCGAGAGCACGATCTATCGCCTCGTCCAGGAGTCGCTCACGAACGTCGGCAAGCACGCGCGCGCCGAGCGGGTGTGGATCAGCGTGCGTGCGAGCGACGGCAGCGTGCACGTCGAGGTGCGCGACGACGGCGTCGGCTTCGACCCGCGCGCGCCCAGGAGCGGGTTCGGGCTGACGGGGATGGGCGAGCGCGTGGCACTCGCGGGTGGCGTGATCGACGTCGCGTCGGGCCCGGAGGGAGGGTCCATCGTCGCGGCCACGATTCCCGCGCGCTTCGCGCCGGAAGGTGCTGCGCTGAGCGCCTAGTCTGCGTTCAGCAGGTCGTGCGCGAGCGCGTAGCGGACGAGCTCGGCGCGCGTCTGGAGCCGGAGCTTCTGGTGGATGTGCGCGCGGTGGGACTCGACCGTGCGCACGCTCAGGTAGAGCTGCTCCGCGATCTCGCCGTTCGTGTGCCCCAGGGCGATCAGGCGCAGGACCTCCAGCTCGCGCTCGGTCAGGTCGTCCGGCGGCCCGCTCGGCGCATCCGGCTCGGATGCGAGCTTGGCGCCCAGCTCGGGATGGAGATACGTGCGGCCCTCGAGCGCCAGCCGCACCGCCTCGACGAGCTGCGTGCTGGCCGCTTCCTTGAGCACGTAGCCGATCGCGCCGGTGCGCAGCGCCTCGCGGGCGAACGCCGGATCCTCCTGCATGGTGAGGATCACGATCTGCGTGTCGGGCGACTCCTCGCGGATCTGCGGTATCGCCGGCAGGCTCGGCTCGCCCGGCATCTGCAGGTCGAGGATCAGGACCTGCGGCCGGTGCGCGCGCACGTAGCGTCGCGCCGAGTCCACGTCGCCGGCCTCCGCCACGACCTTGAAGTCGGGCTCCTTCTCGAGCAGCATCCGCAGCCCGGTGCGCATCACCGCGTGATCGTCGGCGATCACGATCTTCGCGCGCTCGTCAGCGTCGGTCGTCATGGCGCGACGATAGCGCCGGCGGGCGCTCCGTAGTTTCCCGCAAGCACTCGCGCGTCGACCCCGGATGACGTTTCGCCCCATCGCGCCGACCATCACTGCATGAGGATCTACGAGAGTTCACGCGAGCCACACGAGGTGCTGATCGCCGGTGGGGGCGTCGCCGCTCTCGAAGCGTTGCTGGCGCTGCACGCGCTCGCCGCCGACCGCGTGCGGGTCACGCTGCTCGCCCCGAACGACGACTACGTGCATCGCGCGATGGCCGTTGCCGAGCCGTTCGGGCTCGCCCGCGCGCGCACCATCGGCCTCCACGACTTCGCCACGGCGCACGACGCCGTGTACGTCCGCGATCGGCTCGCCGCGATCGATGCGGCGAGTGGGGAGGTGGCCACCGGACGCGGCCGCCGGCTGACCTACGACTCGCTGCTCGTGGCCGTCGGCGCTCGCGCCGCCGAGGCGCTGCCGGGCGCCCTCACCTTCCGTGGCCCGCCGGACACGCCCGCCTACGCGCGCCTGCTGGCCGACCTGGAGGCGGGAAAGGTCGAGCGGCTCGTTTTCGCGATCCCGCGCGGTGTCGCGTGGACGCTGCCCCTGTACGAGCTCGCGCTGATGACCGCCGCCCGCACGGCCGCGGCCGGGCGCAGGCCGCAGCTCACGCTGGTCACGCCCGAGCGCGCCCCGCTCGGCGTGTTCGGCAGGCGTCCCTCCGACATCGTCACGACTCTTCTGCGCGAGGCCGGCGTCACCGTCAGATCGGGCGCGGCCGATGCCGTGCGACCCGGCGAGCTGGTGCTCTCTGGGGGCGAGTCGGTTCCAGCGGACGCTGTCGTCACGCTGCCGCGGATCGAGCCGCCCGAGATCCCGGGACTGCCACGCGCCGCGCGCGGCTTCGTGCCCGTCGACGGCCATTGCGCCGTCGAGGGGCTGGATGACGTCTACGCGGCGGGCGACCTCACCTGGCATCACGTCAAGCAGGGAGGGATCGCGGCGCAGCAGGCGGACGCGGCCGCACAGGCGATAGCCGCGCGTGCCGGTGCCGACGTCGTCCCGCGGCCGTTTCGGCCCGTCCTTCGCGGCGTCCTGCTGACCGGCGGCGCGCCGCAGTACATGCGCCGTACGCGCACCGACGCGTCCGGAGAGACGACGCCTGACGCGCTCTGGTGGCCGGCCGGCAAGGTCGCGGGCCGCTATCTCAGCTCCTACCTCGCCGCCGGGACCGACGAGGACGCCATTCCACTCCGCGACGTCGGTGCGTGGGGCTCCCACGGCGACGGCGGCGAGCCCGCCGCGATCACGCTCGCGCTCGAGGCCGCGGACGCCGACGCCCGCTGGGGCGATCACTCGTCCGCGCTGCGCTGGCTCGAGGTCGCGGAACAGCTCGCGATCGTGCTGCCGCAGGAGTACGCGGCCAAGCGCGACGCATGGCGTGACGCGCTCGCGGGCGTGCCCGCGTAGTTCGCCGACACCGCTCCGTAGTCACCACGGATCGCGGTCGCGTAACCCACACGGTTGGGCAATCGCCCTCTTCAGGCGAGATTCGACCCATAAGAGTTTCGTCACCTGGAGGATTCAGATGTCAACCGAGATGCATGACGCAAGAGGGGAAGCGGAGGGCGACGCCGGCGTACCGCTCGGGCCGGTCGAGTACGCGGTGGCCGAGGGCCTCGCGGAGCCGGACCGGCAGCACCCACGCTCGCAGTGGACCACGGTGGCCGTCGGCCTGATCGGCGTGTTCACGCTGATCGCCGTCGTGCTCGCGCTCGTCGCAGTCGCGACCAGCCAGAAGGACAGCGGCACGACCGTGGCCGCCGCGCCGGCCGCGACGCACCCCGCGGCGCCCGCGGCCGACAAGCCCGCTCCGACGCTCGCGGACAGCAGGGGCGTGAAGTTCGAGAAGTACGAGGAGGTCGATCCGACCCTCCCGGCAGTCCCCGCCGGCCCGGTGAAGAAGTTCACCGTCGACGTGCTCCAGCACGTCACGCAGGTCGACCCGAACCTCGCGCCGACCGAGGCATGGACCTACGCGGTGAACGGCAAGGCCTACCGCGGCACCGCGGCGTCGCCGCCGATCGTCGTGAACGAGGGCGACCACGTCCAGGTCACGTTCGTCAACGGCGCCAGCAAGGCGATGAACGTGAACATGCCGCATTCGATCGACTTCCACTCGGCCGAGGTGGCGCCGAACAAGAACTACATCGACGTGGCACCCGGCAAGAAGATCACGATCGACTTCGTGGCGAAGCACCCGGGCGTGTTCATGTACCACTGCGCCACGCAGCCGATCCTCATGCACACGAGCGCGGGGATGATGGGCATGATGGTCGTCAAGCCGAAGGGGCTTCCGCAGGTCGACCGCGAGCTGTGGATGACGCAGGAGGAGTATTACCTCGGCGCGCCCGGCAAGCCGGCCGACATGGCGAAGATGGCGGCCGAGAAGCCCGACGTGATCGCCTTCAACGGGTACGCGAACCAGTACAAGACGAACCCGATCACGGTCAAGAAGGGCGAGCGGATCCGCATGTACGTGCTGAACGCCGGCCCGAGCAAGTGGAGCGCGTTCCACGTGATCGGCACGGTCTTCGACAAGACCGATGTCGAGGGGATGGTCGGGCACGACAGCCAGACCGTGAGCCTCGCTCCGTCGCAGGGCGGCTGGATGGACTTCACGCTCGACCAGGAGGGCAACTACCCGTTCCTGACCCACTCGTTCGGCGACATGGTCAAGGGCGCGGCGGGCATCCTCCACACGAGCGGAGCGCCGATGCCGAAGGCCCCGGCTCCGGCTGCGACCGCCGACTCCGCGGCTTCGAAGGGCGGCGTGAACGTCACCTTCGGCGACATGTGGATCAAGGCGAACATGCCGTCGGTGAAGGCCGGCAAGGTCACGTTCAACGTGAGCAACACCGGCCAGACGATGCACGGCTTCGCGATCGTGCCCGCGCCGGCGAAGGTCGTCGGCGGGAACGTGGACGAGAGCACGTTCATCGCGAGCGGCGACCACCTGCAGCCCGGTTCGTCCGGCAAGGTGACCGCCGACCTGGGGCCCGGCAGCTACGAGCTGATCTGCCACATGGCGGGCCACTACGCGGCAGGCCAGCACATGGCCTTCCAGGTGAAGTAGAGCCGCAGTAGCTAGCCCGACGGACCCGGCGGCCCCCGCTCCTCCTGGGCGGGGGCCGCCGGCGTCTCAGGCCAGGTGCGCGGCGGCCGGTAGGTCGACCGGAGCGAGAACGGTCGGCTGGAAGCCGAGCAGGCGCATGTCGGTGAGGATCTCGGTCAGGTGCCGGTCGGTCACGGCCCGCTCCGCGTCGGGAACCTCGAACTCGATCAGCCAGCCGACCTCGACACTCCCGCTCGGCAGCCCCTGGGTCACGCGCGAGAGGCGCATCGTGGCGTTCGGCGCGTCGTCGCGCAGCTTCTCCAGCTGGAGCTCGAGCCACTCCTCGAGCTCGTCGGTGGTCACGGGAACGGACGGGTGGCAGCGGATCGAGAACTGAAGCATGGGACCAGTGTCGCCCCGCGGGCGGGCGGCTCCCATGGGGTCAACCGTGCATTTTCACCGCCATCTGGACCATCTAGGGTCCCTGATCCGATGTCCTCGCTGATCGACGACAAGCTCCGTCCCGTGCTGCACACCGTGCTGCGCCGGAACCCCGGCGAGCCGGAGCTGCACCAGGCCGTGCGCGAGGTGCTCGAGACGCTCGGTCCCGTGGTCGCCAAGCATCCCGAGTACATCGAGGGCAAGCTGCTCGAGCGCATCTGCGAGCCGGAGCGCCAGATCATCTTCCGCGTCCCGTGGACCGACGACCGCGGCGAGGTGCACGTGAACCGCGGCTTCCGCGTCGAGTTCAACAGCGCGCTCGGCCCCTACAAGGGCGGCCTGCGCTTCCACCCGTCGGTCACGCTCGGGATCGTGAAGTTCCTCGGCTTCGAGCAGGTCTTCAAGAACGCGCTCACGGGCATGCCGATCGGCGGCGCGAAGGGGGGATCGGACTTCGATCCCAAGGGACGGTCGGATGCCGAGGTCATGCGCTTCTGCCAGTCGTTCA
>JAICJV010000064.1 GCA_025928265.1 Thermoleophilaceae bacterium
ACGCCATGTGGATCTGGAACCTCTCCAAGTCGTCGGGCGGCGACCCGAACGCGATCCTCGCGCAGGCGAACGCGCACGGCATCCGCACGGTCTTCGTCAAGTCGGGCGACGGCACCAGGTACTGGAGCCAGTTCTCGCCGCAGCTCGTGGCGGCGCTGCACGCCGGCGGCCTCAAGGTGTGCGGCTGGCAGTACGTCTACGGCAGCAACCCGACGGGTGAGGCCGCCGTCGCCGCGCAGGCGGCGGTGAACGGGGCGGACTGCTTCGTGATCGACGCCGAGTCCGAGTACGAGGGCCGCTACGCGCAGGCGCAGTCGTACGTGCAGTCGCTGCGGCAGGCGGTGGGGCCCGACTATCCGATCGGCATGTCGAGCTTCCCGTACGTCGACTACCACCCGCGCGAGCCGTACTCGGAGTTCTTCGCACCGGGTGGCGCGCAGTTCAACGTGCCGCAGGTCTACTGGAAGACGATCGGCGACTCGGTCGACGAGGCGATGGACCACACCTACCGCTACAACCGCCCGTACGGGAGGACGATCGTCCCGGTCGGGCAGACCTACAGCAACACGTCGGCGGCCGACATCACGCGGTTCCGCCAGATCGCGGCGATCCAGGGCTCGCCCGGCCTCAGCTGGTGGGACTGGGAGAGCGCGTCGTCGTCGAACTGGAACGCGGTCGGCTCAGGCCTGCCGGCATACAGCGGCGTGCCGCCGGCGACCGACTGGGCGCCGGTCTCGAAGGGCGCCAAGAGCGACCTCGTGCGCTGGGCGCAGGAGCACCTGCAGTCGGCGGGCGAGGCGATCTCCGTCGACGGGGCGTTCGGCAACCAGACGCTGGCCGCCGTCCAGGACTTCCAGTCGAAGCACGGCCTGCCGGTCACCGGCGAGATCGACACGCCCACCTGGCAGGCGCTCATCAACGGCTACGACCCGGCGCCTCAGACCTACTCGAAGCGCCGGGCGAAGGCGAGCGCGGCGGGACCGAACTTCCCGCGCACCCAGTACGAGATCCCGCCCTCGATGGGCTCAGGCCGCTAGGCCAACCCCTCGGCTTCGTACTCCCGGAGGAAGCCCTCGAAGAGTCGCTTGTGCCCCTCCTCGTCGCGCAGGATCGCGATCACCATGTCGTTCGTCACCGGATCCTTGCCCTCGGTGAACTCGATGATCGCGTTGTAGTGCTCGATCGCGCCGGTCTCGGCCTCGATCACGCCCTTGATCACGTGCACGATGTCGGTCTGCTGCGACGGCGGCTGGAGGTAGGTCTGCTCCGCCTTGAAGTCGAGTGAGCCCGGCACGACGCCGTAGAGCTCCTTGATCCGCTGACCGAACTGCTCGGCATGCCCGAGTTCCTCCTGGACGTCGGCCTTGAGGCTCTCGATGATCTCCTGGGCGCGCACGCCGTCGGGGTTGATCGAGTTCGCCATGTACGACATGACCGTCTCGATCTCCATCCAGTAAGCCTTCGTCAGCATCGCGATGATCTCGTCGCGCTCGCGCTGCTGCTCCTCGCTGAGAATTCCGTGTTGGGGTGTCGTGGTAGCCATAGGAGTGTCCTACCGTCGTCAGGCCCTACCGTAAACGGGGATCGCCGCCCCGCTCGTGGGCGCCGAGTCGTCCGAGACGAGTACGCGGATCACGCGCGCAATCTCCGCGGGCGGAACCCACTTCGAGTGATCGGCGTTCGGCATCTGCTTGCGGTTCGCGGGCGTGTCGATCGTGCTCGGCAGCACGGCGTTCGCGCGAATCCCGTCGTCGCGATATTCCGTCGCGAGTGCCTCGACAAAGCCGAGCACGGCGCGCTTCGCGGTGATGTAGCCGGCGGCGCCCCTGAACGGTCGCAACGCCGCGCGCGCCGAAACGCCCACGTACGCGCCACCGCCACCCTCGATCAGCTTGGGCATCGCCGCGCGCGCGAGCAGGAAGCCCGGCCTGAGGTTGAGCTCGAGCATCCGCTCGAACTCCGCCGGCTCGGTCTCGTGCACGCGACCGCCCTGCGCGTACCCGCCGACGAGGTTCACGACCGCGCCGAGGTCGTCGACCTGATCGACCGCGTCCTGCACCTGCGCCTGGTCCATCAGGTCGGCTTTCACGAGCTGGACGCGATCGCCCAGGGACTGCTCGACCCGCTCGCGCTCGCGGTCGACCAGCCACGTGGCGGCGACGGGGTAGCCGTGCTCGATGAGCTCGGCCAGCACCGCGCCGCCAAGGGCGCCGGTTCCCCCTGCAACGAGCACGGATCGGGGCATGGGCGGGACCTTACCGGCCGCATACCCGTCCGACGCATCGCGTACAAAACACCCTGCATATGGACCTACTCAGCCAACCCTCTTTCGACGCGATCGTTCCGCCGAAGGCGTTCGTCCGTGACCTTCAGGACGGCCAGCAGATCGAGTCCGCGTTCCTCGTTCGCGACCGCACGCGACGGGAGAAGCGCAACGGCGACCCGTTCCTCAAGCTGCAGCTCGGCGATGTCACGGGAGTGGTCGAGGCGGTCATGTGGGACGGCGTCGACGAAGCCATGGACGCCACCGCGCCGGGCTCCGTGGTGTTCGCCGTCGGCCGCTACGAGGTGAAGGATCGCTACGGCGCCTGCCTCACGCTCCGCTCCGTGCGCGAGGCGCCGCACGGCAGCTTCGATCCCGCCGACCTGCACGACGCGCCGCCGGTCCCGTTCGAGACGATGGTGGCCGACCTGCGCGCGCTCGTGGACACGGTGCAGGACAGCGACCTGCGCGCACTGCTCGACCGCTTCCTCGCGCCCGGCTGCGAGTTGTGGCGGCGCTGGTCCGAGGCGCCGGCGGCCAAGACCTACCACCAGGCCTACCGGCACGGCCTGCTCGAGCACTGCCTGTCGGTGGCGCAGGGCGTGAGCGCGATCTCCGCGACCTTCCCCGGAATCGACCGTGACCTCGCCGTCACCGGCGCGCTGCTGCACGACATCGGCAAGGTCGAGGCGTACGCGATGAGCGGCGGCGCCATCGAGCTCACCGACGCCGGCAAGCTGCTCGGCGAGATCCCGCTCGGCTACTACCTCGTGCGGCGCGAGATCGAGGAGCTGCCCGGCTTCTCGCCCGACACGGCGCAGGCGCTCCTCCACATCATCCTTGCCCACCACGGCCAGCTCGAGCACGGGTCGCCGGTGGTGCCGTGCACGCGCGAGGCGACGCTGGTGCACTTCGTCGACAACCTCGGCGGCCGCCTCGGCAGCTTCGACCGGCTCGAGAAGTCGCTCGGCGACGGCGAGCGCTGGTCGGGCTTCGACCGCGCCCTGTCGGGGTCGGCGTACTTCGGCTTCGGTCGCGCGGGCGCGCGCGAAGCCGCCTAGGTCGCCGCAGGCGCGAACGGGAAGCTGACGCCGGTCAGCTCCTCCGACAGCTCCCACAGCCGCCGCGCCGACTCCTCGTCGCTCGCAAGCGAGCTGCGGCCGACAAGCTTCGGATGGCCGCGGCCCTCCTGGAAGCCGTCCGGGCCGACGTAGGCCGCGCCGGGGATGTCCTGCGTCGCGGCATACAGCGTCGGCAGCGCCCCCATCTCCTCGCTCTGGGCGATCACCTTGTTGCCCACCCACATCACCGCGTTCTGCAACCAGTTGCCGGTGCGCGACTGCAGGTTGGTCGCCGCGTAGCCGGGATGGGCTGCCACCGCGCGCAGCTCCGACCCCGACTCGACGAGCCGCCGCTGAAGCTCGAGCGTGAACAGCAGGTTCGACAGCTTCGATTGCCCGTACGCCTGCCAGCGCTGATAGCTGCGCCGCTGCCAGTTCAGGTCGTCGAGATCGAGACTGCGCGGCGTGCGATGCGCGCCCGACGCGATGGTCACCACGCGATCGCCGACGTGTGGCAGGAGCAGGTTCGTGAGCGCGAACGGGCCGAGGTGGTTGGTCCCGATCTGCATCTCGAAGCCGTCCTTCGTGCGGCCCTCGGGCACGGCCATCACGCCGGCGTTGTTCACGAGCACGTCGATCGGCCCCTCCCACGCCTCGGCGAACTCGCGCACCGAGGCGAGGTCGGCGAGGTCGAGGCGGCGGACCTCGGTGTCGCCCTCGATGCCGGCAGCCGCCGCGTCGCCCCTCTCGGTGTCGCGCACGGCGAGCACCACGCGCGCGCCCGCACGCGCGAGCGCGCGCGACGCCGCGAGGCCGATACCGCTGTTCGCGCCCGTCACGACGAACGTGCGGCCGTCGAGGCCCGGCAGGTCGGCCGCGGTCCACTTCTGCGCCATGAGCGGGACTCTAATTCCTCGTCCACGCTTTACCGAGTGGCGTACCGTTTGGGGCCGTGCAGTTTCTCCGGCGCACTTCCACGACACGGCTGCTCGCCCTCTGCGCCGCAGCGCTGGTCGTCGTGGCCGGCGGGACGGCGATTGCGCTCGCCGCAACCTCCGGCGGCCCGGTGCCGCCGAAGAAGCCGCTCGCCGCCGCGGTTCACGACGCGATCGCGGCGCCCGAACTGGCCGGCGTGACCGCGCGGATCAGCTTCAAGAACAACCTGCTGAGCGGCGTCGACCTGCGCGGCTCGAACCCGATCCTCAGCGGCGCCGACGGCCGCCTGTGGGCCACGAACGACGGCCACTTCCGCCTCGAGCTGCAGTCGAGTGGCGGCGGCGGCGACGCGCAGATCGTGTCCGACGGCAAGAGCTTCTGGGCCTACGACGGCAGCTCGAACACGGTGTACCGCGGCACCGTCCCGCAGGACCGCCACCACCGCCACGCGCAGGACAGGACGCCCAGCGTCAGCCAGATCCAGCAGCGGATCGACAAGGTGATGCAGCACGCGACCGTCAGCGGGCCGAAGCCGGGCAACACCGCGGGGAAGCCGTCGTACACGGTCAAGACCTCGCCGAAGAAGAACGGCGGCCTGCTCGGAGCGCTGGAGCTCGCGTGGGACGCGAACAACGGCGCGCCGCTGAAGGCGGCGATCTACGCGCGCGGATCCTCCAGCCCGGTGCTGGAGCTCGAGGCCACCGACATCTCGTTCGGGCCGGTCGATTCAAGCGTCTTCCACGTGAACCCGCCCGCCGGCGCGAAGACACAGAACGTGGCGCCGCGCGGCGAGAACAAGGCACACCCCAGCAACAAGCCGGTGACCGGGCTCGCGAACGTGCACAAGCACGCTGGCTTCCAGGTGGCCGCGCCGGACTCGCTCGCCGGCCGCAGCCGTGAGAGCGTCGCGCTGCTCGGCAAGGGCAGGGGCGCGCTCGTCACCTACGGCCGGGGACTGAACGGGATCGCGGTGATCGAGAAGTCCGGCGCGGCGTCGCAGGACAACGGCCCGCTCGACCACACGCAACTGCCGACGGTCTCGATCAACGGCACGCCGGCGCAGGAGCTCGAGACGCCGCTCGGCACGGTCATCCGCTTCCGCCGCGGCGAGGTGACGTACCTGGTGCTCGGCTCGCTGCCGCGCGCGGCGGTCGAGTCGGCGGCGCGCGGGCTCTGACCGCATGGCCCAAGTCCCGGTCGAGGTTCGGGGCCTCGTCAAGCGGTACGGCGATCTCGTAGCGGTCGACCACGTGGACCTCACGATCGAGGAGGGCGACGTCTACGGCTACCTCGGTCCGAACGGAGCGGGCAAGACCACCTCGCTGCGGATGATGCTCGGCCTGATCCGCCCGACGGCGGGCTCGGTGCGCCTCTTTGGCCGTGACCCGCAGCTGAGCGTGAAGGCGCTCGAGGGCGTTGCCGGATTCGTGGAGGCGCCGCGCTTCTACCCCTACCTCAGCGCGCGCCGCAACCTCGAGCTGGTCGCCGCGTTCGACGGCGGCGACGCACCGAGCCGGATCGACGACGCACTCGCGACGGTGGAGCTGACCGGCCGCGCCGGCGACAAGATCGGCGGCTACTCGCACGGGATGCGCCAGCGTCTCGGGATCGCCGGGGCGCTGCTTCGCAACCCGCGGCTCCTGCTGCTCGACGAGCCGGCGACCGGCCTGGACCCGGCCGGCATGCGCGACATGCGGGCGCTGATACGGCGGCTGGCCGACGGCGGGATGACCGTCGTCCTGTCGAGTCACATCATGGCCGAGGTCGAGGAGCTCTGTAACAAGGTGGCGATCGTCCGCTCCGGGCGGATCGCGTACGAGGGCGCGATCAGCGAGCTCAAGCGGACGGCCGGGAGCGGCTACAGGCTCAGGACGACCGACGACGACCGCGCACTTGCCGTCTGCGCGGCGCAGCCCGGGGTCGAGGATGCTCGCCTCGCGCACGACGGCATCCACATGAACGCCGAGGAGGCGGTTGCGGCCGACCTGTCGATCGCGCTGGTGGAGTCGGGCGTCGGCATCGTCGAGATGGTGCGCGAGAGCGCGACGCTCGAGGACCTCTTCTTCCGCCTGACCGAGGACGAGCAGGCGGTCGCCGTATGACCACGGCCTACCGCTGGGAGCTCACCAAGCTGCGCTACCAGAAGCGCACGTACCTCGGCCTGGGCGCGGCGGTGCTCGTGCCGATCATCTTCGCCGTCGCCGTGTCGCTGCGAAACGGCGGGCCCGACGACGTCGCCTTCGGCCGCTACATCCACCAGACCGGCTTCGCGATCCCGCTCGTGCTGCTCCTGTTCGGCTCGATCTGGATGTTCCCGCTGATCACCGCGCTCGTGGCCGGTGACATCGTCGCGTCCGAGGACCACAACGGCACCCTCAAGACGATCCTCACGCGGTCGCTCGAGCGCGGCCAGATCTACGGCGGCAAGCTGCTCGCGGTCTTCACCTACACGGTCGCGGCGATCTTCCTCAACGGCCTGACCGCGGTGATCGCCGGCGGGATCGTGTCCGGCTTCAACCCGCTCACGAGCCTGTCGGGCACCGTGGTCCAACCCGGCCGCGCGCTGCTGCTGATCGGCGGCAGCCTGCTCGTGTACCTGATGCCGATGCTCGCCATCGCGTGCATCGGCCTGCTGCTTTCCACCGTCACGCGCAACAGCGCCGCCGCCGTCGTGGGCACGCTGATGTTCTCGCTGCTCGTGCAGCTGGTCGCGATCCTGCCCGGCCTGGGCGGCGCGAAGCCGTACCTGCTCAGCACGCAGTTCGACGCCTGGCAGGGATTGCTCCGAGAGCCCGTCGACTGGCAGCCGATCGCCCACGCGGCGTGGGTGTCGCCGCTCTATGCGGTTCCCGCGCTGATCGCCGCATACCTCGTATTCCTGCGGCGCGACGTGGCCGGGGGATAGCGGCCGCTCCGCGCTGTTCCCGCAAAGAGCGGGGATGGCTCCGGGGGGCGAAAAATCTCCTGAGGATCCTTCCCTATGCTCAGCCGCCATGGCGAAGGACACCGAAAAGCTCATCCGTCAGCTCTCGCTGATCTCGTTCCTGATGGCCGAGCGCAGGCCGATCACCGCGCTCGAGATCAAGCAGGAGGTCGAGGGCTATTCGGGGATGAACGACGACGCCTTCGCGCGCCGCTTCTACGCCGACCGCGCCGAGCTCGAGTCGCTCGGCATCGAGTTGAAGGTCGACAAGCCGGCCGAGGGCTACTACGAGGCCGAGAACTACTCGCTGCCTCCCGAGAACTTCTACCTGCCGTCGATCCAGTTCACCGACGACGAGCTCGGCGCGCTGCGCATGTCGCTCACGCTGCTCGACGGCCAGTTCGCCTACGCGGAGCCGCTGCGCCTCGCCTTGCAGCAGCTGTCGTGGGGCCGCCCGTCGCCGCTGAACGCACCCGAGGAGCGCACGGTGGCGCTGGCGGTGACCGCCGCCGCGGGGGGTCGTGAGCTGTCGCAGCGGCTGTCGAAGATCGAGACCGCGATCTTCCGGCGCAAGACGATCGTGTTCGACTACTACACGATCGGCCGCGACGCCGAGGAGTCGCGCAGGGTCGACCCGTACCACCTGCTCTTCCGCGGCGGCCAGTTCTACCTCGTCGGCTATTCGCACGAGCGCGACGACGTGCGCGTGTTCCGTCTTTCGCGCATCCGCGGCAAGGTGGGCTACGCATCCAAGGCCGAGCACGACTTCGCCCCGCCCGAGAACTTCGACCCGCGCGTGTATGCGACGCGCACCGACTGGCAGCTCGGCGACACGACCGGGCGCGCCCGCATCTGGCTGTCCGACCGCATCGACTGGCTCGTGCTGCGCCACTTCGGCCATGCGGGCGACGTGATGCCGGCGTCCGAGGTCGACGACGCGCCCGAGGACGGCGTGGTGTTCGAGACCGACTACGCGAACCAGCGGCAGATGGTCTCCTGGGTCCTCGGCCTGGGCGAGCGCGCGCGCATCCTCGGCCCGCCGGAGCTCGTCGAAACATTCGACCACGCGATCGAGCGAGTGGTGGAGTGCCACACGAACCCGCCGGAGCTGGCCGACGCGCGCAAGCGCACCGCTGCGGACACGGCGGCCGACACCGACGGCGCGAGCGGAAAGCGCGAGACGGCGATCCGCCCCGAGCGCTTCGCGCGACTCGTCACCCTCGCCGGCATCCTGATCGAGGCCGCGCGCACCGGCTCGAAGCTGAGCGTGCGCCAGGTCCGCGAGTCGCTCCAGGTGAACGACACCGAGCTGCGCGAGGACATCGACGTGCTCAACGTCGTGAACTTCGGCGGCGGGAGCTACGTCCTCTACGCCGAGGTGTCGGGCGACACGATCGAGGTCGACCCCGAGCCCTACGGCGACAACTTCGCCAAGCCGGCGCGCCTGCTGCCGCTGGAGGCGAAGGCGCTGGTCGCGGCTATCGACCTGCTCGGCGACCACATCCCCGGCGCGGCGTCGCTGGGATCGGCGCGCGAGAAGATCGTGGCCGCCCTCGGTCGCGACCCCGCCGCGGACGGGCTGCAGATCACCACGGCGTCCGGCGACGATTCCGAGGTGGCGCAGGTTGTCTCGCGCGCGATCACCGAGCACCGTGTGCTGGAGATCGAGTACTACAAGGAGAACGAGGACGAGTTCTCCTTGCGGCGCGCGGAGCCGTACGGCCTGCTGAACAGCACCGAGGGCTGGTACGTGCACGTGTACGACTTCGAACGCGAGGCGCCACGATCGTTCCGGCTCGACCGGATCAAGTCCGTGACGGTGACCGACGAGACGTTCGAGCCGCGCCCGGGCGTGGAGCCCGACGTGAGCGGCTGGCCCACGACGGGGAAGGTCGAGACCGGCACCGTCGCCCGCGTCTGGATCTCCCCGGGCCGGGCCCGCTGGGAGAAGGAGAACCGCCGCGTGGTGGCCGAGCTCCGCGATGGCGCCATCATCATCGAGCTTCCCTACGCAAGCGACGAGTACCTAGCGCGCGAGATCCTCAAGGAGGGCGGCGACGCGGTGGTGCTCGAGCCGGACGAGGCCCGTCGCGCCGTGCTGGACGCGGCCGGCGCCGTTGCCGGCGCAAAGCACTAACCCGTCTCGACGCCCAGCTCGGCCGGCAGGCGCTCGCGTCCGGCCTCGGTGACGAGCACCGCACGCCCGCGCTCGGCGCGCTTGAGCCAGCCGAGTGCAAGGAGGCGGTCGGCCAGCGCGCGACCCACGCGCCCCGACAGGTGGTGGCGCTGCTCGGTCCAGTCGACGCAGTAGCGCAGTGGGAGCCCGCCGTCGCCGTCGAGCGGCGGGAGGTCGACACCGAGCTCGGCCAGACGAGCATGCCCCGCAGGCGTCAGGCGGTAGTCGACGTCGCGGCCTGGTGCCGAGAGCCGGTCCTCGCCGTCGTCGTCGAGCCTGTGGATGCCGTCGCCGCCGGTGACGAGCCCGTCGCGCAGCAGCGCGGCGAACACGGCCACCCCGAGGCGCCCGGCGAGGTGGTCGTAACAGGTGCGCGCGCGGCGCACGGCGTACGCGCGCGAGTCCTCGCGCAATGAACGCACCGGCGCAGCGGGCGCCAGCCGCGCCAGGTTCTCGATGAGCCGGCCGACCTCGGGGCCGGCGAGCCGGTAGTAGCGATGGCGCCCCTGCGGGTGGACGGTGACGAGGCCGCCGTCCACCAGGCGCGCGAGGTGCTCGGATGCCGTCGAGGCCGCCACTCCCGCCTCGCTCGCGAGCGTGCCGGCGGGCAGAGCGCGACCGTCGCCGAGGGCCAGGAGCATCCGCGCGCGGGCGGGCTCTGCAAGTACCGCTCCGATCGCTGCCAGATCCGCATCACCGGGCATGGGGAAACCGTAGAGCGCTGACGTTTCGGGCCACGCCGAAGCGTCCACGCGGAACGGTTGAGCCGTGATCACCCGCACCCGACTCGCATATGCGGTCGTGCTCGGCGCGGCACTGCTCTGCTACGCGGCGCTCGGCGCGATCCTGCGCCTGCTCCCGTCGTATGTCCAGAGCGACCTGCATGAAGGCCCGTTCGCCGTCGGGCTGGCGGTAGGCGCTCCCGCCATCACCGCCGTGGTCACGCGCCCCCTGGGAGGCCGTCTGGCCGATCGCCGCGGGCCCGCCCCCGTGCTCATCGGTGGCGCGACCTTCATGGCTCTGGGCACGCTTCCGTTGCTCGCCGCCGACGCGTACCCGCTGCTGCTCGGGTCGCGCCTCGCGGTCGGCGCCGGAGAGGGATTGATGATGAGCGCGGGGGTGCTCTGGCTGCTTCGCCTGGCGGGACCCGAGCGGCGCGGCCGGGCGCTCGCGCACATCGGCCTGGCGAACTACGGCGGGCTCACCCTCGGGCCTCTGCTCGCCGAGGCTATGGGCTCGGCTACTGCCGTCTTCGCCGCTGCCGTCGTCCTGCCACCGCTCGGCGCGCTGTGCGTCGTAGGCCTCGAGCGACCGGAGCCCGCCGGGGTCGAACAGGCGCCGCTGCGCAGCGTGCTGCGCGCGACCAGCCGCGCCGGAGTCGGGCTCATGCTCGTGAACTTCGGCTACGTCGCCCTCCTGTCGTTCGGCAGCGACGTGGCGCGGTCGAACGGCTCCTCCGCGGCCGCGCTCGTGGTGCCGGTCTTCGCGATCGCCGTGATCGCGGTGCGAACGCTCGGCGGCGCGATACCCGATCGCCTCGGTGCCGTGCCCACGCTCACCGCGAGCGCACTCACGGAGGCCGCCGGGCTCGCCATCGTCGCGCTCATCCACGGGACGGCGGCCACGATCGCCGGCGTCGCGATCCTGGCCGCGGGACAGGCGCTCGCCGTCCCCGCACTCGGGTTGCTCGCGCTCGCGCGACTGCCCGCCGACCAGCAGGGCGCTGCCGCCGGCGCGTTCTTCGCGTGGTTCGACGCGGGCGTCGGGCTCGGCGGCCTGTTCGCCGGCGCGGCGGCTCACGTCGCGGATGCGGCGGGGGCGATCATCGCCGCGGCGGTCGCGGTCGCATTGGTACCGCTGGTGAGCGCCCGGGAGAGACCTCGGTGATAATCGCTACGTGGCAGGCCGGCTCACACGCGGAGGCGCAGCCGCCCTCGCATCGGCGGGGGCGGCCTCGATCGGGCTGTGGCACCGGCTGTTCCGCGCGCCGCTTCCCAAGGCGCACGGCGCGATCTCCGTCACCGGTCTGACAGCCCCCGTGAGGGTGGCGCGCGACGCGCTCGGCGTGGCGAGCATCGAGGCGCGCACGGTCGATGACCTCTGCTTCGCACAGGGCTTCTGCATCGGCCAGGACAGGCTCTTCCAGCTCGACCTGTTCCGGCGCATCGGCGCGGGACGCGTGTCGGAGTTCGCGGGACGCGAGGGGCTCGCCACCGATCGCGTGTTCCGCACGCTGGGACTGCGCCGCATCGCGGAGGAGGAGGTGGCGACCATCCCGCGCCGCGGACGCGAATACCTCGAGGCGTACGCCGCGGGAGTGAACGCGGCGGTCGCGGCGATGCCGGCGCCGCCACTCGAGCTGCAGTTGCTGCGCATCGACCCCGAGCCATGGACTCCCGCGGACAGCCTGTCGATCGGCAAGATCATCGCGCTCGGGTTCTCGACCAACATGGAGACCGAGCTGTTCCGCGCGGAACTCGTCAGCCTGATCGGAGCCGAGAAGGTGGCGCGGCTCGAGCCGCAGTACCCGGGCGGCAACCCGGTGGTCACGCAGCCGGGCGTGCCGTGGTCGGGCGACGCCCTCGAGCTGGCGGCGCAGATCGCCGCGGTGAGGCAGGTGGCCGGCTTCGGGCCGGAGCCGGTCGGCTCGAACAACTGGGCCGTCTCCGGCGACCGCTCCGTCACCGGCCGTCCGCTCCTCGCCGGCGACCCGCACATCACTGCCTCGATCCCGGACGTCTGGTACACGATCGAGCTCTCCTCGCCCGACCTGCAGATGCGCGGCGGCGCGATGCCCGGGTTCCCGGGACTCGTCGTGGGCCAGACGGGCGACGTGGCGTGGAGCTTCACGAACGTGATGGCCGACGTTCAGGACCTCTACGTCGAGCGGGTCCGGTCGGCGCATGAGGGCTCGCAGCCGGCGTACGAGTTCGACGGCGAGTGGCGCCCGATGACGGTGCGGCACGAGCGCATCGGAGTTCGCGGTCAGCACCCGGAGCCGCTCGAGATCTGGGAGACCCACCACGGCCCGATCGTGAACCGGCCGCTCGCGGCCAAGGGCGAGCCGCTGGCGCTCGCGTGGACCGCGCTGCGCGAGCCGTGGCAGGCGCATCTGGCGGTCGACTGCGGCTACGCGCGCAGCGGCCGCGAGCTGGTGGAGACGTTCGCCGAGCACACCGTGCCGTGCATGAACCTGGTGTGGGCCGACTCGGGCGGCGACATCGGCTACAAGCTGATCGGCCACCTACCGATGCGCCGCGGAGGATGCCCGGACCTGCCGAAGCCGGGGTGGACCGGCGACTACGAGTGGGATGGCTACGTGCCGTTCGACGAGCTGCCGGAGATCGTGAACCCGCCCGGCGGCGTGATCGTGACCGCCAACAACCGGATCGCGCCTGACGACTACCCGCACCACATAACGAGCGAGTACCTCGACGGCTATCGCGCGGCTCGCATCGAGCAGCTCCTGGGCGAGCGCGAGCGCCACTCGCTCGACGACTTCGAGCGCATCCAGATGGACCTGTTTTCGATACCCGGCGCCGAGACCGCGCAGCGCCTCTGCCGCCTCGAGCCGACCGGCCAGCGCGAGGTGCGCGCGCTCGAGCGGCTGCGCAGCTGGGACGGGCGGCTCGACGTGGAGACGATTGCGGGGACCGTCGTGCAGGTGTTCACCGTGCACTTCGCGCGCGCGATCGCGATCGCGGTGATCGGCGACTCCGACGAGGCGGCCCGCTGGATCTCGAAGTCGATGCTCGGCTTCACGGCCATGACCTCGTCACCGTGGCGTTTCCAGGCGCGCATGCTCGAGCTGTGGGAGGAGGCCGACGCGGAGCTGATCGGCGGCCGGTCATGGGACGACCTGGCACTGGGGGCGCTGGCGTCTGCGCTCGACGAGCTCGAGCACAAGCACGGCGCCGATCCCGCGGGCTGGGCCTGGGGT
This sequence comes from Thermoleophilaceae bacterium, assembly GCA_025928265.1. GTDB lineage: Bacteria > Actinomycetota > Thermoleophilia > Solirubrobacterales > Thermoleophilaceae > JAICJV01. The sequence goes on from JAICJV010000064.1 coordinate 13,300, forward strand.
CGCGTGCACGGGGTGCGCTTCGCCCATCCCCTGAGCGAGGGCCACGGCGCGATCCCCCGGGTGTTCGACCGGGTTCTGTCGCGCCGCGTGCCCGCGGGCGGCGGTCAGGAGACGGTGTGCGCGAACGGCTACGTGGCGCACGGCGGCGACTACACGGGCGTCTGGGGCCCGTCGTTCCGTCTGCTCGTCGACGCCGGCGATCCGGGCGAGTCACGCTGGCAGCACATGACCGGCCAGTCCGGCCACCCCGGCAGCCCGCACTACGACGACCTGATCGCGCCCTGGCTCGACGGCACGACCAACCGCTTCGGGCAGCCGGCCGTCGAGACGCTCCGGCTGGAACCCTCCTGATTCCGAATACGCTTCCCGGCCGATGCCATCGCGACGTGACCAGATCCGGATGACTCCGGACGAGGTGCACCACTTCCTCGACCAGGAGAAGACGATGACCGTGGGGACGATCGGCCCCCACGGCCGGCCGCACCTCATGCCGCTCTGGTACGTGCCAGAGGGTGACCAGCTGGTCGCCTGGACCTTCGCCAAGTCGCAGAAGTCGAAGAATCTCGAGCGCGACCCCCGCGCGACCGTCCAGGTCGAGGCCGGCGTCGAGTACCAGGAGCTCCGCGGCGTGATGTTCGAGTGCGACGTCCTGGTCGAGCGCGACCCGGAGCGCGTGGCCGAGTTCGGGCGCAAGATCTTCACGCGCTACGGCGGCGGCGATCTCAGTCCCGAGGCGGCGGAGATGGTCGAGCGTCAGGCAGCCAAGCGGATCGGGATGCGCTTCGTCCCCACGCGCACCGTCACCTGGGACCACCGCAAGCTCGGGGGCGGCTACTAGTGGCCGCGGCGGCGCTGAAGGGGCTGATCCTGTCGGGCGGGAAGGGCACGCGGCTGCGCCCGCTCACCCACACCTCCGCGAAGCAGCTCGTGCCGGTGGCCAACAAGCCGGTGCTGTTCTACGGGATCGAGTCGCTGGCGGCGGCGGGGATCGAGGAGATCGGGATCATCATCGCGCCGGAGACGGGCGGCGAGATCCGCGAGGCGGCGGGCGACGGGTCGCAGTTCGGCGTGGCGATCACCTACATCGAGCAGGACGCGCCACTCGGCCTCGCGCATGCGGTGCTGACGGCCGAGCCGTTCCTGGGCGAGTCGCCGTTCGTGATGTACCTCGGCGACAACCTGCTGCGCGACGGCATCATCGATCTCGTCGAGGCGTTTCGCTCGCAGCAGCCCGACGCGCTGATCCTCCTGACGCAGGTGCCCGATCCCGAGCACTACGGCGTGGCGGAGCTCAACGGCGAGCAGGTCAAGCGGCTCGTCGAGAAGCCGAAGGAGCCGGTCTCGGACCTCGCGCTGGTCGGCGTCTACATGTTCACCCCGGCGATCCACGCCGCCGCCAAGGCGATCGAGCCCTCGTGGCGCAACGAGCTCGAGATCACCGACGCGATCCAGCACCTGATCGACACCGGGCTGCGCGTGGACCCGCACATCGTGCGCGGCTGGTGGAAGGACACCGGCCAGGTGCAGGACATGCTCGACGCCAACCGGCTGATCCTCGACGACCTCCAGGAGCAGGTCGAGGGCGAGCTCGTGAACTCGCGCACCGAGGGCCGCGTCGTGATCGAGCCGGGCGCACGCCTCGAGAACTCGACCGTCCGCGGTCCCGCGATCATCGGCGCCGGCGCGCGCCTCGTCGATGCCTACATCGGCCCCTACAGCGCCGTCGGCGAGAACGTCACGATCGAGCGCGCCGAGCTCGAGTACTCGATCGTGCTGAACGGCTCGTCGGTGCGCGACCTCGACGGCCGCATCGAGGCCAGCCTGATCGGCAAGAACGTCGCGATCGGCCGCTCCCCCGAGCTGCCGAAGGCCTACCGCTTCGTCGTCGGCGACAACGCGGAGATCGCGATTCTCTAGGCGTTACCGCACGCGTTTGCCGGCTGCGTCGATGAAATGGACCGCGCGGGGGAGGCCGCCTTCCCATGACGCGACGTTGTCGACTGGCACGATCCGCGTCACCTTTCCATTCGCGCTCACCGCTTCGACCGCCGAAACGTCATCCGGGACAAGCATGTCGATGTGCCTCCCGAGGCTCTGCAGCGCCGTTCCGTTCGCGATGCGGGACGCCGTGTAGCACCCGCGCCCACCGCCGATCGGCCGCCCGCCGGCGAAGTCCGTGCGCCAGAGGCAGACGACGTCGAAGTCAGGCGCCACGCCCGGCGTGAGCCGGTGCGCCGCTGCCGGGATCAGCACGATGCCGCCACCGGCGCCCGGCAGATCCACGCGCCGCACGTAGCGGACGTTCACGCCGGAGAAGGTGGTTCGCCCGACGGCGCGTAGCGCGAACAGCGTGTCAGCAGATCGATCGTTCCCGGTCTGTGCGCGGCGAAGGACCGCGAGCATCGAGTAGAGGGACCTTGCCGGGCGAGCACCGGTGGTCGTAGGGGCATCGTGGCGTCCTGCAAACGGGTTCCAGTCGAACTCGGCAGCGGCGGGGACGCCGACGACAACAAGGCAGACGACAGCGGCCATTACGACCTTCAATGAGCGTCGGCGGCGACCGCGCGCCAAATGGCGAGCAGCCGCGCGCTCCAAGTCATGGCCGAAGGCATCAACGAAGCTCATTACGGCCGCCCTCCGGCCAGTCGCGTACGGAGGGTTCCAAGAGCGCGGCTGACGCGCTTGCGCGCGACGGCCTCCGAGCACGACGATGCGATCGCGATCTCTCGGTAGTCCCGCTCGTTGACGACGCGCTCGATCAGCGCGCCGCGCTGGTCCTCGGGCAGGTCCGCAAGCAGGGCGAGGACCCGGCTACGCGACGCTTCGGCATCAGCAAGCTCGCTCACGCGCTCGATGTCGTCCTCACCGAGCTCGGGCCGCTCGAGCCCGAGCCTCTCGCGGGCACGTGATGACACCTCGCCGCGCCGATAGCCGTCGACCAGTTTGCTGTGAGCGATGGTGAACAGCAGCGCGATCGCAGATCCGTCGTGAGCCGGGCGGTAGCGCTTCACGGCGAGCAGGAGCGCCGCGAACGTCTCGGCCATCAGATCAGCCGCTGCCTCGGAACTCGAGACCCGCGACGCGAAATAGCCGAGGACGCTTTCGGCGTGGTCGCGATAGAACGCGGCGAACGCCTCGACGTCGCCCCGCGAGGCCGCGAGCAGCCGGTCATCGGGTGTCTCGGCGCCCGTCATGCCCGTGTAAACGCCGATCCTCGCACGATGTGACCGGATTCCTGGAGGTCCGGTTTCAGGCTGCGCGCCGAAGCGGCGTCACAACCGCCGGGGTTGG
>JAICJV010000063.1 GCA_025928265.1 Thermoleophilaceae bacterium
GACGCTGTCCTCGGATCTGGCCGACTACGGCGCTGCCGCCGCGGACAACGACCCGACGGCGGCGCAGAAGATCGTGCCGAAGGTCCAGGCGGACCAGACGGTTCTCCAGAAGACGCTCGACCAGCTGGACAAGCAGGCCGGATCCTGACCGTCAGCCCTTGCTGACGAGCGTTCCGACGCGTGCGGGCGTTCCGAGCGCGGGCTGGAACATCACGTCGTAGTTGCCCGGGCTCACGTCGAGCAGGTCGAAGCTGGCCGGTGCGTCGACCGCGACCGTGCCGATCTGCCCGAGCCCCGGGATCGACGCCTGGCCGCCCTCGGCCGAGCTGACCTGGATGATCACGTGCGCGTCCGCGGAGATGGTGTGGCGCGGCACGTGACTGCGCCTGGCGGGCGCCTGGAAGGTGATCATCGTCGGGGCCGGGAGCGGCGGTTGCGGTGGCGGAGGCGCGACGGTGGGGGTGTCGGACTGTCGCTGGGTCGGGGCGACCGCAGTGGCGAGCGCGGTGAGCCCGAGTACGAGCGCGAACAGCAGCAATGCGCGGCGAAGGTGCACGTGGCGGATGGTAGGTGCGCTGACGCTAAGCGGATTCTGACTCAAGTGACGTCGTGTTCCGCCCGATACAAGCCGGCAGAAGAGTCAGGGCCTGCGGTGTAAAGGCAAACCCGTCGCGAGGCGGGGACGCAAAGCTCCGGGGCTCCGTGAGGAGGCTCACCTCACGAAGCCGGCCGAGCTGCCACTCAGAGGGCTTGCCGTGGCGACTGACACAAGACCACGCTCCAGGAGGAGTAGGCACATGCTGCGGAAGCTTTCCCAGCGGATCAACAGCGAGGAGAAGGGCTTCACGCTCATCGAGCTCCTCGTCGTGATCCTGATCATCGGCATCCTCGCCGCGATCGCTCTGCCGGCGTTCCTTGGCCAGCAGAACAAGGGCGACCACGCGAACGCCAAGTCCAACGCGCGCAACCTGGCCTCTCAGGTCGAGTCGTGCTACACGAACACCGAGGACTACAGCCAGTGCATCCCCGCATCTGACGGCACCCTCGGTGGCGATCAGACCGGCCTCGACATCGGTGCCGGCAAGGGCCAGGTCACGATGACCGCGGCCGCTGCGGCACCGACGACCTACCAGATCGACGCGCTGTCCAAGTCGGGCACCACGTTCACGATCAAGAAGACGAACGGCGGCGCTTCGGTGCGCACCTGTTCCGCGGCCAATACGGGCGGCTGCAAGGCCGGCGGCGTCTGGTAGCCACTCGCAACGCCTGAGCAGTTTCGACGGGGCGGGCCGACAGGCTCGCCCCGTCCCCGTTCTGGGGTGTCCAGAGATGTCCAGCGCCCCTCAAGAGAACCCTTACCGGGGCCGATAGATGGCCGCAAGAAAGTCAGGGCCAAGGTGCAAAGGCAAACCCGTCGCGAGGCGGGGACGCAAAGCTCCGGGGCTCCGTGAGGAGGCTCACCTCACGCAGCCGGCCGAGTTGCCACCGACGTTCGGGGGCTTGCCGAGGCGACTGGCACAAGACCACCGCTCCAGGAGGAGTTGTCAAATGCTGCGGAAGCTTTCCCAGCGGATCAACAGCGAGGAGAAGGGCTTCACGCTCATCGAGCTCCTCGTCGTGATCCTCATCATCGGCATCCTCGCCGCGATCGCTCTGCCGGCCTTCCTCGGCCAGCAGAAGAAGGGCGACGACGCCAACGCCAAGTCGAACGCGCGCAACCTCGCGTCGCAGATCGAGTCGTGCTACACGAACACCGAGGACTACACCGGCTGCATGCCGAGCGCCGCGGGCGCTATTCAGGGTGACGCGACCGGTCTGCCGGTTTCGGCCACCGCGCCGCCGGCGGCCAAGTCCGGTGAGGTCAACGCTTCGGCCAGCGACGCGACCAGCTACGTCATCACGGCTGAGTCGAAGTCGGGCGAGAAGTTCACGATCACCAAGGCCGGCGGCGGCAAGTCCGTGCGCGCGTGCACCCCGGTCAACCAGGGTGGCTGCAAGCCGGACGGTAGCTGGTAGTCCAGCGCTGTCCTAGAGACGTTGCGAACGGGGCGGGCCTTCTCGGGCCCGCCCCGTTTTGCTTTCTGCGGGCCGCCGCCCCGTCCAGATGTCGAGCTTCGTCAAGCGGCGTCGGCGCCTCGTCGATAGCACATGTGTGATCGCCCGACGCGTTCGTGAAGAGCACGCTTTCACGTTGATCGAGGTCCTGGTCGCAATGGTGCTGGTCACGGTCGGCGTCCTGGGAACCGTCTCCCTCGTCGACAACGCGAACGCGCGAACCGCCGACACGAAGGCGAGGGAGGGGGCGACGAACCTCGCGCGCGACCTGATCGAGTCCACGCGCACGCTCGCATTCGCCAACATCAACGCCTCGGACGCGCCGTCGCAGCTCCAGACGGGCGCGGGCCTGGCAGACGCCGATCCCGCGCCGGGCTGGCAGATCAAGCGGCGGAACTTCACCTACACCGTCAGCCTCTCGGCCTGCACGATCGACGACTCGAGCGACGGCTACGGCACAGCCGCGTCCCACGACAGCACCTTCTGCGCGGGCACCCCGTCGTCCTCGTCGGGCGCCCCGGACCGCAACCCGTTCGACTTCAAGCAGGTGCAGTACACGCTCAGCTGGCGCGACACCCGTGGCGCGCAACAGCTACGGCAAGCGGCGCTCATCAACAGCACCTACGCGGGGCCCGCTGCCCGCAAGATCGAGGCCGCTCCCGTCATCGGCGACAAGGTTCCACTGACGGCCACGTTCAGCTCGACCGCGCAGACCGCCAAGTGGTATCTCGACGGTCGCCTGGAGGGCGACGTCGCCGGGTCGCCGGGGAGCGTGTGGACGTGGGACTGGGACCTCGGACCGGCGTGCGCCCAGGACGACCCGGCGTCGGTGCAGGACGGGGTCTACTCCGTCGGCGCTGTCGGCTATGACGGCAACGGCGCGACCGGTGGCTCGAAGTCGGCAGACGTGACGATCAACCGCTGCGCCGCATACGCGCCCACAGGCCTGCGCGGAGGCCGCAACTGGGGCCGCGTCGAGCTCGTGTGGGCGCCGAACGCGGAAGCCGACGTCACGGGCTACGACGTCTTCCGCGGCACCACGCTCGTGTGCACCACGCAGAGCGTGGACCACACCACCTGCGAGGACGACCCACCGAATCCGGCCGCGTCCTACACCTACACGGTCCAGGCGTACGACACCGGTCCGAGCGGCCGTCGCGCCGGCGAGGCGTCGGCGCCGTTGACCGTGCTCCCCGACTGCAGCATCGGCTCGACGCCCTGCAACACGGCGCCCGCGACTCCCGATGTGAGCGCATCGGACGGTGTGCTCTCGATCTCCGCCGGGACGCCCGCCGATCCCGATCAGGGCGACGACGTCGCGTTCTTCCGCATCTACCGGACGAGCTCACCGACCCCGCCGACCGGCCCCGACGACCGCTACGACCTCGTCGACAACACCGCGTCGACCGTGAACTGGGCCGACAAGGCCCCCGGCGGGTTCTACTACTGGGTCACCGCCGTCGACAAGCACTACACGGAGTCGAATCTCTCGGTGATGGTCCGGTGACGCGCCGCGAGGACGGCTTCACGCTCGTCGAGCTGCTGATCGCGGTCAGCTTGATGCTGCTGGTCATGGGTGCGGCATTCGAAGTGCTCCGGACGTTCGAGGTCACCTCTTCGCGCAACACGAAGCAGAACGACGCCCAGGACCAGGCCCGCAACGCGATCGACCTGATCGTCAAGCGCCTGCGCAACGACGCGTCGCCGACGCCGGGCAGCCCTCAGGCGATCGACCGTGCCACCGCGGCCGACCTGATCTTCCAGACGGTCGATCCGGCGGACCCACCCGCGGGGAGCCAGAACTCACACAACATCATGCGCGTTCGCTACTGCCTGGACGCTTCGACGCCCGCGAACGAGCGGCTGTACGTGCAGCAGCAGAAGTGGACCAGCGCGGTCGCTCCGCCCGCTCCCACGGAAACGTTCTGCCCCGAGACCTCGGGAGCATGGTCGGCGCCGCAGGTTATGGCCGACCACGTGACGAACGGCATCACGGCCACTCCGCGCCCGGTGTGGACGGTCGACTGCCCCGCCGGCTTCTCCGCCGCCGTCTGCGCCGACGGCACCGACCCACAGATGCTCGCGGAGATCAAGCGGATCGGCGTGACCCTCTTCGTCGACCGCGACCCGAGCAAGTCGCCGCCCGAGACGCGGTTGACCAGCGCCGTCTTCTTCCGTAACCAGAACGCCCAGCCCACCGCGACGATGTCGCAGCCGACGGTCGCAGCGGGACACGTGTACGCGAACGGCGGCAGTTCAAGTGATCCCGACGCCGATCGCCTCTACTACCGCTGGTGCTGGTACGGCGCGAACGCACCGGGGCCGGGTGCGTCGTGGTGCGCAGGCGGCGCGGAACTGCCCGAGCGCTCGATGGGACTCGATTACGACGCCGGCGCCTTCCACGGGACCGGCTGGGTGGGCCTGCGCGTGCAGGACACCGGTGGGCTCGTCTCCTACGACGTGAAGTCGGTGGTGCTGCCATGAGGTTCCGAGCGATGCGGTCGGACCGCGGGTCCGCGCTCGTCGCGGCGGTTCTCGTGATGGCGGCGATCATGGCGCTGGGCATTGCGCTGCTCGCCACCGTCGACACGCAGACACGCCAGTCGGGGAACGAGCGCGGGCGCGAGAGCGCGTTCAACTGGTCCGAAGCGGTGCTGAACGCGCGAACGTTCACGGTTGCGCGCTTCTGGCCTGCGCGTGCCGATCAATCGATCGCGGACTGCAGCTGGAACGGCAGCGGCGCGGCGGTCGCGAGCGTCAGCCCGGCGACCCCGGTCGCAGCCTGCCCCGATCCCGGGGTCGTCGCGCAGGCGTTCGGCGGCAACGTCGACGTGTCACGCGGCGCGTCGTGGCAGACCCAGGTGCGCGACAACGCGGGCACCTCGACCTGCGAGGACAGTGTCACGCCCCAGAACAACTGTTCCTACACGTGGAGCGAGTCGACCTCGCCTGCCGCCGCGCACTGGGACGCCAACGGCGACAACCTCGTCTGGCTCCGCGCGGACGGGACCGTCAACAGCCGGCGCCGCGTGGTCGTGGCGCTCGTGCGGATCCAGAACGACCCGGTCGAGCTGCCGCAGTCCGCGATCGTCGCCGGGAGCCTGAGCGTGAAGGGCGGCAACAAGTGGCTCGTCCGCCAGGATGGCTCCGCGATCACGCTGCGCTGCGCCGAGCTGTCCAACTCCTCCTGCTACTCGGAGCAGAAGCCCGGCGTGAACGTGGAGGGGCCCGGCGCCAAGCAGGCGGGCTACGACGACGGCGGACAGATCCTCACCGACGACCAGATCGACCTGCTCCGCAAGCAGGCCCAGAGTGCGAATCCGGCCCGCTACTTCCCGGCCGGCACCTGTCCCTCCAGTGCAGCCGCGATGACCGGCGCGGTCGTGTTCATCGAGGACGCGAACTGCACGATCAACGCGAACTGGCAGATCAACTCGCCGTCGAAGCCCGGCCTGCTGGTGGTGAACCGCGGCACGCTCCGCTTCAACGGGACGATGGACTTCTACGGCGTCGTCTACATGCACAACGCGCAGGGGTACGGCCCGAGCGATCCGGCGCTGTTCGACGGCGTCGGCAACGGGTTCATCCACGGGTCGCTGCTCGTCGACGGCATGGCGCAGGTCGACATGCAGGGTTCGTGGAATCTCGAGTACAGCTCGTCCGCGACAAATGCCGTGACGACCTTTGGTGCGGCCGGCATCGTGCCGAATAGCTTCCGTGAGATCAACCCTTAGGGACTGAACATCATGGATTTCGCCATCGTCGCACCGCTCGGGCTCCTCATCGGCTCGTTCCTGAACGTCGTCGCCTACCGCGTCCCGCGCGGGGAGTCGATCGTCAAGCCGCGCTCGCGCTGCACCAGCTGCGGCGAGGAGGTCCGGCCGTACGACAACATCCCGATCCTCTCGTGGCTCCTGCTGCGCGGGCGCTGTCGCCACTGCCACGCGCAGATCTCCGCGCGCTACCCGGCGGTCGAGCTCGTCACCGCGATCACGTGTGCGGCGGTGGCGCTCGTTCGCGGCGTGGACGCCGGGCTGCTGCTGGACCTGCCGTTCGCCGCGATGCTGATCGCGGTCGCGGACATCGACCTCGAGCACCGCATCGTCCCGAACAAGATCCTGCTGCCGCTGGCGGTGTGGGGGATAGCCCTCACGGCGGTTGTCCGTCCAGACTCGCTCGTCGAGTGCCTGATCGCGGGTGCGGGTGCATTCACGGCTCTGCTGCTCACCGCGCTCGCCTACCCGGCGGGCATGGGCATGGGCGACGTGAAGCTCGCCGGCGTGATGGGCCTGTACCTGGGCGTATCGGTGCTGCCGGCGCTGTTGGTCGCCTTCCTGGCCGGCTCGGTCGTAGGCGTCGCGATGATGGTCAAGCAGGGTGCCGGCGCCCGGAAGAAGGGCGTGCCGTTCGCGCCGTTCCTCGCCGCGGGTGCGCTCGTGGGGCTTCTCGCGGGCCCCGAGCTGATCGATCTCTACACCGGCGCGTTCCTGCGCTAAAGCCCCGGGCGCGGCTGACCGATATGGGCATCGTGGGCTTCGGCAAGAGCAAGACGCGAGGCATCGTCGGCCTCGATCTCGATGGCCAATTCCTCGCCGCGGTCCAGGTGGCCGGCGACGGCGTGTCGCGCGCCGTGAGCGCCGAGCTGCCGCCCGGCATCATCGTCGACGGCGAGGTCACCGACGTCGCCGGGCTCGCCGACGCGCTCAAGGACTTCTTCAAGCAGCACAACCTGCCGAAGCGCGTTCGCCTCGGCGTCTCGAACCAGCAGATCGTGGTCCGCCACCTCGAGCTGCCGAAGATCGAGAACGCCGAGGAGCTCGCCGCGGCGGTTCGGTTCCAGGCCAGCGAGGCCATCGCGATGCCGCTCGACGAGGTGGTCATGGATCACCAGGTCGTGAGCGAGTACGTGAACCAGGACGGCGCCGCCCGTCTGCGCATCGTCGTCGTGGCCGCCCGCGAGTCGATGATCTCGCGCGTGATCGAGTCGGTTCGCGCCGCCGGCCTCCGCCCGGATGGCATCGACCTGAACGCGTTCGCTCTCGTGCGCACGCTCGCGCTGCCGTCGGACTCGGCCGAGAACTCGCGCGTCTACTGCCACCTCGGCGGCATCACCAACCTGGCGATCGCGCTCGGCTCGAACTGCGTCTTCACGCGCCCGCTCTCGACGGTGTGGGACGACGACGACGAGGACATCGCCGCCGCGCTCGCAGAGGAGATTCGCCTCTCGGTCGACTTCTACATGGCACAGCCCGACGCCCGCTGGGTGGGCGAGGTCGTGCTGTCCGGCCCGCACGCGCGCCGTCCCGGCCTGGCCGAGGCGCTCGGCGGGATGATCGACGTGCCCGTGACCGTGGCAGAGCCGCTCGGCCGCCTTGGCGAGGGCTCGATCGGACCTGACGAGGACGCCTACCGCCACACCATCGCGGCGGGCCTCGCGCTCGGGAGCGCGGCATGAGGGCCGTCAACCTTCTTCCGGCGAAGCACCGCCCGCGGCAGGCGGGCGGCGGCAAGCAGGGCAGCTCGTTCGTGCTCCTCGGCGTGCTCGGCGCGCTTGTCGTGGCCGTGCTGCTCTACGTCGTCACCGTCAACGGGATCAACAACTCGAAGACCGAGATCGCGCAGGCGCAGGCCGAGGCCCAGCGGGCCAACGCACAGGCCGACTCCCTCGGCGCCTACGGCAACTTTGCGAAGGTCAAGCAGGACCGCGTCTCGAGCGTGAAGAAGCTCGCGTCGGGCCGCATCGACTGGGAGCGCGTGCTGCGCGAGGTCGCGCACGTCCTTCCGTCCGGCGTCTGGGTGAACAAGGCCGACGCGCAGGACGCGACCGGCGGCGCGACGACGACGACGACTTCGACTTCCAGCAGCACCTCGGGCTCGAGCGCGGCGCAGCCGCAGATCACGCTCGCGGGCTGCGCGTGGAGCCAGCCGGCGGTGGCGGAGGCGCTCGTTCGCCTGCGCCAGCTCGACGGCGCCACGGACGTCACGCTGGATCACTCGACGCGCCCCGAGGACACGGGCAGCTCGGGCTCGGGCGACACGACCGGCAGCTGCGGCATGCACAACGGCCAGCCGAACTTCGATTTCCAGATGACCGTCGTCCTCTCGTCGAGCGTCGGTGAGACCGACGCTGTCGGCAAGGTCGTCGACTCGCTTGGAGGCGGACAGTGAGCCTCACCGATCGTGACCGCAAGATCCTGCTGATGCTCGTGCCGCTGGCGATCGTCGCCGCGTACTGGTTCCTGGTCCTCGCGCCCAAGCGCCAGGAGGCGACCAAGATCCAGGATCAGCTGACGCAGGCGCAGAGCGAGCGCGACACCGCGGTGCAGCGCCTCGCCGGCCTCGGCAGCGCGAAGCGCAACTTCGCCAAGGACTACGCCACCGTCATCTACCTCGGCAAGTCGATCCCGACGGCCGTGGACATGCCCAGCCTGATGGTCCAGCTCGACCGCGCCGCTCGCGGCACCAGCATCCGCTTCCTCAGCATCAAGGCGGGCGCCCGCACCTCGGCGACGGGCACGACCGGCTCCGCTCCTGCCTCGGGCACGACCACGCCCACGAGCTCGCCGTCGGGCAGCGCGCTCGACACTGTCCCGCTCGACTTCCAGTTCAGCGGCAGCTACTTCGAGCTCGCGAGCTTCTTCCATCGCATGAAGCGCTTCGTGCGGGTCTCGAACGACCGCATCCTCGTCCGCGGCCGGCTGATGACCGTCAACAACTTCAGCTTCGAGCCGAACCAGAACGCTCCCGGCCTGAGCGCGACCGTCCACGCGACCGTGTACCTCGCGCCGAAGACGGAGGGCACGTCGGCAGGCGCGACGCCGAGCGGCCCCGCTGCCGCGCCGGCCTCGCAGCCCACGCAGTCCGCGTCCACGTCGTCAACGCCCCCGGCAGCCACGGTGACAGCTCGATGACCACCTTCTTCCTCGATCTCTGGCAGGACCTGCGCGAGAAGCGCCTGTGGCCGGTGGCCGCGGGCCTGGTGGCTGCCGTGATCGCGATCCCGCTCGTGATGCTCAAGCCGGCCTCGGGGGACACGGTCACGACGCCGCCCGCTCCGCCGGTGGCCAAGGTCCCGACGCTCCCGGCCGTCGAGGTCGATACCTCCGGCACGCACAACTCGAACCTCAAGACCTTCTCGCAGCGCGACCCGTTCAAGCCGCTGTCGGTGCTCAAGACCGCCGACAGCGCCGGCAACACCTCGTCGAGCGGCTCGGACAGCAGCAAGGCATCGAGCGCGGGTAGCTCGTCGTCGTCGGGCGGCTCCTCGTCGCCTGTCTCGTCGCCGTCGCCGTCGCCGACGGTTCCGTCGAGCACGCCGTCCAGCACCCAGACCACGTCCCCGACGATGAAGTGGTTCCGCTACACCGCGGACATCAGCTTCGGCAAGGCGGACGCGGAGAAGACGATGAAGGGGGTCAAGGACCTCACGATGCTGCCCGACCAGCAGACCGCCGCGATCGTCTTCATGGGCGTGACGAGCGATGCCAAGGGCGCTCTCTTCTTCATCGCGGACCCGGCGTTCACCCCCTCGGGCGAGGGCCAGTGCAACGACAAGCAGGACTGCCGCTTCATCAAGCTCACGCTCGACGCGAAGAAGAACGAGGAGACGTTCACCTCGCTCGACGGCACCACGGTCTACAAGCTCAAGCTGCTCAAGCTGAACCGCGAGTTCATCTCGGGCGACCAGGCGCAGGGCGACACCAGCGACGCGGCGGGCAAGACACCCGCGCTCGGCAAGGATCTCGGCGGCGAGGCCATCAGCGACGCCAACGCGGCGGTGCTGCCGCCGCTGCTGGACCTCTCCGGCGTCGCTTCCGAAACCACGAAGTAGGGCGGCAGCGCCAGTAGGGTTCTCCCCTACATGGCGCTTCGCTTCACCACAGCGGGGGAGTCGCACGGGCCCGGCCTGACCGCGGTCGTAGAGGGCCTGCCCGCCGGCCTCGAGCTCGCTCCCGAGGACATCGACCGCGACCTCGCGCGGCGCCAGCTCGGCCACGGTCGCGGCGGGCGCATGAAGATCGAGACCGACCGCGCCGAGGTGACCTCCGGCATCCGCCACGGCCGCACCCTCGGCAGCCCGATCGCGCTGAGGATCCAGAACCGCGATTACGCGAACTGGGAGGAGCGGATGAACCCGTGGCCGGTGGCCGCCGAGGTCGCGGAGGTGCACCTGCCGCGTCCGGGCCACGCCGACCTCGCGGGCGTGCAGAAGTACGGCTTCAGCGACGTGCGCAACGTGCTCGAGCGCGCGAGCGCGCGTGAGACCGCATCGCGCGTGGCGTGCGGCGCGCTGGCGAAGGCGTTCCTGCGCCCTTTTGGGATCAGCGTGTTCTCGCATGTCCTGCAGATCGGCAGCGTGGTCGCGCCCGCGCGCGATGACCTGGCGCCCGAGAACTTCGCGAACGTGGACGAGTCGCCGGTCCGCTGCCTCGACACCGGCGCGAGCGACGCGATGGTCGAGGAGATCAACCGCATGCGGAAGGCGAACGAGTCGCTCGGCGGCGTCTTCGAGGTGCGCGCCTTCGGTGTGATGCCGGGTCTCGGCTCGCACGTCGCGTGGGACGAGCGGATGGACGGCCGCCTGGCGCAGGCGATCATGTCGATCCAGGCGATGAAGGGCGTGTCCGTGGGCGACGCGTTCGACGTCGCCGGCCGCCCCGGGTCGCAGGCGCACGACGAGATCTTCTGGTCCGAGGACGAGGGCTTCTACCGCGAGACCAACCGCGCCGGCGGCGTCGAGGGCGGCATGACGACCGGCGACCCGGTCATCGTCCGCGGCGCGATGAAGCCGCTGCCCACCTTGACGAAGCCGCTGCGCTCGGTGGACATCGCCACGAAGGAGCCGGCACAGGCACTGCGCGAGCGCACCGACTCCTGCACGGTTCCGGCCGCGGGCGTGGTCGGTGAGGCGATGGTGGCGCTCGTGCTGGCGAAGGCCGCCCGCGACAAGTTCGGCGGCGACCACATCGACGACGCGCTCGCGGCCGCTGCCGCCTACCGCGAGCGGATCGGGTGGAAGCGGTAACCACCAGCGCCGCAGGCGCCCTCGTGCTCGTCGGCTTCATGGGCGCGGGCAAGACCAGCACCGCCCGCGCGCTCGCCGCGCAGCTCGGCACCCAGCCGCTCGACGCCGACCACGAGATCGAGCGCCGGCTGGGGGAGTCGATCGAGAGCTTCTTCGACCGCGAGGGGGAGGTGGCGTTCCGCGCGCGCGAGGAGGAGGTGGTGCTCGAGCTCTTGGGCCGTGCGGACGCGAAGGTGATCGCGCTCGGCGGCGGGGCACTCGCCTCGGAGCGCGTGCGCGATGCGCTCGGGCGCCACACGGTGGTGCACCTGGAGGTGGATCCCGACGATGCGTGGCGGCGCGCGTCGGGCAAGGGCCGGCCGCTCGCGCGCGACGTCAGCCGCTTCCGCGACCTGCACGACCAGCGCCGGGCGCAGTACGAGGCCGTGGCCGACGTGGTCATCCCGCCCGGCGAGCGCGCCGCAGCGGTGCGCGCGCTGCCGGCGCTCGAGGCGCTCACCGAGGCGCCTGCGGGCACGCGGCTCGTGTGGGCGTCGACGTCGTCGCGCGACTACCCCGTTTTCGTTGGCGGTGGACTGATCGCGTCCGGCTTCGACACATATCCGCGCGTCGGGCGGCGATTCGCGGTCACGGACGAAAACGTGGCGCTGCACCACCGCATGCCCGCCGATACCACTGTCGCCATTGCAGCCGGGGAGTCGGCAAAGACGCTCGCCACCGCCGAGACCGTGCTGCGCCGCATGGCCGAGGCCGAGATGGGCCACGACGACGTGGTGGTGGCCGTGGGCGGCGGCGTGGTGGGTGACCTCGCCGGCTTCTGCGCGGCCACCTACCAGCGCGGCATCCGCCACGTGCAGGTGCCCACGACGCTGGTCGCGCAGGTGGACTCGGCGTTCGGCGGCAAGACCGGCGTGGACCTGCCGGAGGGAAAGAACTACGTGGGCTCCTACCACCAGCCGTCGGCGGTGATCGTCGACCCGATGGCGCTCGACACGCTGCCGCGCGAGGAGCTGGCGGCGGGCTACGCCGAGGTGGTCAAGACGGCGCTGATCGCGGGCGGCCCGCTCTGGGCGCGCGTGCGCGGCGGCGCGGACCCGGACGAGGCGGTGGTGCTCGGCTGCCTGCGCACGAAGCTCGCGGTGGTGGCCGAGGACGAGCGCGACAGCGGGCGGCGGCAGGTGCTCAACCTGGGGCACACCGTGGGCCATGCGATCGAGGCCGCGACGGGCTACGCGCGCTACCGCCACGGCGAGGCGGTGGCCATCGGGCTGCTGGCCGCGCTGCGACTATCGGGCAGGGAAGCGCTGCGCGCCGAGGTGGCCGACCTGTTCGCCGCGCGCGGGCTGCCGCTGCGCTTCGAGGGCGCGACGGCGTCCCAGGTCTTCGAGCTCGTCCGGCGCGACAAGAAGCGCCGCGGCGCGAGCGTGCCATTCGTGCTGGTGCAGGCGCCCGGCGAGGTCACGCACGGTCACGAGGTGGCCGACGCCGACCTGCAGGCGGCGATCGAGGAGGTGCGCGCGTGAAGAACCGCGTGGAGGTCATGCACGGCGTGAACCTCGACATGCTCGAGCGCCGGCCGTCGGAGCACTACGGCCACATCTCGCTGCCCGAGCTGGAGGTGCGCATCAATCGGTTCGCTCACGAGCTGGGCTTCGAGGCGACCTTCTCGCAGACGAACCACGAGGGCGAGTTCTGCGAGCTGTTGCATCGCGCCCCCGAGATGGCCGACGCACTCGTGCTCAACCCGGGCGCATGGACGCACTACTCGTACGCGATCCGCGACGCGCTGGAGGTCGCCGCGCTCCCCGCGGTCGAGGTGCACCTCTCGGACGTCGACGGGCGCGAGGAGTGGCGGCAGGTGTCGGTCATCCGCGAGCTGTGCGTCGGTACGGTGAGCGGCAAGGGTGTCGAGGGCTACCGTGACGCCCTGGCCATGTTGAAGGAGAAGCTGTCATGAGCTCGCGTTCCGATCGCCTCGCAACACGACTCGAGGACAAGGGCCTCGACCTGATGGTCGTGACCAACCTCGTGAATGTCAGGTACCTGTCCGGCTACACGGGCAGCAACGGCGTCGCCATCGTCGGGCCCGAGTTGCGCGTGTTCTTCACCGACTTCCGCTATGTCGAGCAGGTGACCGAGCAGGTGCCGGACTTCGAGCGCGTGAAGGGCGAGCGCGACCTGCTGGGCGACGTGGCCGAGCGGCTGCGCGGCCGGGTCGGCTTCGAGGACGGCTCGATGACGGTGCGCGCGTTCGAGCGGTTGAAGGGCCTGGTCGACGACTCCGTCGAGCTCGTCGCCGCGGGCAACATGGTCGAGGAGCTCCGTGCCGTGAAGGAGGCACAGGAGCTCGACAAGATCCGTGCGGCCGCGCAGCTCGCCGACAGCGCGCTCGAGCGGGTTCTCGAGCGCGGCCTGGCCGGGCGCACCGAGCGCGAGGTTGCGCTCGACCTCGAGGAGGAGATGCGGCGGCTGGGTGCCGAGGAGCCGGCGTTCCCGTCGATCGTCGCCGCCGGATCGCACGGGGCGCTCCCGCACGCCGAGCCGCGCGACGTCGCGATCGACCGCGGTGTGCTCGTCACGATCGACTGGGGCGCGCGCCTCGACGGCTACTGCTCGGACTGCACGCGCACCTTCGCCACCGGCGAGTTGAACGGCGAGGCCGCGGAGGTGTACGAGGTCGTGCGGGAGGCGCAGGAGCGCTCGTCCGAAGCGGTCCGCGCGGGCGCGAACGGCCAGGAGGTCGACGCCGTCTCGCGCGACATCATCAGCGAGGCCGGTCACGGCGAGCACTACGGGCACGGGCTGGGCCACGGCGTCGGACTCGAGATACACGAGGCGCCGCGACTTGCGCCCACGTCCACCGACACGCTCGCGACGGGCGAGGTCGTGACGGTCGAGCCGGGGATCTACGTCCCCGGCCGGCTGGGCGTGCGCATCGAGGACCTGGTGACGGTGACCGACGAGGGCCGCGAGGTCTTCAGCGGGCTGCCGAAGGAACTTCAGACCGTTTAATCATTCCGGCGAACTGGCCCTCGTTGCGCACGCTCGAGCCCGCGCATGCAGGCCGTCCGGGGCCAGTCGCCCTGACTCACCAGAGGCCGTTCTTGCAGCCGCCGTCGTTGTCCTGGGTGCCGGCCTTGCATGTGCGCACCATGGCGCCGTCGGCGGTGCGCGTGATCGTGAACGAGTGGCCGGCTGACTTCGACACCGCCTCCACCGTGTAGGTGGCCTTGGTGGTGTCGGTCACCTCGACCTGGCCGGGGCCGGCTCCCCAGGGGAGGTCCTTCGCCCCGTTGTCCACCTGCGTGGAGCACTTGGTGAAGTCGTCCTTCGACGTGTAGCACGCGTCCATGTAGGTCACGAGGTTGCGGGCGTTCGACTTGGCGTCGACGTCGTCCGCGTTCTCGCGCTTGCCGAGGAACGTGGGGATGGCGATCGCGGCGAGGATCCCGATCACCAGGATCACGATCAACACCTCTATCAGCGTGAACCCGCGCTCTCCGCGCGGTAGCCGCCGTGCCACTTGGGTTCGTCCTTCGTCGAATGCAGGGGTGGTCTCAGACCGGGGTGGCGGCTCGGCTGGCTCGTCCGTTGCGAGCCCCGTGGCTTTGCGTCCCCGCCTCACGACGGGTTTGCCCCTGCACCCAAGGGTCTGGAGGCGTGTTCGGTACCGGCTCCGTATGGGTTGAGCCGGTTTCTCGGGGGCTGGACATTTAGGCGCCCATTCGACCCGGTGGTGTGCGAACATGTGTTCGCATGGTCGTCTGTGTCCTCTTCTCGCGCTTCGCGCTCGTGGCAGCCCTGGAGGGCAGGCGCGAGCTGATGGGCGAGCCGGTCGCGCTTGCGCCCGAGGCGGGGCGGCGGCAGGTGGTGGGCGAGGTCTCGCCGGCGGCCGAGGCCTTCGGCGTCGTGCCCGGGATGCGCGTGGGGGAGGCGCTCGCGCGCTGCCCGGAGCTGCGGCTCGTGCCGCCCGATCCCGACGGCGTGCGGGCGCTGTGGCGACGGGCGCTCGAGCGGCTCGACCGGATCGGCGCGGCGGTCGAATCCGATCGCGAGGGCGAGGCGTTCTTCGAGTCGGACGGGCTGCGCGGCGTGCACGGCGGGATCGAGGGCGTGCTGGCGGCGGCGCGGCGCGCGGTCGGGCGCGGCGCGCGGATCGGCTGCGCGCCCGGGCGGTTCAGCGCCTACGCCGCTGCTCTGCGGGCGCGGCCACGGCGCGGCGCCGGTGCGGTCACGATCCCGGCGGGCGCGTTGCGCACTTTTCTGGCGCCGCTGCCCGTGGGGTTGTTGCGCTCGCGCGCGGGGCTCGAGGAGCTGCCGCCGGTGCTCGAGCAGCTCGGCATCGGCACGCTCGGGCGGCTGGCGGCGCTGCCGCGCTCGGCGGTGGCGGAGCGCTTCGGCCATCCGGGGCTGCTGGCGCAGGACCTCGCGTCCGGCGTCGACACTCCGCTCGAGCCACGCCGCCCGCCGGAGCCTGTGATCGAGCGGCTCGAGCTGCCCGAGGCCGCGTCCGGTCAGCAGCTCGAGCGCGCGCTGGAGTTGCTGGTGGCGCGGGTGCTGTCGCGGCCCGAACGGCGCGGCCGGACCCTGCGTTCTCTGGCGCTGGCCGCGCGCTTCGTGGAGGGCGGCACGTGGCGCACGCGCGTGACGCTGCGACAGGCCAGCTGCGACGGCGGACGGCTGCGCACGGTCCTCGGTCCCAAGCTCGGCGAGCTGCCGGCGCCGGCGGAGTCGATCGCGATCGAGGTGGAGGCGTGGGGCCCGCCGGCGCACGACCAGGCCACCCTCGTGGAGGACCGCTCGCCCGCGGCGGTACGCCGCGCGCGGATAGCCGATGCGGTCGGCCAGGTGCGCCAGGCGGCGGGCTCGGACGCGGCGCTGCGCGTGCTCGAGGTCGACCCCGAGTCGCGCATCCCCGAGCGCCGCGCGGTGCTGGCGCCGTACCCGGTCGAGGACGAGCGGAGGCGGCGGCGATGAGCATGCGTCGGCTCTCCCAGCCACGACCGACCGACGTCGAGGTCGGGCCTGACGCCCTGCCGGCTGCCGTCCGCGGTGCTGCGGTCTGCGCAGTTGCGGAGGACTGGGTGATCGAAGACCGCTGGTGGACCGGCAAGCCGCTGCGGCGCCGCTACTTCGAGCTGGTCCTGGCCGATGGCACGAACGTCGTTGTCTTCAAGGACCTGGAGCGGGACAGATGGTTCGCGCAAGCCGGATGACCGCCTCTGCGGGCTGCGGGCTGCGGGCTGGACTCTGATGCCGTACGTCGAGCTGCATCTCCACTCCTGCTACTCGTTCCTCGACGGCGCGTCGCATCCGGTCGAGATCGCGGGCGAGGCTGCGCGCCAGGGGCACGCCGCGCTTGCGCTCACCGACCACGACGGGCTGCACGGCGCGATGGAACACGCGCAGGCGTGCGCCGCATTCGGCATCCGGCCGATCACCGGAGCCGAGATCACGCTCGACGACGGCTCGCACATCACGCTCTTGTGCGAGGACGCGACCGGCTACCGCAACCTCTGCCTGCTGCTGACGGAGTCGCATGCGGGCACGCGCGAGTGGAGCGACGCCGGCACCGCGCGGCGTGTGCGCGAGCCAACCGTTTCGCTGGAGGACGTCGAGCGACTGTCGGCTGGGCTCGTGTGCCTGTCGGGCTGCGCGCGCGACGGTGCGGTGGGCGGGCGGGTCGAGCGCGGCGAGTACGCGGCGGCCGCCGCGGTCGCGCGACAGCTGCTCGGCGCGTTCGGACCCGAGCGCTTCCGCATCGAGCTCCAGCGGCCGTTCGCGCGCAACGACCGCCGCCGCAACCGGCACCTCGCGCAGCTGGCGGAGCGGCTCGGCATCCCGCGCGTGGCCACGGGCAACGTGCACACGCACGACCGCTCGCGCGTGCCCTTGCAGGAC
>JAICJV010000035.1 GCA_025928265.1 Thermoleophilaceae bacterium
AACGTGATGATCAAGATCCCCGGGACGCCGCAGGGCGTGCCCGCGATCGAGCAGGCGATCTACGAGGGCATCAACGTGAACGTCACGCTGCTGTTCTCGGTCGACGCCTACGCGCAGGTGGCCGAGGCCTACATCCGCGGCCTCGAGCGCCGCCAGGAGGAGGGCAAGTCGATCGACGTGCGGTCGGTGGCGAGCTTCTTCGTCTCGCGCGTCGACACCGAGGTGGACAAGCGGCTCGACGAGCTCGGCGAAATGGGGAGTGACCTCCACGGCAAGGCGGCGATCCTCAACGCGCGCGCCGCATACGCCCGCTACAAGGAGATCTTCGAGGGCGACCGCTTCGCCGCGCTGCGCGCCGCCGGCGCCGCGGTGCAGCGCCCGCTGTGGGCGTCGACGGGTGTGAAGAACCCGCGCTACCCGGAGACCCTCTACGTCGACAACCTCGTGGCGCCGGAGACGGTGAACACGATGCCGATGCCCACCCTGCTGGCAGCGGCCGAGAAGGCCGAGATCAGCGGCGCCACCGCCGACGTGCCGGCGAGCGAGGTGGAGCGCGGGCTCGCCGAGCTGCGCGATGCCGGCATAGACATCGACGACGTCACCGACAAGCTGCTGCGCGACGGCGTGGTGCTGTTCGTCCAGGCGATGGACAAGCTGCTCCAGGGCGTCGAGAGTCGCCGCGAGGCGGTGATCACCGGCCGGCCGCCGCGCATCCAGGCAGCCATCCCGGGCGACCTCGAGCCGGGCATCGGTGCGCTTGTCGAGAAGGCCGCCGAGGAGGACGTCTCGCGCCGGATCTGGGCGAAGGACGAGTCGCTCTGGGGTGGCCCGGGCGTTCCCGAGATCGGCAACCGGCTCGGCTGGCTGACCATCGCCGACCAGCTGCTCGAGGAGGCCGATGACCTCAAGCAGTTCGCGGCGCAGTGCCGCGCCGACGGGCTCACGCACGCCGTGCTGCTCGGCATGGGCGGCAGCTCGCTGGCGCCCGAGGTCTTCCGCCGCAGCTTCGGCGCCTCCGGCGGCGGGCTGCTGTTCCAGGTGCTCGACTCGACCGACCCCGGCGCGGTGCTCGCCGTCGAGCGCAGCGTGCCGCTCGACCGCACGCTGTTCATCGTGTCGAGCAAGTCCGGCGGCACGATCGAGACGCTCTCGCACTACCGCTACTTCTTCGAGAAGACCGGCGGCAACGGCAGTCAGTTCATCGCTATCACCGATCCCGGCTCG
The DNA here is from genome assembly GCA_025928265.1 of Thermoleophilaceae bacterium. Classification (GTDB taxonomy): domain Bacteria; phylum Actinomycetota; class Thermoleophilia; order Solirubrobacterales; family Thermoleophilaceae; genus JAICJV01. The sequence goes on from JAICJV010000035.1 coordinate 1,225, forward strand.
GGACTCCAGAAGATCGGCGAGGACAACGGCTTCCGGCGCGTCTTCCTGAACGATCCCGACATCGGCGGGCGCTACTCGGCCCTGTCGTACTTCGGGATCGTCCCGGCGGCGCTCATGGGCGTGGACGTCACCGCGCTGCTCGAGCGCGCGCAGGTGGCCGAGCAGGCGTGCCAGGCGTTCGACCACAGCTCCAACAACTCCGGCCTCTGGCTCGGCCTCGTGATCGGCTACCTCGCCACGCGCGGCCGCGACAAGGCCACGTTCGTGGTCGGCGAGCCGATCGCCAGCTTCGGCCTGTGGGTCGAGCAGCTGATCGCCGAGTCCACCGGCAAGCACTCGAAGGGCATCCTGCCCGTGGCCGAGGAGCCGGTCGGCGAGCCGGCCGACTACGGCGCCGACCGCGTGTTCCTGCACCTCCAGCGCAAGGACTCGCCGGAGCCGCTCTCGGTGGCGCGCCTGACCGAGCTGGCGAAGGACGGGCAGCCGTCGCTGGCCGTCGACGTCGCGGGGGCGGAGGATCTCGGGCGGATCATGTTCTTCGCCGAGTTCGCGACGGCCGTCGCGGGCTGGGTGCTCGGCATCAACCCGTTCGACCAGCCGAACGTCCAGGAGGCAAAGGACAACACGAACAAGGTGCTCGACCAGTACAGGGCCGATGGCAAGCTGCCCGAAGTGCAGGACGCCGACGACGAGGCGCTGCGTGCGCTGCTCGGCAAGGCGGGCCCGCCGTCGTATGTGGCGATCATGGGCTACGTCCAGCCGTCCGAGCGCTTCGAGCGAGCGGCCTGCGAGCTGCGACTGGCCATCCGCGACGCCACCAAGTCGGCCACCACGTTCGGCTACGGCCCGCGCTTCCTGCACTCGACGGGGCAGTTCCACAAGGGCGGCCCGCCGGAGGGCGTCTTCCTCCAGCTCGTGCACGACGGCGACGAGGACGCCGAGATCCCGGAGGCCGGCTACACCTTCGGCACGCTCAAGAACGCGCAGGCCACCGGCGACCTCCAGACGCTCCACGCGCACGGGCTGCCGGCCGAGCGCGTCCGGCTCGAGGGAGATCCTGTCGCCGCGCTCGAACAGCTCACCGACAAGATCAAGGAGATGATCGGCTGATGCAGATCGCCTTCGTAGGCCTGGGGAAGATGGGCGGCAACATGGTCCACCGGATCCTGCGTGACTCGGACGGGATCGAGGTGGTCGTGAACGACCGCAGCCAGGACGCGATGGACACGGCGGCCGGGTTCGGCGCGGTGCCGGCGGCGTCACTGGAGGAGCTCATCCAGAAGCTCGAGAAGCCGCGCAACATCTGGCTCATGATCCCGTCAGGAGCGCCGACACAGGAGACCGTCCAGACGCTGTTCGGCCTCCTCGACGAGGGCGACCTGATCATCGACGGCGGCAACTCGCGCTGGACCGACTCGGCGGCGAACGGCGCCGCGGCGCAGCAGCGCGGGCTCGAGTTCATGGACGTGGGGACGAGCGGCGGCGTCTGGGGCCTCGAGGTGGGCTACTGCATGATGGTCGGCGGCAGCGACGAAGCCGTGGGTCGCATGACGCCGGTGCTCGACGTGCTCGCGCCGCCCGACGGCTGGGGTCACATGGGGCCTCCGGGCGCGGGCCACTACGTGAAGATGGTCCACAACGGCGTGGAGTACGGGCTGATGCAGGCCTACGCCGAGGGCTTCGAGATCATGCACGCATCCGACTTCGACCTCGACATGGCGAAGATCTCGAACCTCTGGATGCAGGGCTCGGTCGTGCGGTCGTGGCTGCTCGAGCTGGCCGCGCGGGCGTTCGAGCAGGAGGGCAACGACCTCGCGGACATCCGCGGCTTCGTGGAGGACTCGGGCGAGGGCCGCTGGACCGTGTTCGACTCGATCGACAAGTCGGTGCCGGCGCCGGTCATCACGCTGTCGCTGATGCAGCGCTTCGCCTCGCGCCAGGACGAGTCGTTCGCGGCGAAGGTGAACGCCGCGCTCCGCAACCAGTTCGGTGGCCACGCGGTCATGCACGAGAAGCACTGAGGCCCGCGTGGCGACCGTCGAGGAGCAGATCAAGCAGGCGGAGGGGGAAGAGGCCAACCCGCTCGTCGAGGGGCTCGAGCGGCTGCCGGTGGCGCCCACCACGCTCGTCATCTTCGGCGCCACCGGCGACCTGGCCAAGCGCAAGCTGCTGCCGGCGATCTACAACCTCGCGCACGAGGGCGCCCTGCCGGAGCGCTTCAACCTGATCGGCATCTCGCGCGGCGACCTCTCCGACGAGGAATTCCAGCAGCAGGCGCGCCAGTCGATCGCCGAGTTCTCGCGCCGCAAGCCGGACGACACGGTGCTCGACTCGCTGACCGGGCGGATGCGCTACGTGACCGGGTCGTTCGACGACGACTCGATGTACGACCGGATCGGGAAGGCCACGGAGGAGTTCGACCGCGAGGCCGACCTCGCGTTCAACCGGCTCTTCTACCTCTCGACGGCGCCGTCGTTCTTCCCGGTCATCGCCGAGGCGCTCGGCAAGCACGGGCTGAACGAGCACGACGACGCGGAGGTCCGGCTCGTGGTGGAGAAGCCGTTCGGCACCGACCTCGCGTCGGCCCTCGAGCTGAACCACCGGATCCTGAGCGTGTTCCACGAGAGCCAGGTCTTCCGCATCGACCACTACCTGGGCAAGGAGACCGTCCAGAACATGCTGGTCCTGCGGTTCGCGAACATGATCTTCGAGCCGCTCTGGAACCGCTCGTACGTGGACAACGTCCAGATCACCGCGGCGGAGGACATCGGCATCGGGTCGCGCGCGGGCTACTACGACAAGTCGGGAGCGCTGCGCGACCTGATCCAGAACCACCTGCTCCAGCTTCTGATGATCCTCACGATGGAGCCGCCGGTGTCGTTCTCGGCGAACGAGGTGCGCGACGAGAAGGTGAAGGTGCTGCACGCGGTGCCGCCGCCGACCGTCGACACCGTGCCCGAGATCGCCGTGCGCGCGCAGTACGAGAGCGGCGCCACCGGCGGCGAGGACGTGCGCGGCTACCTCGAGGAGGAGGGCGTGCCCGACGACTCGCGCACCGAGACGTTCGCCGCCGTGCGCCTTCAGATCAACAACTGGCGCTGGGCGGGCGTGCCGTTCTACCTGCGCCACGGCAAGCGGCTCGCGCGCAAGACCACCGAGATCGCGGTCACACTCAAGCCCGTGCCGCACCTCGCGTTCCAGCAGGAGGGATCGGTGGGTGTCGAGCCCAACCAGCTGATCCTGGCGGTGCAGCCGAACGAGGGCGTGTCGCTCTCGCTCGTGGCCAAGATCCCGGGCGCGCGCATGAGCGTGCGGCCGGTGAACATGGAGTTCCTCTACGGCACGTCGTTCATGTCGCAGTCGCCCGAGGCGTACGAGCGGCTCATCCTCGACACCATGCGCGGCGACGCCACGCTGTTCGCCCGCAACGACGAGGTCGAGGCCGCGTGGGCGATCTGTGACCCGATCCTCGAGGCCTGGGGGAAGGACGACTCGCCGCTGCCGCAGTACACCGCCGGCTCGCAGGGACCGGAGGAGGCGAACGCGCTGCTCGAGCCGGGGCATCGCTGGCGGGCGATCTAGCGATGGCCACGGATGCGGTCGAGCAGGCCGTCTGGAGCGCTCAGGACACGACGCCGTCGGCGATCGACGGCGCGCTGCGCGCGCTGCTCCAGGAGCACCATGAGTCAGATCAGGCGTTCGCCCCCGCGCGGGTCCTCAACCTCGTGGCCGTGGTGGATCGCCAGTGGCGCGGGGAGATCGAGAACCGCCTCGAGCGCGTCGGGCGCTTCCACCCGTCGCGGACGATCGTGTGCGCCGTCGAGCGCGGGCGCAAGACGATCGACGCGTGGGTCTCGATGGGTGCCGTCGGCGACGCGGAGGGCGGGATCCACGTGGGGGAGGAGCGCGTCGAGCTCACGATCGGCGAGCAGCACCTGGCCGCGCTCGACACGGTCGTGGACCCGCTGGTGGTCCCCGATCTGATGACGCTCGCGTGGTCGCCGCACGGCTACGACGACGCGGTCGACTCGCTCGAGCTCGCGGGCGTCGTGCTGGTGGATTCGGTTCAGTCGGTCGATGCGAAGTCCGCGATCGAGCGCGCCCAGCGGCTGCTCGAGACGCGCTACGTCGTCGACCTCGCCTGGCTGCGCCCGACGCCGTGGCGCGAGCGGATCGCGGCCACGTTCGACCCGCCGGGCTGGCGCTCGGCGCTCAAGGAGATCTCGGCCGTGACGGTCAGCCACCATCCCGATTCCACCGTGAGCGGCGCGCTGCTCCTGGGCTGGCTCTCCTCGCGGCTCGGATGGCAGCCGGCGAAGATGGAGCCCGAGGACAACGGCATCGTCGCGCGGGCGCGCACGCACGGACGCAAGGTGAGGCTGCGGCTCGAGGTGGACGCGTCGATGCCCGTGCCGGGCCTGGCCGGCATCACGATCGAGACCGCGTCGGGCATGAAGCTCTCGCTCTTCCGCGGGGCGGGCGGGCTTCAGGCCAAGCGCAGGCTGCCGGGTGGCAGGGAGTCGTCCTGGGTGGTGGTGGGAGCGTCGCGCGGCGAGGCCGGGATTCTCGGCGAGGGGATCCGCCAGGCGCTGCTGCGCGATCCGACGTATGGGCCCGCGTTGCAGCACGCCTGCGAGATGCTGCACTGATGGAAGTCCACGTTTCCGACAACCCCGCTGTCGAGTGCGCCGCGATCCTCCGTGAGGCGGCGGAGGCGGGCGCACACATCGCTCTCACCGGCGGCTCGACTCCCGGCAAGGCGTATGAGCTCGCGGCGGGGGCGGATTGGTCCGCGGCCACGTTGTGGTGGGGCGACGAGCGCTGCGTGCCACCCGACGACGACCTCTCGAACTTCAGGCTCGCCAAGGAGTCGCTGATCGACCGCATCGACGGCGAGCGGCCCGAGGTGCACCGGATCCGCGGCGAGCGCGGCCCGCACACCGGCGCCGACGACTACGAGCGCCAGTTGCGCGAGACGCTCGGCGAGCAGATGCCGCGCCTCGACGTCGTGCTGCTGGGCCTCGGCCCCGACGCGCACGTGGCGTCGCTGTTCCCCGGCCACGAGACGCTGAACGTGCGCGACCGCGTCGCCGTCGGTGAGGACGAGGCGGGCCTCGAGCCGTTCGTCCCGCGCGTCACGCTCACGCTGCCGGTCCTCTGCGACGGCCGCCACATCGTCTTCCTCGTGTCCGGCGAGGGGAAGGCCGACGCGGTGGAGCGCGCGTTCGCCGAGGATCGCGAGCCATCGCGCGACGCGCCCGGGAGCCTCGTCCGCCCGCGTGAGGGCCGCATGACCGTGCTGCTGGACGAGGCGGCGGCGTCGCGCCTGCGCCTGTGATCACGAGCCACGCACCCATGCCCGGCCTGCCCGCGTCGGGAATCGAGCAGTTCCCGCCGATCGCCGACTACGCGTTCCTGTCGGACTGCGAGGCCACCTGCCTCGTCGCGCCGAGCGGCAACATCGAGTGGATGTGCCTGCCGCGGATGGACGGGCCGAGCGTGTTCGGCGCGATCCTCGACCGCGACGCGGGCGGCTTCCGCCTCGGCCCCGCCGACGTGATGGTGCCGGCCGGCCGCCGATACCTCCCGGGCACGAACGTGCTCGAGACCACGTGGATGACGCGGATGGGCTGGATCGTGGTCCGCGACGCGCTCTCCATCGGCCCGTGGCACGACGAGCAGGAGCGGTCGCGCACGCATCGCCGCGCGCCCACCGACACCGACGCGGAGCACGTGCTCGTCCGGACCGTGATCTGCGTGCAGGGGACGGTGGAGCTGATGCTCGAGTGCGACCCCGCCTTCGACTACGCCACGAAGGCCGCGACCTGGGAGTACACGGGCCCCGCCTACAACGAGGCGGTCGCCAGTGCGGAGGGCGTCGCGACGAAGCTCAAATTGACGACCGACCTGCGGGTGGGCGTCGAGGGTCGTCGCGCCCGCGCGCGTACCACGCTGCGCGAGGGCGAGACCGCGTTCGCCGCTCTGTCGTGGAGCGAGCACGCGCCGCCCGCGGACTACGAGGAGGCGCGCAGGCGCCTCGATCGCACCGCGGACTTCTGGCGCGAGTGGCTCAACCACGGCCACTTCCCGGACCATCCGTGGCGCATCTACCTCCAGCGCAGCGCGCTCACACTGAAGGGGCTGGCGTACGCCCCGACCGGGGCGATGGTCGCGGCGTCCACCACGTCGCTGCCGGAGACGCCGCGTGGCGAGCGAAACTGGGATTACCGCTACACGTGGATCCGCGACTCCACGTTCATGCTGTGGGGCCTGTACACGCTCGGCTTCGACTGGGAGGCGAACGACTTCTTCTACTTCGTGGCCGACGCCGTCGGGGGCGACGACGACGTGCAGATCATGTACGGGATCGGTGGTGAGAAGGTGCTCGAGGAGCGGACGCTCGACCACCTCACGGGCTACGACGGCGCGCGCCCGGTGCGCGTGGGCAACGGCGCCTACAACCAGCGCCAGCACGACGTGTGGGGAGCGGTGCTCGACTCGCTCTACATCCACACGAAGTCGCGCGACGAGATGCCCGAGCGCTTCTGGCCCCTCATCGAGCGGCTCGTGAACGCCGCCATCGACAACTGGCGCAAGCCCGACCGCGGCATCTGGGAGATACGCGGCGAGCCGAAGCACTTCACCTCGTCGAAGGTGTTCTCCTGGGTCGCGCTCGACCGCGGGGTGCGGCTGGCCCGTCTGCGCGATGCCCACAAGCGGGCGGACGAGTGGCAGGCGATCGCCGACGAGATCCACGCCGACGTGCTCGAGAACGGCGTCCGCTCCGACGACGTCTTCGCCCAGCACTACGACACCGACGCGCTCGATGCCTCGTGTCTGCTGCTGCCGCTCGTGCGCTTCCTGCCGCCCACCGACCACCGCATCCGCAAGACGGTGCTGGCGATCGCGGAGGACCTCACCGAGGAGGGGCTCGTGCTGCGCTACCGCACGGACGAGACCGACGACGGGCTGAGCGGGGCCGAGGGAACGTTCGCGATCTGCTCGTTTTGGCTCGTGTCCGCGCTCGAGGAGATCAACGAGCACCGCCGCGCGCGCGAGCTCTGCGAGCGGCTCCTGTCGTACTCGAGCGCGCTCTACCTCTACGCCGAGGAGATCGACGCCCACACCGGCCGCCACCTCGGCAACTTCCCGCAGGCGTTCACGCACCTGGCGCTGATCAACGCGGTGATGCACGTGATCCGGTCCGACCAGGCGCAGGATCCGCGACAGTTCTCGCGCGTGGACTGAAGCGGTGTCCTAGTCAGACGTCCGTCCCACGACTAAAGATCTCGCTACCAACGGCGATTCTTTGAGTGATGCCCTCCACCGGTCCCGTCCTTGTCGTGTGCACACAGTCGCTCGCGGCCGTGGTCGTCGACGCGCTCGAACGCGTGCGGCTCGACGCGTCGGTCCACGCGCACGCCGCCGGCGCGCTGCAGGCCGCGTTCAGCGCGCAGCCGCCGCTGGTGGTGCTGGAGGACGGGCTCGCGGATTCCGGGGGGACGGACCTGTTGATCGGGCTGCGGATGCTGGGCGACGTGCCGGCGATCGTGATCGGCGAGGACCAGACCGAGCGCGCTGCCGTTGCGGCGCTCGAGCGTGGCGCGGACCGTTACATGTCCCTGCCACTGCGCGTCGGCGAGTTCGGCGCGACGGCCAACGCGATCCTGCGCCGGACGCAGCCCGCACCCGTCACGCCGCCGACCTATGCCGACGGCACGCTCGAGGTCGACTTCGAGCGCTTCGATGTGCGCGTCCGCGGCGTCGACGTACAGGTCACCCCGGTCGAGTTCCGCGTGCTGGCGGTGTTCGTGAAGAACGTCGGCCAGACGCTGACTCCCGAGGAGATCCTCGAGGCCGCCTGGGGCCATTCGGACCTGCCGCGCGGCCGCGTGAAGCTCTACATCGGCTACCTGCGCCGGAAGTTCCGGCGCGTCGGCGTCGACCTCGAGATCGAGACCGTGCGCGGCTTCGGCTACCGCTACTCGCCGGAGCCGACCGCCATGAACCGCGAGCTCGAGGCGCTGTTCGCGCCGCTCGAAAATCTCCGTGGCCCCAGCGGCCAGCCGTTCTTCCCGACCGATGCCGCCCGCCGCGAGCTGGCCCAGGCGCTCTCGGCCGGCTAGACCTTCAGCGCAGCTTCAGCCCGGTGGCGGCGTTCGCATTGGTGCCGCCCACCTGCATCCCGCACAGGAGCATGAGCGCGCGGTTGAGGCGCGGGTCGCTCGTCCCTGCGAGCGGCTTGCCGGTCGGGGCGGCGGCCGGGCTCGCCTGCGCCGCGCTCGGCACGAACTTCAGCGACCGCGCGCTCGCCTTCGCGGACACAACGCGCCGCATCGCCACGTAGAGCCGCTTCGTGTTTCGCGCGAACGACCGCGTGGTCACGCCCACCGCCTTGACGCGGCCGCGGCGCACGTCATACACCCACACCGCCCGCCGCGTCCTGTGCACGCGAACCTCGCGCCCGCGGCCCATCTTCGACCCGACTCGCACGCCGCCGGCACCCCGGCCCCCGGCCGTGCTGCCCACCAGCTGCACCTTGCCGGACTTGCTCAGGACCGCCACGTCCGCGCGGTTCGTGTTCCTCTTGCCGGTCACGCACCAGCTCCACGCGCGGTTGCGCTGCTGCGGCTGCCCGGCCTTGCGCAAGAGCGCGACCCAGCCGCGCCCGAGGCGCAGCGCGCCACGCCCGCGGCGGTTCAGCGGATGGTCGGCGTCGGCGCAGCGCGGGGTGCGGATCCCGTCGGCGCGCTCCCACATCTCGAGGTAGGCCTCGGCGCCGTGCCACATGTCGTTTGCAAGCTGGTGACCGCCGAGTCGCTCGAGGTCGTTGAACCAGTCGGCGTAGAGGCCGTACTGCGCCACGCCCTCCTTGCCATAGTCGAACGTGCGGTTGCCGGTCTTCTGGCGCTGGAAGGTGACCCTCCCGTCGTAGCTCTTGAACGGGTAGGTGAACTTGCTGCCGTCCGAGCTGGCGTCGGGTTGATGCGAGAGGCCGCCGAGGTCGGCACCGTAGCCCCAGCCGAACGCGTACGGCGTCTGGCGCGGCCGGTACTTCTGCCACTCCTTCACATACTCCTGCGCCGCGGAGTGGCCGGGGAAGGCCATGCCGCCGAGCTTCCAGATCCGCGGCCAGTTGCCCGGGTCCATCCAGCCGTGCGGCGAGATCACGCCCGAGTAGTGGCGCGCCTCGAGCAGTGAGAGCGTTTCGGCGACCCCTGCCTGGCTCATGTGATCGGGGTTCACGATCATGTGCTTGTCCATCATCTGCTCGACCACGTGGCGGCCGAGGTCGGTGAGCCCGCGGGTGTTGCAGTGCGGGGCGGGCGGATAGAGCGGCGCGCTGCCGCCGGGGAGTCCCGCCGTGGTGAGCAGGTTGGCGAGCGCCGCACCGGACTGCGCGTCCGGCTGGTAGATGGTGTTGTCCGACAGCGGCCCCGTGCACGTGCGCGCGCTCCAGTACGAGCCGGCGCTGAGCTTGTTCGCGCCGTTGATCAGGACGCCGACCGGCCCGCTGTCGAAGCGCACGCCGGTGAGCGGGTTGTCGAACTTGTTGAGCAGCAGCATCGACCGGACGCCGAGGCCGTACATCTCGTTCAGCTGCCGGTCGACCTGCGCCTGGTCGCAGGACGACTGCTCCCAGCCATGGCAGTCGAACGGCTCGGAGACCTCGATCTCGAGCACAACGGCCATCTGCCCCTTGTTGATCACCCGCCGCGCGTCGTACGGGTTGGTCACGATCTGGAAGAAGCCCTTGCCCGGACCGCCCGCCTGCGCGTCGACGTAGTCCTGCAGCTCGTGCATGTCCTTCAGCCCGCGCCGCACGGTGTCCATCTCGTTGCAGTTGGTCTCGCGGTTGGCCTGCAGCTCGCACAGGATCCGGTTCTCGTTCACGCCCATCACCATCAGGCGCAGCCCGCCGAGCCAGGCGCGCTGGACCCAGCGGTAGTAGGTGCCCTCATAGGTCAGGTTGCTGGGCGACCACTCCTTCAGGTCCGGGTAGCCGCTCGTGTCGTGAGGTTGCGCCGGGTTGCCGTAGTTGAGGAAGTTCTGGAACGGCGCGGCCGTGCCCTCCGGGCCCTCGATCGACGAGCAGTCCGGCAGCGCGTAGCGGATGCCGTAGGGGTCCCACGGCTTGCCGCAGTGGAAGCGGCCGCCCAGATACTCGAACGTCATCCAGTGCATGTGGCCCTCGACGATGCCGCCGACGCGCCCGAACGAGATGCTCGACTTAGCCGGCTTGCCGGTCGCGTCGAGGGATGCCTCGGGGTACAGCGCGCAGCCGGTCGTGGGGGCGAAGCGGACGCCGGTGAGCGTGGCGTCACCCGACTGTGGCGTGAGCTTGAACAGCGCGGGCCCCGTCTCGTCCACGCGCCAGTCCGCCGCGGGGCTTGGCTGACTCGCGGGTCCCTTCGCGGTGAGGAACGTGCCGTCGGGCCGGTAGAGGAGGTAGCGGCCGAGCGCGGTGGCCTGCATCCGGACGTGCTCGCCACCCGTGAGTGGATGGCCGTTCGTGCTCACGGCGTAGCAGCCGTGCACGAGCGAGTAGCGCGTCTGCTTTGCCGCAGCCGCGGACACGGGCATCACGACCATCACGATCGCCAGCGCGAGCACCACCCGTTTCACGCGCGCGAACCTACCGGCCCGAGCGGCGGAGCGCGCCGGGTACCTGGGAGGCCCGGTACGGCGTCACGGCTATGACGACGCCCGGCTGGACGCGTCACGCGGCTGACATCACAGGCTGAAGCGCGCCCTTGTCACGGATACGTGCCCGGTAATTCGCATGGAGCCGAGCGCGGACAGAGAAATCAGCCAGCGCGACGAGCTGATCGAGCAGCTGCATGCGGTCGCACCGGCGTTCGGAGCGCTGAGCAAACGCGAGCGGACGGCGCTCCGCCTGCGCTTCGGCGAGGACATGACACAGGCCGAGATCGGGGAGCGCCTCGGCGTTTCGCAGATGCAGGTCTCGCGCATCCTGCGCCGCTCGCTCGTCAAGCTGCGGGAGTCAACGGATGCCGGCGGATCGTCACCGTTGGGCGCATCCGCGTAGGCGTAGGCTCGCGACAGCGGTCGTCGCGGCAGTCGGGGGACCGCTGCGGCTGCGGATCGTCCTCCTGCTGGCAGCGGTTCTGGCGCTCGAGAACGCCGACCTCGCGACGATCGGTGCGGTCGCGACCGGGCTGAAGCGCGACCTCGCCATCTCGAACTCGGAACTCGGCCTGGCGGCGTCCGCCTCGTTTGTGGTCGGCGCCGCCGCCACGATCCCGGCCGGAGCCCTCGCAGACCGCGTGCGCCGGGTCGACTTGCTCGCCGGCAGCATCGTCCTGTGGGCGGCGGCCATGGTCGCCACCGGAGCGGCGCCGTCGCTCGTCTGGCTCCTGGTCAGCCGTCTCGGGCTCGGTGCGGTCACCGCCACGGCGGGTCCGGTGCTCGCCTCGCTGGTCGGCGACTACTTCCCGGCCGACGAACGAGCGCGAATGTACGGCTACATCCTGAGCGGCGAGCTGCTCGGCGGCGGCGTCGGTTTCGCGGTCAGCGGCAACGTGGCCGCCGCGACCTCGTGGCGGGTGCCGTTCTTCGTGCTCGCTGTCGCGTCCGCGGGGCTCGCGTGGACGATCCACCGCCGGCTGCCCGAACCGGCGCGGGCGGGACGCACCCGGATCCCGGCCGGTGCCGACTCGATGCCCGCCCCGTCGAGGCGTGGAGATCCCGGCAGAGGGCGCTCCGCTGAAGCCGAGACTGCCCGGCGGATCGTGGGCGAGCGCAACATACCCCCGCGCGAGGAGCTCGTCCTGCGCGAGGCCCCGGGCCGCATGTCACTCGCAGGTGTCGCGCGCTACGTGCTGCGAATCCGCACCAATGTGCTCCTGATCGTCGCATCCGCGGTCGGCTACTTCTTCTTCGCTGGACTGCGCACCTTCGGCGTCGTATTCGTCTCCCACCACTTCGGCCTGGGACAGGGCGCGGCCACCACCGTCCTCGTCGTCACCGGCCTCGGCGCGGTGATCGGCGTTGTCGCCAGCGGCCGGCTCAGCGATCGCCTCCTTGAGCGCGGCATGATCGACGCGCGCGTCGTCACTGCGGCGGTGGCGTTCCTCGCCGCGGCCGTCGTGCTCGTACCTGCTGTCATCGTCACCTCGCTCGTCGTGGCCGCGCCGCTCATGTTCGTAGGCGGCGCCGCGCTCGCCTTCCCCAACCCGCCGCTCGATGCCGCGCGCCTCGACATCGTGCCCTCCGCGCTGTGGGGCCGCGCGGAGTCGGTCCGGACGCTGCTGCGCAACTGCGCGCAAGCGGCCGCGCCGCTCGCATTCGGCGTGCTCGCGGATGCCTTCGCCGGCCCGCGCTCAAGCGGCATCGAGTTCGCCTTCCTGATCATGCTGGTCCCGCTGGCGTTGAACGGCGCGATCGTCTACGCGGGCCGGCGCAGCTACCCGACCGACGTGGCCACCGCGATCGAGTCGGACGCCGAACTCGAGCGACGCCGCCAGCGCCAGCCCGCATGACCGCGGTCCCTTCCCTGCATGCGCGGCTTCAAGGCGTGAGCCACAAACGCACCCGACGAGACCGAAGGCTCGCGGCGCGCTCAGTCCGAAGGGCCGTGCTGCGTGATCGTCAGGGGCACCGCCGCGGACACGCCGTCCGCCGGCGACGAGAAGTTCTGGAGGCGCTCGTGGAACGCGTGGGCGACGCGCAGCGCGTGAACCTTCGCCACGTTCGCGCGCTCGCCCTCGAACATGTCGTCGATCGTTCCGAACCAGATCTGGAGCCAGCGCTCGAAGTGCGCCTGGCGCAGCTCGGCCTTGTGGTGGAGTTCCGCATGTACCGCGAACGCACCTCCGTGGTAGGTGCGTTCGCCGAGCAGGATCGTCTCCCAGAACGACGTGATCTTCGGCACGTGCGCCTCGAGGTCGAGCTTCGCGACGTCCGTGAAAAGCCAGCCGATCAGCGGGTCCTCGAATGCGCGCGCGTAGAAGACGCGCACCAGCTGCTCGCAGTCGGCGCGGCTCTCGATGTCGCGGAGAGGCGGGGTGCTAATGGTGCTTGATGATCTTGTCGATCAGGCCGTACTCCTGCGCCTGCTCCGGCGTGAAGTAACGGTCGCGATCCATGTCAGCGTGGACGCGCTCGATGTCCTGACCGGTGTGTTGCGCGTAGATCTCGTCCATCCGCTTGCGAAGGTCGAGGATCTCGCGCGCCTGGATCTCGATGTCCGCGGACTGGCCCTGGTAGCCGCCCGACGGCTGGTGGATCAGGATGCGCGCGTTCGGCAGCGAGAGGCGCTTGCCCGGCGACCCGCCCGCCAGCAGCAGCGACCCCATCGACATGGCCATGCCGAAGCAGATCGTGGTCACGTCCGGCTTGATGAACTGCATCGTGTCGTAGATCGCGAGGCCGGCGTAGATCGAGCCGCCCGGCGAGTTGATGTAGAGCGAGATGTCCTTGTCCGGGTCATCCGACTCGAGGTGCAGCAGCTGCGCCACGATCAGGTTGGCGATCTGGTCGTCCACGGGGGTGCCGAGGAAGATGATTCGCTCGTTGAGAAGGCGCGAGTAGATGTCGAAGGAGCGCTCGCCCCGCGAGCTCTGCTCGACGACCATGGGCACGAGGGGCATCAGCAACTCCTTTGTGACGAAGCCATGGCTGGCCAGTCTACTGCGGCCTGTCGGCGGCTCTGAGCGCGCCTTCGCCCACCTCGAGACGGACCGGCGCGCCATCGGCCTCGAGCGCCTCCCGCAGCAGGGCGAGATGCCCGAGCAGGCAGTGACGACGGTCGTCGGAGCGTGCGAGGTCGAGCGACTCGAGCGTCTCGTTGCTCGGCTCGGGCGCCATCCCGGGCGCCACGAGCAGGTGGCTCGCCACCACCGTGTGGCCGCCGGCGTCGACGTAGCTCGAATGCAACTCGTGCAGCTCCGACGGCACGAACGTGTTGAGCATCATTGCCCTGCCGTCGACGAAGCTGAGCAGCGTTTCGAAGTCGACCGTCTGCTCGTCGAGCCAGAGCGAGAGTTCCGGCAGTAGAACGGTGTTCATCGCGGGCTGGCGTCCGCGGCTCACCTTACACCCGCAAAGGAGCGATTTGCCCGCGTCTGCGTTTGGCCTCGCGATAGCCGCCGCGTTCGTCCACGCGACGTGGAACATGCTCGTCGCGCGCGCGGACGACCCGCAGGCGGCGACGGCGCTCGGCGGCGTGATCGGCGCGCTCCTGCTCGCCCCGGTCGCGGTCGCCACGTGGCGGGTCGAGCCCGCGGCGCTGCCGTTCGCGGCCGCCTCGGCCGCGATCCACGTGGCGTACTTCGCCTTCCTCGCGCGCGGGTACGCGCTGGGCGAGCTGAGCACCGTCTACCCCCTCGCGCGCGGCACCGCGCCCGTGCTCGTCCTGATCGGGGCGGCGCTGGTGCTGGGCGAGACGCCGTCGGCGGTCCAGGCGGCCGGCGTCGTTGCCGTGGCGGCGGGCGTGTTCCTCGTGCGCGGCTTTGTGGCGGGCCGCGACCGGAGGGGCGAGGCGCTGGGCCTGATCGTGGGTGTGACGATCGCCGCGTACACGGTGGTCGACAAGCGCGGGGTGGGTCACGCCGCGGCGCTGCCGTATCTGCTGCTGCTCGAGGGACCCGCGGCGCTTGTGTATCTCGCGATGGTCGCGCGCACGCGCGGGCGGGCGATCACGGCGGAGCTTCGGCCGCTCACGGTGGTCACGGGGCTCGGGATGGTCGGGGCCTACGGGCTCGTGCTGGCCGCGCTCCAGCTCGGTCCGGCGGCGGGAGTCGCCGCCACGCGCGAGACCAGCATTCTCATCGCCACGGCATTCGGTGCGCTGGTCCTGCGGGAGGGCGTCACGCGCACGCGCGCGGTCGGAGCGGCGGCGATCGTGGCGGGCGTCGCGGCGGTCGCGCTCGGTTGAGAGTTTCGGCATGTCCCCGGGGTGGGTACAGAGGAAGGCCCGGGGGGTACGGATGACGGGACCGAGGCTCAGTAGACGACGCGCGGCAGTGGCGGGGGCCACAGTCCTCGCTGCGCTCATACCGATCGCAAGCTCGGCGCGCGGCGTCGACACGAGTGCGCTCGACGGCGTGTCGGTCCGCCAGCTTCAGAACCAGGTCCAGCTTCCGCAGACGCCCGACGCGTCGGTGCCGGTCCCGCAGGTGCCGCAGGTGAGCACCCCGTCCGTGCCGAGCGTGACCACGCCGTCGGTCCCATCCGTCCCTTCGGTCCCGCAGGTGAGCACGCCGTCGGTGCCGAGCGTCAGTACGCCTCAGGTTCGGGTCCCGTCGGTGGGCACCCCCTCGACATCGTCCGGCGGCTCCTCCACGAGTGGAGGCAGCGGTGGCGGTGGTGGCAGCGGGGGGTCGAGCTCGGGCTCCAATGCTTCCTCCGGTTCCCCCTCGCCCGGGACGCCGGCCGCTTCCGCGACGGCCGGCCGCTCCGGCTCGGCCGCAGCCCGGCCGGCAGCTCGCCGCTCTGTGGGGTCGAGCCCGCAGGCCCGGGCCCGCCGGCGCGCCGCGCACGAGCGCCACCTGCGCAGCGAGGTGCGCACCTTCCAGCGGTGCCTCGGCTCGCTCAACGGCCTCGACCGCCGCTACCTGACGCTGCGCGCAGGCCTCGACGGGCCGCCGCTGTCACGCGCTCAGACCGCGCGCGAGCTCGGCATCTCCAGCTCCGACGCGCGGGTGATCGAGCGCCACGGCCTGCGCCAGCTTCGCTTCGCGTGCGGCGGCGGCTCCTCGACCGCCGGGCATACGATCGCGGCGATCGCGCCGCGCATGGCCAGGCTTCTACCGGCCTCGCTGCTGATGGCCACGGGCGGGGCGCTGACGCAGCTCGTCGACCAGAGCCGGCTGTCCGGGCAGCACGGCGTGAAGGGCGCGCACGCATCGTCGCCGGAGTCCGACGGCCCGGGCACGATGCGGGCATCGGTCTCGCGCCCGCTCGCGAGCGCGTCCTCCGAGGGAATTGGCGCAGTGTGGATCGCGATCGTCGCCGCGCTCGCGCTCATGACCGCCGTCGCGCTCACGACGCTGCGCAGGCGCACCGCGCCCGCCGCACCCGCGGCGCCCCGCCGTGTGAGCAACGTGAGCGCCGCGCTGTCGCTGCCGCCCGCGCCGCTGCCGCCGGCCCCGCCGCTGCCGCTGCCGCCGCGCGACGAGGCGCTGGTTCCGCCGCCGCCGCCCCCTGGGCCGGACG
This sequence comes from Thermoleophilaceae bacterium, assembly GCA_025928265.1. Taxonomy (GTDB): domain Bacteria; phylum Actinomycetota; class Thermoleophilia; order Solirubrobacterales; family Thermoleophilaceae; genus JAICJV01. The sequence goes on from JAICJV010000035.1 coordinate 17,404, forward strand.
CAGACGCAGAGGCCCAGCCGCAAGCGCCCGCCCTCACGCCTGCGGCTCCGCCGCCCGCACCCGCCCGGGGCCGCGACTACCGGCGCGCCGCGATGCTCGCGTCCGGCGTCATCTCCGTCGCGGCGCGCGAGCTCATGCGCCGCCGCCGGCGTCACTAACACCACGCGGCTGACCGCGCCGATCGCCGGCGACCATGAGATCACCGGCGAGCTCCGCGGCATCGCGGCCGCTGTTCAGCCGGCTACAGCCGCGTGTCCACGACCATCGCGGCGAACAGCAGCGCGAGGTACGCGAGCGAGAAGAGGTAGAGCCGCAGCGCGGCGCGGCGCTCCTTGGAGCGGTAGAGGCGCAGCGCGAGCCACGCGAAGCCACCGCCGAGCACGCAGACGGCGACGAGATAGGCCGTGCCGAACAGCTGGCCGCAGGCCGGCAGCATCGTGAGCATCACGAGCAGGCCGGTGTAGAGGACGATCTGGCGGCGCGTCTCGTCCTCGCCGCGCACGACCGGCATCATCGGGATCGACGCCTTCGCGTACTCGTTCTTCATCAGGAGCGACAGCGCCCAGAAGTGCGGCGGGGTCCAGTAGAAGACGATCGCGAAGAGGTAGACGGCCCACCACGACAGGCCGCCGGTGGTGGCGGCCCACGCGACGAGCGGTGGCATCGCGCCGGCCGCGCCGCCGATCACGATGTTCTGCGGCGTACGGCGCTTGAGCCACAGTGTGTAGACGAACACGTAGCCGAGCAGGCCACACAGCGACAGGCCCGCCGCGAGCCAGTTGACCGCCAGCCCGAGCAGCAGGACGGAGGCCACGCCGAGGCCGATGCCGAACCACAGCGCCACGGGAGCCGGCAGGCGGCCGGACGGGATCGGCCGCGTCGAGGTGCGCGACATGACGGCATCGATGTCGCGGTCCACGTAGTGGTTGATCGCGCCGGCGCCGCCGGCGGACAGCGCACCGCCGAGGCAGGTGAGCGCCACCAGTGCGAGCGGCGGATCGCCCGCCACGTACATGGTCGTGATCGTGGTGAAGAGCAGAAGGCTCTGGACCTTCGGCTTCGTCAGCGTGATCAGGTCACGAGCGACTGTCCGGACATTCCGGACAGGAACGACGGCAACAGCAGTTGCCGCCTCCATCAGGTGCCCGGCGCCACCGGCTGCGCGACCGATCCGGCCGGCTGACCCGCGCCGCGCAGGACCTCGCGCCGGATGTCCTTCATCGGCTCCGCACTTCTGACCCGTGGAATTTCATCAAAATTGTTCTCGGGCGGCGGCGACTGCGTGAACCACTCGAGCGTGTTGGCGTGCCACGGGTCGTTGCCGGCCTTGCGCCCGCTCTTGAGGCTCACGACGACGTTGACCAGCGTGACCACGACGCCGACGCCGAGGATGAACGCCCCGACGGTGGAGACGAGGTTCTCGGTGCCCCAGCCGGCGCTGTCCTCATAGCGGTAGATGCGGCGCGGCATGCCCTCCATGCCGAGCGAGTGTTGCACGAGGAAGGTCATCCAGAAGCCGATGAACATCATCCAGAACGACAACTTGCCGAGCGTCTCGGACATCATCCGGCCGCTCATCTTCGGGAACCAGTAGTAGAGCCCGCCGACGATCGCGAACGTGCTGCCGCCCATCAGCACGTAGTGGAAGTGGGCGACAATGAAGTAGGTGTCGGTGAGCTGCCAGTCGACCGGGAAGATCGCGACGATGATGCCGGTCACGCCGCCGAGGACGAACGTGCCGAGGAAGCCCACGACGAAGTAGAGCGGCGTCTTGAAGTGGATCTCGCCGCGCCACAGCGTGGCTATCCAGTTGAAGATCTTTATGCCTGTCGGCACCGCGATCGTGAAGCTCGACAGCATGAAGAAGGCGAGTACGACGGTGCCCATCGGCGTGGCGAACATGTGGTGCGCCCACACGAGCAGCGACAGGAACGCGATGGCGGCCGTGGACGCCGCGATCGCCTTGTAGCCGAAGATCGGCTTGCGCGCGAATACCGGCAGGACCTCGGACACGATGCCGAACGCGGGCAGCACCATGATGTAGACCTCGGGGTGCCCGAAGAACCAGAACAGGTGCTGCCAGAGCAGCGGATCCCCGCCTCCTGTCGGGTCGAAGAACGCCGTTCCGAAGTGGCGGTCGGTGAGCAGCATCGTGACGGCGGCGGCCACCGCGGGCAGCGCCAGGATCAGCAGGTAGGCGTAGACCAGGATCGACCACACGAACAGCGGCATTCGGCCCCAGCCCATGCCCTTCGCGCGCATGTTGTGGATCGTGGCTACGAAGTTGATCGAGCCTATGAGTGACGACAGGCCGGTGAGGTGGATCATGAAGATCCAGGCGTCGACCCCGTTGTCCTGCATGTAGGCGTTGTCCGAGAGCGGCGCGTACGCCGTCCAGCCGGCGCCCGGGGGCGTGAAGAACAGCGACGCGTAGAACGCGATTCCGCCGAACAGGAACAGCCAGTAGGACAGCGCGTTGAGGCGCGGGAACGCCATGTCGCGCGCGCCGATCATCAGCGGGATGAAGTAGTTGCCGAAGCCCGCCGCGACCGGGACGAGGAACAGGAAGATCATCGTCGACCCGTGCATCGTCATGAGGTCCGCGTAGGTGCGCGGGCTGACGAAGTCGTTGTCCGGCTGCGACAGCTGGAGGCGCATGAGCAGCGCCTCGACGCCGCCGATGACGAAGAAGCCGAACGTCGTGAAGAGGTAGAGGATCCCGATCTTCTTGTGATCGGTGGTCGTCAGCCAGTTGGTCCAGCCGCCAGGCCGCTCCTTGACGCCATGGACGACGACCTCGGGACGCGACTGGCGCGCAAGTCCGGGGGCGGCGATCTCAGGTGTGGTCACGGTCGGTCGATTCCCTTCGTTTCTACGGAGTGGCGCCGGCGCCTCGCGTCTTGCGCGCGAGTGAGAGCAGCGCCTGCGATTGCTTGATGTCGGCCGCCTGCTTGGTGAGCCACGCGCGGTACTGGTCGGGCGTCACGGCGGTCACGCGCGCCGTCATGTCGGCGTGGTTCTCGCCGCAGAACTCCGCGCAGTTGCCCCAGTAGCTGCCGGGCTTGTCGATGCGGAACCAGGTGTGGTTGGTGTGGCCGGGGATCGCGTCGGCCTTGCCGCCGAGGTCCGGGATCCACCACGAGTGGGCCACGTCGGAGGCTGTGATGTCGAGGACCACGGTCGTGCCGGTCGGGACGATGAGGTCGTGGTAGCTGAACACCTGCTGGCTGCCGGGGTAGTCGAAGCGCCACAGGTACTGCTGACCGTTCACGCGGATCTCGAGGTGTTTGTTCGCGGGCCCGGGCGGCGCCGCCTGGTCCTTGGCGGCGAACTGGAGCTTGCCACCGCCGCGCGAGCCGTCGTCCGCGAACTTCATGCCGTCCTGCTTGCCCTCGGCCACGAAGCCGTTCGAGTTCGACGCCGCGGGATTCTTGATGCCGCCCAGGAAGATGAACGTGACCACCGCCAGGATCACGAGGAGCCCCGCCGCACCGAGCGTCCAGCCCACCTCGAGCGGCGTGTTGCCGCGGATCTGCGCGGGTGTGGTCCCGCCGCGGCGGCGGTGGCGGAACTTGACCAGCGAGTAGATCAAGAGCCCCTCGACCGCGAAGAAGATGATCATCCCCAGGATGAAGGTGATCAGGTAGAGCGTCTTGATCTTCGTGGCGTTCGGCGAGCCGCTGTCGTCCTCCGGCGAGAACCAGTTCGCGAGCGCCGCCGGAGGCGCCGCCAGCGCCAGCATCAGGGCGCAAAAGAGGCTCTGGACCGCCCTCGAGCGGCGTGTGAGGAGGGGGAGGCGTCTCAAGGCGGGCGGGATTGTATCGGCGGTTCGGTTGGGAAAGGGTTCCCGTCAGCTGCCGGTGAACTGGGGCGGGCGCTTCTCGACGAATGCCCCGACGCCCTCGACGAAGTCGCGGGTCCTCGCAAGCTGGTGCTGGAGGCTCGCCTCGAGGGCGAGTTGGCCGTCCATGTCGGGGTAGAGCATCCGGTTCAGAGCTTCCTTCGTGCCGGCATACGAACGGGTTGGCCCGCCGGCCAGCTTCTCGACTAGTACGTCCGCCTCTGTCCGGATGTGCTCGTCGGGGTGCACGAAATTCACGAGACCCCACTCGAGCGCCTGCTGCGCCGGCACCCGCTCGCCCAGCATCGCCATCTGGAAGGCGCGCGCCTTCCCGATCGCCGTGGGCACGAACAGCGTCGATCCGCCGTCCGGCATCAGCCCGATGTTCACGAACGCGAGGCCGAAGAACGACGACTCGGCCGCCAGCACCAGGTCACACGCCAGCGCGAGCGAGCAGCCGATGCCCACCGCCGCGCCGTGGACCGCGGCCACCACCGGCTTCGGCATGCGGCGGATGCCGGTGATCACGCCGTGGTAGAGCTCGAGCTCCTTCTGCACGTCGGGCATGTTGTCCTCGGGATGCGGCTCGAACCCGGCCTTCAGGTCCGCGCCGGAGGAGAAGCCGCGCCCGGCGCCCGTGATCAGCACCGCGCGCACCGACTCGTCCGCGGACGCGGAGTTGACGACGTCCACGAGCTCCCTGCCGAACTCGCTCGTCCAGGCGTTGATCGTCTCGGGCCGGTTCAGCGTGATGCGCCCGACGCCGCCGTCCTGCTCCCAAAGCACTGTGCTCATCGATTTCCAATCTGCCGACTGCCGACTGCGGACTGCCAACCTATTCGCATGTTGATCGAGATGGTCGAGTGGCTGGGACACTCGGGCTTCCGCGTCACCGTCGGCAGGCAGCGGGTCTACATCGATCCGTATCGCGTCTCGCCGGAGGCACCGAAGGCCGACCTGATCCTCATCACGCACGGCCACTACGACCATTTCTCGCCCCAGGACGTCGAGCTTCTCTCGAGGCGCGACACGGACGTGATCGCGCCCGCCGCGGTGGCCGAGCGGCTGAGCGGGCGCGTCCAGTCGATCGCCGCGGGGGAGGAGATCGAGCCCGAATCCGTGCGCTCGGTGGCGGTGCGCGCGCTGCACGCCTACAACACCTCGAAGCGAAACAGCGACGGCCAGGTGTTCCACCCGCGCGCGGCCGGTGGCCTCGGCTACGACCTCAACGTGCGCGGCGAGCGTCTCTACCACGCCGGCGACACCGACGTGATCCCCGAGATGGACTCCGTCCACGGCGTCGACCTGGCGCTCCTGCCCGTCAGCGGAACCTATGTGATGACCGCGAGCGAGGCCGCCGAGGCGGCGCGCCGGATCCAGCCGCGCACGGCCGTGCCGATGCACTGGGGCGCGAACGTGGGCACGCGCGAGGATGCGGAGGAGTTCGCACGCCGGGTGCCGGAGGGGGTCGAGGTCGTGATCATGGAGAAGGCTCCGGTCTGACCCGCGCAGCTGAGCCGAGCAGTTCGCGGCCGGTCCGCGCGCGAGGGCACCATCGCGGGAGGCCGCCGGCCGAGGACTGAGCGGCTCCCCGTAGACTCCGGCGCGCTTTGCGCCGCCTCGCCCTCATAGCCGCGGCGGTCGGTGCAGCAGCTCCCGTCCTCCGCCACCACGTGAAGATGCCGAAGCCGGTGGTCTCGGCGCTCGCCTGGCAGACGCCGTTGGCGATCGCCGTCGCGTTCCCGCGCACGCGCCTGCGCGACGCGGCGATCTACGGCGCCCAGATGTGGGCGTACGTCGCTCACTACGAGATGCCGAACGACGATCCGGAGGGCCTCCTCGCGCGCGTGCGGGTGAACTACCCGATGGCGATCGACCGGGTCATAGGCGCGGGTGAGCTGCCGAGTGTGCGGCTGCAGCGCTCGCTCGGGCGCCCGGGCCGGGTGCGCCGGCACGACACCGTCCTGTCGTGGGTGCACTGGTCGTGGTTCTTCTTCCCGCACGGGTCGATCGCCTACATCCTGCTGCGGCACCACAGCCGCTTCGAGCGCTCCGCGGTGCTGATGGCGGCGACGTTCGACCTCGGCTGCATCGTCTACTGGCTGGTCCCCACGGCGCCACCCTGGTGGGCGCGCCGGAACAGCCAAAACGGGCGCGTTCGCCGCATAATGGTCGAGGCGGGCGAGGACTTCTGGGGAAGGCTCTGGGAGCCCCTTTACGATTCGCTGGGAGGAAATCCGTTCGCCGCCATGCCGTCGCTGCACTTTGCCACCTCGGTGACAGCCGCCCATCTGCTGTCTGACACCGGCCCTGTCGCGGGCCTGATCGGCTGGACCTACGCAACCACGCTCGGGTTCGCGCTGGTGTATCTCGGCGAGCACTACGTCATCGATCTGCTCGCGGGACTTGGCCTCGCGGAGGGCCTGCGCCGCTCCGAGCGATCCGCGGGGCCCGCGCTGCGCGCGCTCCAGCGCGCCGTCCAGAGGCTGGAGCCGAGCACCTGATGGCCCGCGACGGGCGCCAGGTCGCGGAGCGCGACGAGGACCGGCGCGCGTCCGACGATCGCTTCGTGGACTCGGAACTGGCCGATCTCGCCGCCGACGAGCTCGACGAGGAAGAGCAGGACATCGAGGAGCGCGCGGCCGGCCTGCTGGGCGACCGGCGCCGCGTCCTCAGCCTCATCGCCGCGGTAGTCCTCCTGATCGTCGCGATCTACGTCGTCCTGCCCAAGATCTTCGACGCGGGCGACGCGCTCGACCGCATCGACGAGGCGAGCTGGTACTGGATCGTGGCCGCGGCCGCCTTCAACGCGTTCTCGTTCATCTTCCACATCATGCTGCTGCGCGGCGTGCTCGGCGGCCGCGACGAGGACGACGTGGTCCACAAGCGGCTCGACTACAAGGCGTCGTACGAGATCACGATGGCCGGCTTCGTCGCCACCGTCCTCTTCTCGGCAGCGGGCGCCGGCGGCGTCGCGCTCACCTACTGGGCGCTGCGCAAGGCGGGAATGGAGCGGCGGCGGGCGGCGTGCCGGATGGTCGCCTTCACCGTGCTGCTCTATTCGGTCTACGCGTACGCGCTGATCATCTTCGGCGTGCTCCTGCGCACGAGCGTGTTCCCGGGCGACCACCCCGTGGGCGGAACGATCGTCCCGGCGGCGTTCGCCGCGATCCTGCTCGTGCTCGCCGGGCTGCTGGCGCTGGTGCCGCAGGACGCGGAGCGGCGGATCCAGGAGCTCGGGAAGCTGCCCCGCCTCACGCGCGTGGCGGCTTCGCTCGCGCGGGTGCCCGCCACGCTCGCGTCGGGGGTGCGCACGGCGATCGCCTACCTGCGCCACCCGAAGCGGCAGGCCGTCGCGCTCATCGGGGCGATCGGCTGGTGGGCCGGCAACATCGCCGTCCTCTGGGCGTGCTTCGAGGCGTTCGGGGTGAGCGTGCCGTTCGGCGTGCTCGTCCAGGGCTACTTCGTCGGCATGATCGCCAACCTCGCGCCGTCGCCTGCGGGCGGGGTGGGCACCGTGGACGCCGGGATGATCGCCTCGTTCGCGTTGTTCGGGTTCGGCCTGGAGGAGACGCTGGCCCCGATCCTGCTGTTCCGCTTCGTCGGGTTCTGGCTGCCGATTCCCGTCGGGGTCGCCGCGTATCTTGGACTCAGGAAGTCCGTCCACCGCTGGGAGGACGAGCGATCAGCCGCTACTATAAAAAGTGAAGTAACAGGGATGAAGGCCACATCTTCATGAGCCAGGACATCGAGAACGTCATCATCGTCGGCAGTGGGCCGGCCGGGTACACAGCGGCGCTCTACACCGCGCGCGCGGACCTGCGGCCGCTCGTGATCGAGGGCTTCCTGTGGGGCGGGCTGCTCCAGCAGACGACCGACGTCGAGAACTACCCGGGCTTCCCCGAGGGGATCATGGGCCCCGAGCTCATGCCGCGCTTCCGCGAGCAGGCCGAGCGCTTCGGCGCGCGCTACATCACCGACGAGGTCACGCGCGTCGAGCTCGCCGCGGAGGACGGCGGTATCCATCGCGTGTGGGTCGGGAACGACGAGTACCGCGCCCGCGCGGTCGTCCTCGCCATGGGCGCCGAGCCGCGCAAGCTCGGTGTGCCCGGCGAGGAGGAGCTGGCCGCCCGCGGCGTCTCCTACTGCGCCACCTGCGACGCGGCGTTCTACCGCGAGCGCCGCGTGATCGTGGTCGGCGGCGGCGACAGCGCGATGGAGGAGGCCATCTTCCTGAGCAAGTTTGCGAGCACCGTCACGATCGTCCATCGTCGTGACGAGTTCCGTGCCAGCGCGATCATGCTCCAGCGCGCGCGCGAGATCGACAACATCGAGTTCCTCACGCCGTACGCGCCGGTCCGCTTCGAGGCGGGCGACGACGGCGCGCTTGGCAAGGCGATCCTGCGCCACTCGGAGACGGGCGAGGAGAAGGAGCTCGAGATCGACGGCGTTTTCGTGGGCATCGGCCACCAGCCGACGTCGCGGATCGTCGAGGGTCAGGTGCCGCTCGACGAGGACGGCTACGTGCAGGTGATCGGCCGCTCCACCAAGACCGACGTGCCCGGCGTCTTCGGCGCCGGCGATCTCGTCGACCACACCTACCGCCAGGCGATCACCGCGGCCGGCAGTGGCTGCCAGGCCGCGCTCGACGCCGAGTGGTACCTGCGCGACACGCCCGCCTCACCCGAGGCGCACTGGACGACGCCCGACGAGCTCGAGGCCGAGGCCGAGCGCGCGGCCGAAGCGGCGCCCTGAGCGCCTAAAGAAAACGACCGTCCAGCCGAGGGCGCTGTCGTTAACACGGCTCGCCTGAACCGCCGATCCCACTTCGCGTAGGACCTCTGTCTCCACGGAAGGAGCCGGGATGATCGACGGGATTGGTGCCGCAGCCGGCGGGATCAAGGCTCAGACCCAGCGCATGGATGCGCTGGCAAACGACATCGCAAACGTCAACACCACGGGCTACAAGCCGGTGCGTGAGTCCACGGGCGCGCCCGACTTCCAGCAGGGGGCGCTCGCTGAGACGGGCAACCCGCTCGATCTGGCGATCGAGGGCGATGGCTTCTTCCAGGTCACGCGCTCGGGCGGGCAGCTCGGGCTCGTGCGCTCGGGCGCGTTCAGCGTCGACGCGTCGGGCTACGTCGTCACCACCGGCGGCGAGCGGCTGTACCCGCCGATCGCGATCCCGACCGGCAGCGGCGCGGACGCGCTCGCCGTCGATCCGACCGGGCGGGTGACCATCAACGGCCAGCAGATCGGCCAGGTGCAGATCGTCAGCGTGCCGGCGCCGGACGGCCTGATCGAGAACCCGGACGGCACCCTCGGCGCGACGCCCGCCAGCGGCGCGCCGGTGCCGGCCGCGGGCTCGCAGGTTCGCCAGGGCGCGCTCGAGGCCTCCGGAACCGATCTCGCCTCGGCCATGGTCGGCGAGATCGCCACGCGCACCGCGTTCACGGCGTCGGTGGGCTCGCTGCACGCGTACGACGAGATGCTCGGCGCCCTGATCGAGATGGCGTCGCGCGAGGACGAGCAGCAGTGAAATTCCTGCGCACGCTCTTCCTGTTCGTGTGCGCGATCGGACTGGTCGCGCTCGGTGGCTTCGTGCTGGTCGGCAGCCCGCTCGCGGCGCCGGCCGCGGTGGCCGGTGTGGCCTGCGTCGCGCTGGCGATCGTCTGACAAGACCGGTCAAGCCGCGCTGCGTAACGGCCGATCACAGAGGTGTGAATTCGGTGTGTCACACGTCGGCGGTCATCACCGCGACCTCGAAGCACTCTCGCCGGGCGCTTCGCGACGCGATCCGCGGCGAGTGCCCGCGCGTGATCGAGGCGTGCGACAACGCTGAGGCATACGAGCTGTCGCGGCGCTACATGCCGGACCTCATCGTCCTCTCGGGCGACGACGCCCTCGCCAAGATCCGTCGCGACGGCGAGCTGGCCGGCGTGCCGGTCATCTGTCTCGCGGACCCGGTCGACACGGCCGAGTTCACAGCGCGCATCCGTGCCGCACTGCAGCGCGTGTAAGCGCGTCGATAGCGTTAGGGACATGGCGCATCCCGACAGCTTTGGTGCGCGCTCGACGCTCGAGGTCGGCGGCACCGAATACGAGATCTTCCGGCTCGACGCGCTGCAGAAGAAATACGACGTCGCGCGGCTTCCGTACTCGCTGAAGATCCTCCTCGAGAACCTGCTGCGCTTCGAGGACGGCGAGACCGTCACGAAGGACATGATCGAGACGGTGGCCAAGTGGGATGCGAAGGCCGACCCGTCGCACGAGATCTCCTACACGCCCGCGCGCGTCCTGATGCAGGACTTCACCGGCGTCCCGGCGATCGTCGACCTCGCGGCCATGCGCGACGCGATGGACGCCCTCGACGCCGACCCGTCGAAGATCAACCCGCTGCGGCCGGCAGAGCTCGTGATCGACCACTCGATCCAGGTCGACGAGTTCCG
>JAICJV010000132.1 GCA_025928265.1 Thermoleophilaceae bacterium
CGCGACCAGCTGAAGCTGCTCGCGGACTACCTTTGACCCCGCTGGCCTCCAAGAGCGCGTAGCCGCGCTCGAGCAGCAGATGCAGGCCCCCGGCTTCTGGGACGACCAGGAGCAGGCGGCCAAGGTCTCGGCAGAGCATGCGCGGGCGAACCGCAAGCTGACCGGCTACCGCGAGCTGGAGTCGGAGATCGACGACCTCGAGGCGCTCGAGGAGATGGCCGCCGAGGACGAGTCGATCGCCGCCGAGCTCGAGGAGACGCGCACGAAGGTCGAGGCGCGGCTCGAGGAACTCGAGGAGGAGCGCCTCTTCTCCGGGCGCTACGACGCGGGCGACGCCGCGGTCTCCGTGCACGCCGGCACCGGTGGCACCGACTCGCAGGACTGGGCCGAGATGCTGCTCCGGATGCTCATGCGCTGGTCGGAGCGGCGCGGCTTCAAGGTCGAGATGGTCGAGGCGAGCCCGGGGGAGGAGGCCGGCATCAAGTCGGCCACGTTCATCGCGCGCGGCGAGAACGCGTACGGGCTGTTCTCGGCGGAGAAGGGCGTCCACCGGCTCGTCCGCATCTCGCCGTTCGACGCGCAATCGCGCCGCCATACGAGCTTCGCGCTCGTCGAGGTCTCGCCGATGGTCGACGACGTGACCGACGTCGAGATCGACGACCAGGACCTGCAGATCGACACCTACCGCGCATCCGGCGCCGGCGGCCAGCACGTGAACAAGACCGACTCCGCGGTCCGGATCACGCACAGGCCCACCGGCATCGTCGTGCAGTGCCAGAACGAGCGCTCGCAGTCGTCCAACAAGGCGACCGCGATGGCCATGCTGCGCTCGCGCCTGCTCGAGCTCGAGGAGCAGAAGCGCCAGGAGGAGCTCGCGAAGGAGAAGGGCGAGGCGGAGAACGTGACCTGGGGGTCGCAGATCCGCTCGTACGTGCTCCAGCCCTACACGATGGTGAAGGACCACCGCACGGGCCACGAGATGGGCGACGCGCAGCGCGTGCTCGACGGCGACCTCGACGGCTTCGTGCGCGCCGAGCTCCTGCGGCGCGCGGGCATGAGCGGCTCGAACGACGGCGAGTGAACGCCCGCTCCGCGCGGCGCGGCGATCTCGACGCCATCGCGCGCATATACAACGAGGGGATAGAGGGGCACGTCACGTTCGAGACCGAGCCGCGCTCGGCTGCCGACGTCGAGCGCTGGCTCGAGCAGCCGATCGTGGTGGTGGAGGACGGCGGCGAGGTCGTCGGCTGGGCGCGCGTGTCGGCGTACCGGCCGGAGCGTCCTGCCTACAACGGCGTCGGCGAGTTCGGCGTGTACGTGGCGGGCGCGCATCGCGGCCGCGGCGCCGGCAGCCTCGCCATGGAGGCGCTCGCCGACGAGTGCGAGCGACGCGGCTACTGGAAGCTCCTCAGCCGCATCTTCACCGAGAACGAGCGCAGCCTGGCGCTGTGCCGCAAGCTCGGCTTCCGCGAGGTCGGCGTCTACCGCCGGCACGCGCGGCTGCACGGTGACTGGCGCGACTGCGTCGTGGTGGAGAAGCTGATCGGCGAGGCCGCTGCTTAGAGAGCATCTCTTAGCCTTCACCGCGTGACCGACGTGAACGACCTGATCGACCGCGCGCTCGACGAGGACGTCGGCAGCGGCGACGTGACCACCCACACCCTGGTTCCGGCCGAAGCCACGGGCCGTGCCACGCTCACGCAGAAGGCGCCGGGGGTGATCGCCGGGCTGCGCGTGGCCGAGTCGGTCTTCCACCGCGTCGACCCGTCGCTGCGCTGGCGCTCGCACGTCGTGGAGGGCGTCTGGCGCGACGGCGGCCTGGTGGCCGAGGTCGCCGGCGCAAGCCGCTCGATCCTCACCGCGGAGCGCACGGCACTGAACCTGCTCCAGCGGCTGTCGGGCGTGGCCACGATGGCGGCGCGTTACGTGCAGGCCGTGGAGGGGACGGGCGCGCGCATCCTCGACACCCGCAAGACCACGCCGGGGATGCGCATCCTCGAGAAGCAGGCGGTGGTGGTGGGCGGCGGCGTGAACCACCGCGCCGGCCTGTACGACGCGATCCTGATCAAGGAGAACCACGCGGCCATGGCCGGCGGCGTGGGGGAGGCCACGCGGCGCGCGCTCGCTGCTGCGGACGGCAGGCTGGTGGAGGTCGAGGCCGCGACGCTCGACGAGGTGCGCGAGGCGCTCGAGGCGGGCGCGCCGCGGATCATGCTCGACAACATGACCACCGACGAGATGCGCGCCGCCGTGGAGCTCACGGCGGGCCGCGCCGAGCTGGAGGCGTCCGGCGGCGTGAACCTCGACACGGTGCGAGCGATCGCGGAGACCGGTGTCGACTTCATCTCGGTGGGCGCGCTCACCCACTCGGCCCCGGCGCTCGACATCAGCCTGATCCTCAACGCGCTCTGAGCGGCACCCTCCTGGTAACCGGCGCGACGGGCTTCCTCGGCACGGAGGTCGTACGGCAGGCGAGCGCGCGGGGGTGGGATCTCGTGGAGCTGAAGGGGTCGACGGACGTGGACGTCCGCGACGCAGACGCGGTCCTCGAGCGGTTCGAGCACGCGCGGCCGGACCGCGTGATCCACACCGCCTACCGGCAGGACGACCGCAGCGTCACGTGCGACGGCGCGCTGAACGTCGCGACCGCCGCGGCGCGCATTCATGCGCGCCTGGTGCACGTCTCCACCGACGTCGTGTTCAGCGGGCGCCTCCACCGGCCCTATCGCGAGAACGACCGGCTCGACCCGATCAGCGAGTACGGGCAGGCGAAGGCGGACGCGGAGCGCGCTCTGGCCGAGCGGGCGCCGGGCGCAGCCATCGTGCGCACGTCGCTGCTGCTGCCCGGCCCGCACGTCCAGGCCGCGCTCGAGCCGAGCTACGCGTTCTACGACGACGAGTTCCGCTGCCCCGCACACGTGAGCGACGTGGCCGCCGCGCTGATCGAGATCGCGCACCTGCCTGTGGTCGGGCCGTTGCACGTGGCCGGCGCCGACGCCGTCAGCCGGTACGAGCTGGCGTGCCTGATCGCCGGCGCGACTGAAGGCATCCCGCGTACGACCGGAGCTGCGGCGGCCGGGCGGCCGGCGGACGTGAGGCTCGACTGCACGGTCGCCCGGCGGATGCTCAGGACGCGTGTGCGAGGAGCCCGCGAGCTGTTTCGTTAGGGTCGGGCTTCATGGCTGACTACACGATCATGCGGGCTGCAGAGGCCCCCGATTACACCGGCGACGCGCCCGGCGCCTACTTCGGCTACGGCCGCCCGATGGGCGCCGAGCAGATCTCCCTGAACGTCCGCGATCTGGAGCCGGGTCAGGCTCACGTGCCGCCGGGCGAGGACCCGGGCAAGGGCCACAGCCACAAGACGATCGAGGAGATCTACTTCGTTCTCGATGGCAACGTCACGATCAAGCTGGGCGACGACGTCCACACGCTCGCACCGCGCGACGCGGTCCACATCCCGGCGACCACCCCGCGGGCGATGCGCAACGACGGCGACGGCGCCGCGTCCGTGCTGATGGTCTCGCGACTGATCGAGGATCCCCGCTCGGAGTCGGAGTGGCACGAGGGCTTCTGGCGGGCCGAGTAGGCACCTGCCGAACTGAGCTTTACACTCTGAAGTGCAGTTCGAATGGCTCCGTCGCACAGCCCTACGTGCGGCCAGAGCTTCATTTCGATCCCGAAAGAGACGAGGTCGAAACATGCAGGTTCAGACGCCGGCGCCGACGGGCGCAGCCATCTCCCTACCGCTGGCGGGTGCGGAGGACGTCGCGAGCCTGCAGCAGGAGGTGCGCGAGCTCGCGCGCGAGCGCAACGCGGTCATCCTCGCCCACAACTACCAGGTGCCCGAGGTCCAGGACGTGGCCGATTACGTCGGCGACTCGCTCGGTCTCTCCCAGCAGGCGGCCAAGGCGGGGGCCGACACGATCGTCTTCTGCGGCGTCCACTTCATGGCGGAGACCGCCGCGATCCTCTCGCCCGAGAAGCGCGTCCTCCTGCCCGACCTCGGCGCCGGCTGCTCCCTCGCCGACTCGATCAGCGCCGACGAGCTGCGCGCCTGGAAGGCCGAGCACCCCGGCGCGATCGTGGTGATGTACGTGAACACGACCGCCGAGGTGAAGGCCGAGACCGACTACTGCGTGACGTCGTCCAACGCGGTCAACGTGGTCGAGCACATCTACCGCACGCACGGCGCGGAAACCGAGATCCTCTTCGGCCCGGACATGTTCCTCGGCGCGTACGTCGAGAAGCGCGTGGGCCGGAAGATGCACGTCTGGACCGGCGAGTGCCACGTGCACGCAGGCATCCGGCCGGGCGACATCGCCGAGGTGCGGGCCGCCAACCCGACGGCGGACTTCCTCATCCATC
>JAICJV010000029.1 GCA_025928265.1 Thermoleophilaceae bacterium
AAGCACGCTCTACCGCGTCGTGCAGGAAGCGCTCACGAATGTGGCGAAGCACGCAGCCGCGCGACGCGCGCAGGTCGTGATGCGCAGGCTCTCAGCTGGCATCGAGCTGACCGTGACCGATGACGGACTCGGGTTCGACACGGCCGCCGACGCAGACGGCTTCGGGCTGGTCGGGATGCGCGAGCGCGCGATGCTCGCGGGCGGCGAGCTCGAGGTGCGCAGCGAACGCGGGCGCGGCACCACGGTGCGGTTCGTCGCCCCGCTGCGTGCCTCAGTCGTCGAGCAGCCCGTTGCGGCGCGCGAACTCCACGAGCTCGAGTAGCCCGCTCACACCGAGCTTCTCCTGAAGTCGGGCGCGGTGCGTCTCGATCGTGCGCACGCTGAGGTGCAGCTCTTCCGCGATGTCGCGGTTGCGGGCTCCATGCACGATGCGCAGCAGCACGTCGCGTTCGCGAGCGGTCAGGTGACGGAGCCGCTCATGGCCGTCGTGGGCGGACGCGAGCCGCGCTCCCACGCTCGGGTGCAGGTAACGCTCGCCCGACGCGACGGCCCGCAGCGCGCGGACAAGCTCGCCCGGCGCGGCCTCCTTCAGCACGTAACCGGCGGCGCCGGCCGCGAGAGCGCGCGCGGCGAACTCCGGCTCGTCGTGCATGGTCAGGACCACGACGTGCGTCTCGGGCGACAGCTCCCGTATCCGCGTGATCGCCGGGAGGCTCGGCTCGCCCGGCATCTGCACGTCGAGAACGACGAGCGCCGGGCGGTGAAGCCGCACAGCCTCGACCGCGCCGGGCACGTCACCCGCCTCGGCGACGACGCGGAACGCCGGCTGTCGCTCGAGCAGCGCGCGCACGCCGCTGCGCACCACCGCGTGGTCGTCGACCACCACCACGTCCAGAGCGGCCATGTGAGGAAACTAACTCCGGATGCCCGCTCGCACGCCTGAATTCAGTAGCACTACGGACGAGGGCTGTGGGCGGTACCGATGAAATCGGCGGGCGCGCCTGACAGGGTGAAGGGTCCGCTCTACGGCGGTCGCGTCCATCCCCCGGTGCAAGTAGCCAAGCAATGTTCGAAGGCATCAGCCCCCTGCCGCGCCACGCTCCGGCCATGGTTCGCGTGCTCGATCGCATGCCGTGGCTGGGCAGCGCGGTGCCGGAGGCGGAGCGCGCCCTCGCCACCCGGCTTCTGGTGGCGCCGCTCCTCGAGGCGCGGGAGGGCCCCTGCGTTCTTGAGCGCCCCGACGGGGCGTCGGGCCTCATCGTCCTGAGCGGTCTCCTGGCGGTGCGGCTGCACGTCGACGGCCACGCCGCCACCGTGATCGTCGGCCGCGGCGACTTCACGCGGCCCTGGAGCTTCGACGGCAGCGGCCCCGTCGAGCAATCGGCCGACTGGCGCGTCCTCGAGCATGCCGAGATGATGGTGCTGGACCGCCGCTTCTGGGTGGTCGCGGCGCGCTGGCCCCAGCTTGCGGAGGCGGTGCTCGACATCGCCGTCGATCGAGCGCGCGCCAACCTCTTCTTCATGGCCGTCCGGCAGTCGGCACGAATCGAGGAGCGGCTGCTGCTGGCGTTCTGGCACCTGGCCGACCGCTACGGCCGCGTCTGTCGCGAGGGCGTCGTGATCGACCTGCCGAACGTCACGCACCAGCTGCTGGGCGAGCTCGTGGCTGCGCGGCGGCCCTCCGTCACCACGGCGCTGCGGGGACTGCGTGAGATGGGGGCGCTCGACCGCGAGGGAAGCTCCCGGTGGATCCTCCACGGCACGCCGGATGACCACATCAGGTCGTCTCCGGGCACCGTCGTGGCACTCGGTTAGCCGCAGGCGCGCGCGGGTACTCCCGCTCGATGGCGAGCCTCCCGCTGGGCGTCCTGCTGGTGATCTTCGCCGCTGCCGCGGTCGCGATCTGGGTCGCGGGTATCGAGTTGTCGAAGCAGACCGACGTGCTCTCGATGCGGCTGCAGCTGGGCGCTGCGCTGGGCGGCTTGATCCTTCTCGCGATCGCCACAAATCTCCCCGAGCTCGCGATCACGGTGAGCGCGGCGCTGTCGGGCGACGTCGGCGTGGCCGTCGGCAACATCCTCGGCGGGATTGCGATCCAGACCGTCGTGCTGGTCGCGCTCGACGCATTCGGCGTCCGCGGGGACCGGCCGTTGACCTACCGCGCCGCCTCGCTCGTTCTCGTCCTCGAGGCCGCGCTCGTGACCGCGGTGCTCGCCGTCGTGATCGCCGGCACCCAGCTGCCCGGCAACCTGATCGTCTGGCGGCTTACGCCGGTCCCGATCCTCATCGCGGTGCTGTGGCTGGTGGGGCTCCTGCTCTTGCAGCGCGCCGGGAAGTCGCTGCCGTGGCACGAGTCCGGCCAGCCGCCCGACGGCCAGGAGCACCCACGCGGGCACAGCCAGAAGGCGACCGAGCGCGACGCGACGGCGAAGGGGATCAGTACCGCGAGATCCGCGACGATCTTCGGCCTCGCCGCGGCGGTCACGCTCGTCGCGGGCGTGATCCTCGAGCGCAGCGGCGAGGCGGCCGCAGGCCGCGTCGGGCTGTCCGGCGTCCTGTTCGGCGCCACCGTGCTCGCGGCCGCGACATCGCTGCCGGAGCTGTCGACCGGGCTCGCCTCGGTCAAGAACGGCGACTACCAGCTGGCCATGAGCGACATCTTCGGCGGCAACGCATTCCTTCCTGTGCTGTTCCTGCTCGCGACGTTGCTGTCGGCCAAGTCCGTTCTGCCGCAGGCGCACGCGAGCGACATCTACCTCACCGCGGTCGGGATCCTGTTGACGCTCGTCTACGCGGCAGGCCTGCTGTTCCGGCCGCAGCGGAAGATCGCGCGGATGGGGATCGACTCGCTGGTCGTCCTCGTCCTGTACGTGTTCGCCGTCGCGGGCCTGTTCGCGGTGGCGAACTGAATCTGAGCGGCGCTCAGGAGGGCTGCGGCGGGCCGTCGAGCACGAAGATCTCGAAGGCGCGATCCGGATCGAACACGATCTGGCTGTGGTAGGCGAGGACCTTCCGCTTGGTCACGTCCTCGATCGCCGTGCAGATCGTCTCCGACACCGACTCCTGGAAGCGCAGCCGGTACTCGCGGACGAGGCGGTGCTCGCCGGCGGCCAGGAGCGTCTCCTCGTTGCGCGTCAGACCGCCCTCGAGCACGGAGAAGACGTAGTTGTCGTTGATGTAGGTCTTCGCCTTGACCGGTCCCTTGCCGTAGAGCTGCTTCTTCACGCCGACCAGCGCGTTCGAGATCGCGAGGCGGAGGTTGCCGGTGGCGTCGTAGGAGCGGCCGGCCCGCTCGGGGACGGCGGGCTCGAACGGCGCCTCGGGCGATTCTTGGGGCTTTGCGGGGTCTTCACTCATATAGGTCCCGGCGCAACATAGAGTGTCCAACCAGGGATCTGCAACGAGGAGAGAGACAGATGGCCCTGACCGACTCTCAGCGCGCAACGCTGCGACTGTTCTGCGACACGGTGGTGCCGCGCATCGAACGGGAGCCCGATCCCGGCGGATTCTGGGCGCGGACCGCGAGCGACCTCGGGGTGCCCGAGGGAGTCGAGCAGCTGATCGACTCCCTCGACGAGCAGTTCCAGGCCGGGCTGTGCCAGCTTCTCGACGCGATCGACGCACAGGGCATCGCGCGCATGCCGAGCCAGTTGTCCCGCGAGCAGATCCTGCGCAACCTCTCGCTCGCCTCGCCTGAGGCTGCCGGCGGCGTGCAGGCGCTGCTCGGCATGACGCTCTTCCTCGCCTACGGCGCGCCGGACCCGCAGACCGGCCGCAACCCGAACTGGGAGCTCTTCGCCTATCCCGGGCCGGTGCTGCCGCCGCGACAGGTGCCGAAGCCGATCGAACCGCTCGCGCCCGAGGACGGCCAGACGCTCGAGGCCGATGCCGTGGTGGTCGGCTCCGGCGCGGGCGGGTCGGTGATCGCGGCCACGCTCGCGCGTGCGGGCAAGAAGGTGGTCGTGCTCGAGGCGGGCGGCTACTTCAACGAGTCCGACTTCCTCGGGCTCGAGCTGCCGGCCTATCAGGAGATGTACTGGCGCGGCGGGCCGACGCCCACCGCTGACGGCAACGTGAACCTCCAGGCGGGCACCACGCTCGGCGGCGGCACCGTGATCAACTGGACCAACTGCCTGCGCACCTACCCGTGGGTCCGCGAGCAGTGGGCGCGCGGGTTCGGGCTCGAAGGCGTCGACACCCCCGACTACGAGCGCCATCTCGACACCGTGCTCGAGCGCATCGGCGCGACCGACGCGCTGTCCGACCTGAACGGCCCGCAGCAGATGATGAAGCGCGGCTGCGAGGCGCTCGGCTGGGACTTCCGCAAGGTCGTGCGCAATGCAGCACCGGAGGGCTACTCGTTCGAGTCGGCCGGTCACCTCGGCTTCGGCGACCAGTCGGGCTCGAAGAACTCCGCCGACAAGACCTGGCTGCTCGACGCCGTGCAGAACGGCGCCGACGTGGTCGTCCGCGCGCACGCCGATCGGGTGCTGGTGGAGGGCGGCCGCGCCGCGGGCGTCGAGGCGACGTATGGCGGCAGCGCGAAGATCGCGGTGCGTGCGCCGCAGGTCGTTGTTGCGTGTGGGGCCCTCGAGTCGCCCGCGCTGCTGCTGCGCACGGGGATCGGCGGTCCCGCGGTGGGGAACTACTTTCGCCTGCATCCGTCGATCGCGCTGTTCGGCGTCTACGGCGAGGACACGAACGCGTTCCAGGGCGCGCCGCACGCGGGCCTCTCGCACGAGTTCGAGAACGTCGAGGACGGCTACGGCTTCCTCATCGAGGGCGCGCACTACACCACCGGGCTCACCGGCTCGGCGGTGCCGTGGACCGGCGGCGCCGCGCACAAGGAGATGATGACCACGGTCCGCAAGGGCGCGTCGTTCATCGCCCTCACGCGCGACCATGGCCACGGCCGCGTGGTGATCGACGGGAGTGGCCAGTCGGTGCCGTACTACGAGATGTCGGACGAGATGGACCAGCGCCATGCGCGTCTGGCGGTCGAGAAGATCGCGCGCCTGCACCATGCGGCCGGCGCGGTCCAGATCTCGTACCTCGCCGACGGGCTGCCGATGTGGCGGATCGGCGACGACCTCGACGCGTTCATCGAGCGCGCGCAGCGCAAGCGCCTCGGTCCCGGCGGGGCGAAGCTGTTCTCGGCGCACCAGATGGGCACCTGCCGCATGGGCACCGACCCGCAGACGTCGGTGGCCAACCCGTGGGGCGAGCTGCACGACACGCCCGGCGTGTTCATCGGGGACGGCAGCGCGTTCCCCACGCCGAGCGGCACCAACCCGATGATCTCGATCATGGCGCTGGCGCACAGGACCGCCGAAGCGATGGTCGGAACCCGCGAGCCTGCGGCCGTGGCCGCCAAGTAAGGAGCTTTGAGATGGCAACGGAAACCCAGCGGGCGCCGGTTCTGACGCACGACGCCGACCCGATCGTGCGCGACAAGCTGTACATCGGCGGCGAGTGGGTCGACCCGCTCGGTGACGGCGTGCTCGAGGTGATCGACTCCACCACCGAGAAGGTCATGGGCAGCGTGCCCGAGGGGACGCCCGCGGACGTCGACCGCGCGGTCGCGGCGGCGCGGAGCGCGTTCGAGGTCTGGTCGCAGGTGCCGGCGTACGACCGCGCGCAGGCCTGTCTCGGCATCGGCATGAAGCTGGCCGAGCGTGGCGAGGAGATCGCGGCGCTGGTCGCGCGCGAGGTCGGGATGCCGATCGAGCTGGCGGTCCAGATCCAGGCCGGGCTGCCCACGATGGACTTCATGTGCATCCCCGACGCCGTCGAGCAGACGGTGTGGGAGGAGCAGGTGGGCAACTCGCTCGTCGTGCGCGAGCCGGTGGGTGTGGTGGGCTGCATCACGCCGTGGAACTACCCGCTGCATCAGCTCGCCGCGAAGGTGGCGCCGGCGCTGGCGGCGGGCTGCACGGTCGTCGCCAAGCCGAGTGAGGTCACGCCGCTGAACGCTTTCATCCTCGCCGAGATCATCGACTCGCTCGGGCTGCCGCCGGGGGTCTTCAACCTCGTGCCCGGCCTCGGCCCCGTGGTGGGCGAGGCGATCGCCGCGCACCCCGGCGTGGACATGGTCTCGTTCACCGGGTCCACGCGCGCCGGGAAGCGGGTGAGCGAGGTGGCGTCGGCGAGCGTGAAGCGCGTGGCACTCGAGCTCGGCGGCAAGTCGCCCAACGTGATCCTCGACGACGCCGACCTGACGAAGGCGGTCCCCGACGGCCTCGGCAAGTGCTTCCTCAACTCCGGGCAGACGTGCAGCGCGCTCACGCGGATGCTGGTGCCGCGCGAGCGGCTCGCCGAGGCGGAGGCGATCGCGACCGCCGCGCTCCCGCACTTCGCGGTAGGTGATCCGCTCGAGCCGGGCCATACGCTCGGGCCGCTCGTGTCCGAGGCCCAGCGCGAGCGCGTGCGCGGCTACATCCGCCGCGGGCAGGAGGACGGTGCCAAGCTGGTGGCCGGCGGTGCCGAGCCGCCCGAGGGCCTCGAGCAGGGGTACTTCGTGCAGCCGACGGTCTTCTCCGAGGTCACGCCGGAGATGACGATCGCCCAGGAGGAGATCTTCGGGCCGGTGCTAGTGCTGATGCCCTACGACGACGAGGAGGACGCGGTGCGGATCGCCAACGACACCGTGTACGGGCTCGCCGGCGGTGTCTGGTCGGGCGACGAGGAGCGTGCGCGGCGCGTGGCGCGACGGATCCGGACCGGGCAGGTGGAGATCAACGGCGCGGCGTTCAACCCGCTGGCGCCGTTCGGCGGCTACAAGCAGTCGGGGCACGGGCGCGAGCTCGGGAAGTTCGGGCTCGAGGAGTTCCTGGAGACGAAGGCGATCCAGCTCTGAGGCGCGCCCTGCTGTTCGGCGTGCTGCTGGCCGCGCTCGCGGCAGCGCCGGCGCACGCGAAGATCGTGGTGCGCTCCGGCGCCGCGAAGGCGGTGATCGAGCGCTCGCCGTACCGGCTCTCGATCGGCCCGCTGCGGAGCGCCCCGATCGGGCCTGTCAGAGAGCTGCCGCCGACGGCCGATCCCGAGCCGTTCAGCCTGGAGCGCGAGCGCGACAACGCTGTGTACCGACCGCTCGCATTCGAGGTCGGGCAGGAGACGCGCGGGCAGTGGGACGGGGTCTACTGGGCGGGGGACATGCTGTTCTCGCGCCGCTCGGGCACGGTCTACTCGGCGCGGCGCGTAGTGGGGGTGCACCGGCACGGCCGTGGCGTGCGACTCCTGGTGGCCACGAACGACCCGAGCGGGCGGCGGCTGGTCGTGCTCGTCACGCCCGACCGCGCAGGCGGCATCCGCGTGCGCGCTCGGCTGTCCTCGGCGCGCGGGGTGATCTCGATCGCGGATTCGTTCGTGCGCGGCCGCGGCGAGGCGTTCCGCGGCTTCGGCGGCCGCCACGCGGGGCTCGACCAGGCCGGACGCAAGCTCTACGGCTGGGTCGAGCAGGAGAACTTCGGCGGTCCGGCCACGCTGGCGCAGACGGCGCTGCTCCCGTCGCTCACCTCGCTCGGCTCCCCGTTCGAGTTCGCGGAGCTCGGCGTGCCACCGATCACCGACAGCACCGACTTCCCCGGTGGGAGAAGCCACTATCTGTTCCCGGGCGGTCCCGGCGGCGCCTACTACGTGCAGAACCAGTTCATCTCCTCGCGCGGGTACGCGTTCCTCCTTAACGACGATGCGTTCACGCGCTGGCGGATGGGGAACGACAACTCGCGGCGCTGGCAGGTCCAGGCGTCGGCCGCGAAGCTCGACTACACGGTCTTTCCCGGCGACGGGGCGCGCGCCGTGCGGCGGCTGACCAGCGTGACCGGCCGCCACCAACGCCCGCCCGCGTGGGCGGAGCGCGCCACCATCTCGCGGCCGATCACCAACGACGGCAAGGAGACGCCCGCCACCTACCGCGCGAAGATCGAGGCCGACCTGCGCGAGATCGAGCGGCGCCGGCCCCCGATCGGCATGTACGCGTTCGAGGGCTGGGGTCTGCTCGACCCCGGGTTCGTGCGCTCCACCATCCGCCGCCTTCACCGGATGGGGATCAGGGCGCAGCTCTACCTGCGCGCGTACGTGAGCAACGACGAACTGCTCACCCAGCCGGCCGGCGACTGGGACTACGTGCGCTCGCACGGCCTGGTGGCGAAGGACGCGAGCGGGCAGCCCGCCATCTTCCACACCGGCCTGAACAGCGCGCCGGCGGTCCTGCTCGACTTCACGAACCCGGCCACGGTGCGCTGGTGGCAGCGCCGGCTCGACCTCATGCTCGGCATGGGTGCCGATGGCTTCATGCAGGACTTCGGCGAGCAGGTGCTCGACGGCATGCGCTTCCATGACGGCTCCGCCGGCGCTCAGATGCACAACCGTTTCCCGCGCCTGTACCACAGCGTCACGCGGCGGCTCGTGGACCGTTACGAGCGCCGCCACCACCGGCAGGTCTTCTGGTTCACCCGCTCGGGATTCAGCGGCCGCCCGGGCAGTGCCGCCTATGAGGAGTCGAACTTCCCCGGCGACGAGACCTCCGACTGGAGCGCGGCGTCGGGGCTGGCGTCGCTCGCGCCGGACATGCTGAACCGGGCAGTGGGCGGCGCGTTCGGCTTCAACGACGACATCGGCGGCTACGCGTCGCTGTTCACGGGACCGCCCGGCGCGGAGCTGTTCACGCGCTGGTCGCAGTGGTCGGCGCTCGTGCCGTTCTTCCGCGTCCACAGCTCGGCGCAGAACAGCCCGCGCTTCCCGTGGTCCTACGATGCGGCCACATACGCACGCTGGCGCCGGATGGCCGTGCTGCACAACCGCGCGGTGCCGTACATGCAGCGGCTCTGGAAGGGGGCGCGGCGCACCGGAATGCCGCCCACGCGCCCGCTCTGGCTCGCGTACCCGCACGACGGCCGCGCCGCCCGTCAGGACCAGGAGTGGCTGCTCGGGTCCGACGTGCTCGTGGCGCCGGTCGTGGAGCAGGGCGCGCGCTCGCGGCGCGTCTACTTCCCGCGCGGGTGCTGGCGCGCCGTCGACAGCGGCGAGCGCCGTTACCGCGGCCCGCGCAGCACGCGCGTGGCGGCGCCGCTCGGGCGGCTGCCGTACTTCTTCCGCTGCGGGAAGCGGCCGTTCCGCGCGCCGTAGCCGTGAGCGCGTCGCGCGGTTAGTGTCGCCTGATGCCGATACGCCGCTTCGCCGCGCCGGCGGTGCTGATGCTTGTGATGGTCGTGTTGCCCGCGCAGGCGCTCGCGGGGTTCGGCTCGCTGTCGCTCGTCACCGCGAACGGCAGCGGCGCGGCGGCGAACGGCGGCAGCTCTCCGACGTCCACGAGCACGGCCGGCCACACCGCGGCCTTCTCCTCAGACGCGCCGGACCTCGTCCCCGGCGACCTCAACGGTGACGGCGACGTCTTCGTCCGTGATCTGCAGACGGGCGTCACGAGCCTCGTGAGCCGCAGCACCGGCGGAGTGTCGCAGACCGCGAATGCCGAGAGCTTCGATCCGATGGTGAGTGACGACGGCCGTTACGTGGCATTCACTTCGAAGGCGACGAACCTGGTGCCCGGGCAGGCCGACACCAACGCCGGCTTCGACATCTTCCTGCACGACAACGCGACGGGTACGACCGCGCTCGTGAGCCACACCTCCGCGGGCCAGGCGACTGCCGGCGACCATCAGGCAGACACGCCCAGCATCAGCGCCGACGGGCGCTTCGTCACCTTCCGCACCGACAGCCAGCTGATCTCCGGGCAGACCGGCTCCACGTTCGGCAACTACTACATCTACGACCGCGACGACGGCAGCCTCAGACTCATCAATCACGTCGCGGGCAACGAGACGCAGGGCGCAGTGAGCGGCTTCTCGAGCGCACCGGTGATCAGCGCCGCGGGTAACTGGGTCGCCTTCTCCTCCGGTGCGAGCGACATCGTGGGAAGCACCGGCACGAGCGGCAAGGTGTTCCTCTACAACGTCGCCACTCGCCAGAACACCCTGGTCGACCACCGCGTGGGAGCCGGCACCGACGCCTCGGACGGCGACTCGCAGCTCGGAGCGGTCAGCGCCGACGGCCGCTTCGTGGCCTACGTCTCGTCGAGCACGAACCTCGTTGCGGGACAGGACGACGCAGCGGACGATCCACCCGGACCCGATCCGCCGATCAACGACGGGTTCCTGTTCGACCGGGCCACCGGCAACAGCGTCCTCATGACTCACGTTCCCGGCAACCCGCTCAAGGCGACCGACAACGTCATGAACTTCCAGGCCGCGATCGCGCGCGACGGAAGCCGTGTGGGATACACATCCGAGGCCACGAACCTGGTGGCCGGCCAGACCGACACGAACGGCGCGGCGGACGCGTTCCTCTACGACCGCGGGAGCGGTGTCAACCAACTGCTCAGCCACGTGCCGGGGAATGCCGCGGCCACGGCTTCGGCCTCCAGCGACGCTCCGCTGGCCATCTCCATGAGCGCGCGGTACGTGGGATTCTCCTCGTCTGCCGGCAACATCGTCGCGGGCGAGGTCAAGGCGAACGCGCCGATCGATCGGGACGCGTTCGTCTTCGACACGACCACCGGTCAGACCGTTCTCGTGAGCCACGCGCTCGGATCGTCGACCAGGACCGGCAACTCGGGGACGGGCGCCGCCGCGTTCGTCGGCGAGACGCTGCTGCTGGACTCGAGGGCGAGCGACGTCGTGGTCGCCGATGCCAACGGCAACGAAGACGTGTACGCCGCATCCAACCGCGCGCCGGCGCCGGCGTTCACCGCCACGCCGCCGAGCGGGAACGCGCCGCTCGGCGTGAGCTTCACGGCGACGGGCGGCGACCCCGACGGCAGCGTCGCATCGTATGCCTGGGACTTCGGTGACGGCGCGACCGCGAGCGGCGTCTCGGCACAGCACACGTTCCTGTTTCCCGGCACCTACGCGGCGCGCCTCGCAGAGACCGACGACACCGGCGCGACCGCGAGCACGCAGCAGACGATCACGGTCGGCAAGCGGACGCCCCCGACGATCTCGGCTCTGGTGAATGCGCTGCTGCGTCGCGTGGCGGGACCTTGCCACCGGAAGATCAAGTCCAACGTCGCCGTGCTCGCGTGCGGCGGCAACAGGCGCGGCAAGCCGAGCCTCCGCCTGTACCTGGTCAACGCCCGTGCGAGCGCGCTGACGTTGAAGGTGAGTGCGCAGGAGGCGCTGCCGCGCAACGCCGCCGCACTGGCGCGCGTGCGCTACAAGACGCGCAAGATCAGGGTCGCTCCGCGCAGTACACGGCGCGTGACGTTCAAGGCGCCGCGCAAGCTCCAACGGGCGCTCATCAGGGCGCTGCGCAGACATCGAAGCATCACCCGCCGCCCGCGCATCACCTTCTCCGCGGCGGGCGTCAGGAAGACGGCATTCACCCACCGCATCGTGGTGCGCCGGCCCAAGCACAGCCGCTAGGCTGCCGCGCATGCCGACTTCACTCGTGACCGGCGGCGCCGGCTTCCTCGGATCGAACCTCTGCGACTACCTGCTCGCGCGCGGCCACCGCGTCATCTGCGTGGACAACTTCGAGACCGGCTCGCTGAAGAACATCGCCCACCTCCGCATGGACGAGTTCCGCTTCTTCCATGCGGACATCACCCAGCCGTACGAGGTCGACGAGCCGGTCGACTTCGTCTACCACATGGCTTCCCCGGCGAGCCCGATCGACTACGCGCGGCTGCCGCTGCACACGCTCAAGGTCGGCTCGTACGGAACCCACCACACACTCGGCCTTGCCAAGTGGAAGCGAGCGCGCTTCCTGCTGGCATCCACGTCCGAGGTCTACGGCGACCCGCTCGTGCACCCGCAGCCGGAGAGCTACTGGGGCAATGTCAATCCGATCGGCCCGCGCGGGGTGTACGACGAGGCCAAGCGCTACGCCGAGGCGCTGACGATGGCGTACTACCGGCAGCAGGGCGTGGACACGGCGATCGTGCGCATTTTCAACACGTATGGGGGCCGAATGAGAGAGAACGACGGGCGCGCGATCCCGACGTTCCTGTCGCAGGCTCTGGCCGACAAGCCGCTCACCGTTTTCGGTGACGGCCAGCAGACGCGCTCGTTCTGTTACGTCGACGACCTCATCCGCGGCCTGGTGCTGCTGATGGAGTCGGGCGTGCACGAGCCGGTGAACATCGGCAACCCGAACGAGATGACGCTGCTCGAGATGGCCAAGACGATCGTCGAGATGACCGAGTCGGGGTCGGAGATCGTGTTCGAGGCGCTGCCGGTCGACGACCCCCAGGTGCGCCAGCCCGACATCACGCGCGCAAGGCAGCTGCTGGGCTGGGAGCCCGAGATCGACCTGCGCGACGGCCTGCGGCGTACCATCGACTATGCCGTCGGAGAGCTCGGCGGCGCACGTCAGAAGGTGATCGTGGATCCGGAATGAGCTCCGAAGCCAAGAACCTCGAAGCCATCAGCAAGGCGATAGACCAACACAACAGCAGTTGTGATTGGCCGGCGGTGGCTGTCGCGATGAACCCGTACGAGGTCGAGCGGCTTGGCTGGGACTCGATCCGGGGGCTGCCGGTCAGGCCCGACCCGAACCTCGGCACCGGCCGCTTCCGCGTGATCTGCGCGCGCGACGAGGTCGACGAGTCCGAGGAGGAGACGGTCGAGGCCGTGTCGACGGAATACGTGACAGTCGGCACCGACAACTAGCCCCTCTCCTCGGTCTCGCCCGGGGGTGCGATGACGGCAGGGGGCGCCCGCGCCGGATCAGGGGTGGGACCTTTTCGAGCACGTATTGACACCGAAAAGTCCCACGTCCGTTTCGCGAAGCGGCACTCGGCGCCACCGGCGCTCCCTCTTATGCGACACCCAGGCCCTCTCTGCCGCGGCTAGACTGCACGCCACCTGGTGGGCGTAGCTCAGTTGGTAGAGCTCCTGGTTGTGGTCCAGGCGGTCGGGGGTTCGAGTCCCCTCGCTCACCCTCAGGGCTGCAAACCTTCGCATTCCTGCGTCCTCGGTCGCTCGCGTGCCGGCGCACGCCACGCTCCCTGCGTCCTTGGACTGCTTGGTTTTCGCCCCTGAGAGGGCGAGTGACGGGTCGCTCACCCCACCCTCGTCCCCGCGCGTACACGCGCCGCTCTTTTCTGGCGCATACGTGTTACTCGTCTGAGGGCGCGCCGCGCCCGTACCCACCCCCTGGAGGCCCCCCGCATGCGAAGGATCGCCGCAGCCGTCATCCCAGTCGCCGTTGCCTGCGTCGCAGCCCCGGCTGTCGCAACGGCTTCTGGCACCCAGACCACCGACCTGATCTCGCACGCGCTCGGCGGCGGGCTGCCGAACGGGCCGTCGACGAATGCGGTGATCTCGGGTGACAAGCGCTACGCGCGCGTGATCGCGTTCGAGTCGCAGGCCTCGAACCTCGTGAGCAACGACCGCAACGGGCAGACGGACGTGTTCGCGGTCTTCCGCAGGGGCGCGAACAACCGCGGCACGCCCTGGCGCGGAGGCAAGATCCGGCTGATCTCGCGCACGCGCTCCGGCTCGCCGGCAAACGGGGCGTCGTTCGCTCCGGACGTCGGCGGCGGCTTCCACAGCCGGCCGCACTGCATCGCCTTCCTCTCCGCAGCGTCGAACATCGTCGCGCACGACACCAACGGCAAGGTCGACGCGTTCATCTCGCGCGGCCCCGGCCGCACGCCCACGCGGCTGAACCTTCCGCACAACCGCCAGAGCACGGCGGACGCCACCGGAGTGGCCGTCTCGGGCAACTGCTCGAGGATCGCGTGGGTGGCGGGCGGCAGGCTCTACGTGCGCGTGAAGAACAAGACACGCCGCGTGCGTGTTCCCGGCCGCGCCGCGGACCCGTCGTTTTCCTCCGGCATCGGCAACGACCTCGTCTTCGGTGCTCGCCGCGGCGTGTACCTCTCGCGCGGGGCGACCTCGCGCCCGCACCTCGTCGCGCGGGGCGGCTCGAATCCCGTCTACAACGACATCAAGCGCCACACCCTCGCCTACGAGGTCCAGCGCGGTGGCATGACCCAGATCGCGTACAAGGATCTCGGCAAGCGCCAGCACATCATCAGCTCAAATCGCGGCCACCTGGGCAACGGCCCGTCGGCCCACCCGGTGATCGGCAACTCGGGCTACTACGTCACGTTCCAGACCCAGGCGACGAACCTCGGGACCACCGCAGCCGGGGGGACGGACGACCACAACGGCCGCCCGGACATCTACCTCTACAGCAACGTCCGCGACATGACGCTCGCGCAGTCGGTGAGGGAGAAGGGCGTCCCGGCCGGCGGCGAGAACCCGAGCATGAGCTTCTACGCGAACTACATCGTGTTCGACTCGGCCGCGCTGACGGGCAGCATCGCCAACCCGCGCCAGGTGTACATGCGCTACCTCGGCGGTATCTGACCCGGCACGCCGCCCTCTCGCTTTTCCCGGTCGCCGGATGTAGCTTTGCCGTGGAGGACCGAGGGAATGGTCCAGAGGTTTGCCGGGCACCTGACGTACGCGAATGTGGTCGCGACAGTGGCGCTCTTCGTGGCGCTCGGCGGCGGTGCCTACGCCGCGCTCAGGTTGCCGCGCAACAGCGTCGGCACGGCTCAGCTCAAGAACAACGCGGTAACGCCGCGGAAGGTCAAGAACGGCTCGCTGACGCTGAGGGACCTGGCGCCCGCTCAGGTCGCGAGCCTCAAGGGCGCGCAGGGGCCGCCCGGCGCGACCGGTGCCACGGGCTCGCAGGGGCCCACGGGCGAAACAGGCCCCGCCGGGCCGAGCCAGGGCTTCGGCGCGGCCGCTGCGTCCGGCGCGTTCGTGAGCCAGAGTCCGAACTCGGGAAGCCTGCTCCAGGCCACGTTCGTGACGACCAGCCCGGGCCGGCTCGTCGTGATGATGCGAGGCAGCGTCACGGTCACCTGCACGGGCAGTGGTGAGATCGACGGCGGGCTCTACGTCGACGGGACCAACGCGATCGCCGGCAGCGGCCAGGTGCTGGCAACGAGCGGTACGTCGTTCGGCGGTGAGGTGAACGACTTCGGCATCACCACGCAGCTGAGCCCCGGCTCGCACACGGTCGCGTACCGGGCCACCTGCACGGTCGGGTCGTCCACCAGCCCCACCACAGGCGGCGGCGACGGTGCGTTCGCCGCGGTGCTGACGGGCTCCTGACCTGCTGCGGCGAGGATATGTCCGCGACAGTGCTTAGCGTGCGCGGGTATGCGCCTGATCGTCGCCCGCTGCGAGGTTCGCTACTCCGGACGTCTCTCCGCGGTCCTCCCCGAGGCACTGCGGCTGCTCGTGATCAAGTCAGACGGCTCGGTGATGGTGCACTCCGACGCGGGCGGCTACAAGCCGGAGAACTGGATGACGCCGCCCACCGTGATCGAGGAGACCGACGAGGGGCTGTGCGTCCGCAAGCTGAAGGCCGACGACCGGCTGGACATCCGGCTGGTCGAGGTCGTCTCGGACACCGCGCACGACATGGGTGAGGCTGCGGCGCTTCAGAAGCACGGCGTGGAGCGTGAGCTGCAGGAGCTGCTCGCCGACGCGCCGGAGTGGTGCGGCGAGGGGCTGCGGCTCGTCCGGCGCGAGTGGCCCACCGACATCGGCCCGGTCGACCTCATGTGCCGCGACGCCGACGAGGAGTGGATCGCGGTCGAGATCAAGCGGGTGGGCACGATCGACGCTGTCGAGCAGCTCACGCGCTACCTCGAGCGGCTGCGCTGCGAGCCGGGTATGGGATCGTGCCGCGGCATCCTGGCCGCGCAGGTGGTCAAGCCGCAGGCGCGGGTGCTGGCCGAGTCGCGCGGCATCGGCTGGGTCGAGGTCGACCCGGAGGTGCTGCGCGGCGATCGCGAGCCGGACCTCACGCTGTTCGCGTAGCGTCCGGACCCGTGGCAGACGTGGACGAGCTGTACCGGGCTCCGTTCGGCGAGTTCATCGCGCGGCGCGACGCGCTGGCCAAGGCGCTGCGCAAGGAGGGGCGGCGCGAGGAGGCCGACGAGGTCAAGCGGCTGAAGAAGCCGGCGCTCTCGGCGTGGGCGCTGAACCAGTTGCCGCGCGACTCGCTCGAGGGGCTGCTCGGCGCCGGCGCGGCATTGCGGCAGGCGCGGGGCGGTGACACGCTGCGCGATGCCACGCGCGAGGAGCGCG
The DNA here is from genome assembly GCA_025928265.1 of Thermoleophilaceae bacterium. GTDB lineage: Bacteria > Actinomycetota > Thermoleophilia > Solirubrobacterales > Thermoleophilaceae > JAICJV01. The sequence goes on from JAICJV010000029.1 coordinate 16,113, forward strand.
AGGCGGTCGAGGACCTTGCGTCGCAGGCCACGGCGCTCCTGCGCCAGGCGGGCCATCCGGTGACCGACAAGACGGCGGGCGAGATCCGCGAGACGCTGCACGCGGCGGCGTTGGACGACGAGGCACGGGAGGCGCTTGCGTCGGGGCGGCTTGTGGCGCCGAAGCAGGCTATTGGGCTGGGTGGGTTCGCCGGGGCGCCTGCACCGAAGAAGCAGAAAGCAGACAGCAGAAGGCGGAAGGCGGAAGGCGGAAAGCGGAAAGCGGAAAGCGAAAAGAGGAAAGCGGAGGATGAGGCTCGGCGCGCCGCCATTCGGGACGCGGAGCGTGCGGTGAAGGAGCGCGCGCGAGAGTTGGCCGCTGCGCAGAAGGCTCTTGACCAGGCCCGCGCCGAGCTCGATCGCCTAACGAAATGAAGATCCCGGTGCCCGTAGGCTGACGCCCACCGCGGCAGGCCGCCGGGATCGAACATTTCGTTCGTCGTGTCTAGGGCGCCGCGAGCAGCGCGTCGTCCCACATGCTCTGGTCCTCGCTGCCGAGCCGCCAGAAGCCGATTCCCAGACCGTGGTTTCGTGCCTCCTGCATCCGGAGGTGCGTGGTGGACGCGTTCGCGTACCAGACGTCGTGCGAGTCGCTGCCGTCGCGATAGCTGAAGGTCATGCTGCCGGTGGCATCGTCGTAGCGCGGCGTCGCCCCGACGCGGTCGATCAGCGCCTGGATGTCGCTGTATTCGTAGGGCGTCGCGGGGTTGCTGCTGCCGCCGCCATTGGCCCAGTCGAACCCGTACAGCGCCGTGCCGATCACGAACCGCTCGTGACCCGGGATCGTGTCGATGTAGTCCATGACGGCGCGCATCCAGTTGATGTCGTCGAGCGAGCCGGGACCGGACGTGGTCCAGTGGATCCCCCACGTCATCACGAACACCCAGTCGGCCTGCTGCGCGAGGGCGTTGTAGTCGAAGAAGCTCGAGCGCGGGTGGTTGGCGACGTCGGCCGTCTTCGCGCTCACGGCCACGCTCAGCAGCTTGCCCTGCGCGTGCAGCCGCGAAGCGAGCTCGGTGAAGAAGCTCGTGTACGCCGCGCGGTCGCTGGCGAGACCCGCCTCGAAGTCGAGGTTGAGCCCGTCGTAGCCGTTCTGCTGCACGAGCGCCACGAGCTGGTCGAGCCACCGGGTCCGCAGCGTCCCGTCGTTGAGGATGCGGTTCAAGACCGTGGTGCGCTGGCAGTTGAAGCGCGGCAGCACCTTCACGCCGCGCGCCTTCGACCAGCTTGTGATGAACGGGTCGTCCCTGCCGGTGAGCTGCGCGTCCGCGGAGCAGTCGAAGTAGGTCGGGTAGACGACGCCGACCTGGCGGTAGTGCGCGCGGAAGTCGGCGAAGCTCTTGTCGGTCGACGCGAGCACGAATGCCTGCGCGCTGCCGGTGGAGGGGATCGGCGGCGCGGTCGAGATGTTGGCCGGCGCGCTCTGTGGGCTGAGCCAGCCGGAGCTGTCGACCGCGGCCACCGTCCACACGTGCGACGAGCCCGCGGCGAGCCCGGTGATCCGGGTCGAGATGCCCTGCACGCCGCGCAGCACCTTGCCGTCGCGGTAGACGCGGTAGCCGGTCACGCGCCCGCGGGCCGGCACGCTCGGCGACCACGACAGGATCATCCCGGTGTCGGTCACATCGCCGGCGATCACGTTCGCCGGCGCGGGCGGCGGGATGTGGCCCGAGTCGACCGTCACGGGCTTCGTCGGCCTGCTCAGCTTCCCGTGCACGTCCACGGCCGCGACGGCGAACTGGTAGGTGCGGTCGTTCGAGATCGGGACGTCGATCGAGGTGCCGGTGATCTGCTTGTAGGTCACGCCGCCGCGCAGGACGCGGTAGGACTTCACCGCGGCGTCACCGCGTCGCGACCTGCTCCACTCGAGGTGGGCGGCGGCGCCGCGCGCGCCGGTCACGGCGAAGTTGCCGGGCGTCGACGGCGTGTTGTAGGCCACGAGCTTGCGGATGCCGGCGCGGCACGCCCGCAGGCGACCGCGAGGCGACACGAGCCGGACCGTGAAGCGGTAGCGGACGCCGACCGACACGCGCACCTTCATCCAGTTGCGCCTGGTCTGGCCGATCACGTCGCGGTTGCGGTACACGCGGTAGCGCGTCCCGCGCGCGACGCCGCGTGCACGGTGCCAGCGCAGCTTGCCGGCCGATGCGCCCGGCGCGCGCTTGAACGTGAGCTTGGTCGGCGCGGCGCAGACCTTGGCGCGCGCTTCGGCCTGCGGGGCGGCGACGAGGGCGGCGAACACGGCCGCGGCGAGGAGGGGAGCGATCCGGCGGGTCATCGGGCGGGATCCTTTGCTCGCAGCCACGCGTAGAGGTCGTCGGCGGTGGTCTCGCGGCCGATCTCGAGGCGCGCGGCGTCCCCGCTGCGGGTGGTGAAGCCGGGCCAGTTGCGCGCGTCGCGCACGAACGCGGGGCCGAACTGCGCCGCTACGAGGCTCCGCACGTAGCCGGGGATGCGCGGGTCGTTCGTGGCCTGGGCGCCGTAGTCGCCGCCGGGCACCGCGAACGCGACCGGGTCGAAGCCCTGGGCCACGAGCGCGTCGCGTGCAGCGAACACGTCACGCGTCACGCGCGCCTGCCAGTCCGCATAGCTCTCGATGCCGGTGCTGTCGGTGTAGCGCCGGTAGGCGTAGGCGGGCGCCATGTCGCCCGACGGATCGCTGACGACGCGCGCCTGGTCGTTCGTGCCCTCGGCCTGCACGTCCCAGCGGCCGGAGCGCACCATCTCGTGGAGCTCCTTCCAGTTCAGCCGCGTGCGGTCGCGCGCCGCGATGCGCGCGGTGGGGATGAACATCGTCGCCGCGGCGCCGTAGCGCTGGAGCAGCCGGTCGGCGCCGCGGAAGCTCGAGAGACGGCCGCCGTCGAATGTGATGAGCAGCGGCCTGGCGGGCATGCCGGCGGGCTGGCCGGTGCGCCAGCGCGCGTACTGGCGGATCGAGATCGTCCGGAAGCCCAGGCGGCTCAGCAGCGCGAGGTGACGCGCGAACTGGAGCCGCGTTACAGAACGCGGGCCGCTTTCGCCGATGCCCTCGTACGCGATCACCGGCACCGCGCCCTTGAACGCGGGCAGCGGCTTCCAGCGTGCGATCTCCGCGGGGGAGAGGACGACGGTGGGTGCCGGCAGCGCGTGCGACTGCTGCTCGCGCTGGAACTCGGCGTGCGAGTCCACGAGCGACGGGCCCACGAGGAGGAACGGGATGATCGACAGCGGCAGGAGCAGGAACGACCCGCTGCGGCCGAGCCGGGAGCGCAGCGCCGTCACGACGAGCCTCCGGCGCCGCCGGCGGTCGCGGGGCGCGTGCCCCACGAGGTGGTCCGCGACGTGAAGATCGCGTAGTAGGTCTGCCAGAGCAGGAACGCGAAGTAGAAGAAGCAGAACGCGACGCCGTAGATCCACAGATCGTCGTAGCGCGGGTGGCGGATCGCGTAGTAGAGGCCGTAGGCGATCGCCATCGCGTACACGCCGAGCACGTACACGACGGGCGCGCCGCCACCGCCCACGACCGGCTGCCACACCGCCGTGCGGATGGCGATGAACGGCGCGATCAGCGGCAGCACGATGCCCACGTAGGTCGACAGGGCTGCGATCGGGTTCTTGCGCCACATGAAGCGCGACACCAGCAGCGACTCGCGCGTCCACGACCGCTTCCAGCGCAGCTGCTGCTTCATGAACTGGCGGAACGTGGACGGGACCGCCGTGTGCGAGACCGCGTTCGAGTGGTAGCGCACCCTCCAGCCGCGCAGCACGCAGTTGGTGAGCGAGCGGTCGTCGCCGAACGTCGACGGGAGGCCCAGGAACTTCTGGTTCTCCCACCACTCGAGCTTGGGCATGATCGCCTCGCGCCGGTAGGCCGAGAAGCAGCCCGAGCAGCACGTGACGGTGCCGAAGATCGACTCGGCCGCCTTGCTCACGCGGAACGCGACGAAGTAGCGCACGGCCTGCATCCGCGTGAGCCACGTCTCGCGCAGGTTGAGCACGTTGGCGTGGCCGCACATCGCGCCCACCTTCGGCTCGGCGAAGCCCTGCACGAGCTTCCGCAGCGCGTCGGGCTCGAGGATGCTGTCGGAGTCGACGAACGCGATGATCTCGGCGCTCGTCGCGCGGATGCCGGCCGCCATCGCGGCGCGCTTGCCGCGGTTCTCCGGGAAGTTGATGACCTGCACGCGCGGCTCGTCGGCGGCCACGGCCTGCATGGCGGCGAGCGTCTGGTCGGTGGAGCCGTCGTTCACCGCCACGATCTCGAGCAAGCCGTGCGGATACTCGACCTCGAGCAGCGATCGCAGCGAGCGCCCGATCGCGTCCTCCTCGTTGAAGCCCGGCATGACGATGGCCACGCGCGGCTCGATGCCCGCGTCGCGCACCGGGCGGTAGATCATGCTGAAGACGAAGCGGGTGACGATGTAGCCGCACACCACGAGGCCGTACGCCGTCAGCAGCGGGTCCGTCGTGATCATGTCGATGAACGCGGCCTTGTAGATCACGACGGCGGCGAGCAGCAGCGCCAGGTAGCCGGCGCAGACAAGCCGCAGGACCAGGTCGAGCCTGCCCGCCCTCTGCTTGGCGGGGGCGGCGCGCTCGGCGGATTCATTCTTGGTCGCGCGCGACTCCGCAAGGATGCGATCCGCCACGGCGATGGGGTCGGTGCGGTCGGCGGCGCTGAGACGCGCCTGGGCGATGATCGCCTCGAATGCGTCGTCGCGCCGGCGCGCGATCTCGTCGACGTCGCCGCCCACGATGGTCGCGAGCTGCTCGTCGCTCATGCCGTGGCGCAGCGTCAGGTCGAGCAGCGCGCGGCTGCCGGGATCGAGCTGCTCGTCGGAAACGATGGATACGGAGGCCACGGATCAGGCCTCCAGCGGGGGGTTGGGCATAGGGGTATGCAGGTGCTCGCGGGGAGCGCCTGGACGGATCGGAGGGTTCAGGGCGGAGGCGCCGGCGGTGGCTGCCTCGCTACTCCGTATCGGCGGCTTTGCACAGCCCTTGAGCCCAAACCTGCTCGGATACCTCCCGCATACGCGTCCAGCTGGCAAGATGCCGCCCGTGACTCATGCCGTCGTGCTGATCAAGGCCGAGCGCGCGGCGCTGCGCGACCTCGGCGGGCGCCTCGCCGAGCTCGACGGCGTCGGCGAGGCCTACTCGGTCACCGGCGAGTGGGATTTCGTCGCGATCCTGCGCGTGCAGCGGACCGAGGATCTGGCCGCCGTCGTGGCCGAGCGGCTCGCGGCGCTCGACGGGATCGAGCGGACCTACACGATGGTCGCGTTCGAGGCCTTCTCGCGCCACGATCTCGAGGCGATGTTCTCGATTGGTTCCTAGGGATGAGGGATTAGGGATTTGGCGCGTCTAGCCCATTCAGGCGATTGACGGATCGCGGTCGCCGGGTGAGTCTGTCGGCATGTCGATGCCGCTCGTTCTCGCCGCGCTCTTCTTCGCCGTCCTCGCGACGGTCGAGTGGGACCGCCTGCCGGGCATAGCGAGGATCTACCTCGGTGTGGCCACGGCGTTCGCGATCGGGGCGTTCGCACATCCGTGGATGAACGTGGCGGATGCGGTCGATCACGGCCGCGACGGCATCGCGCTGCTGCTCGCGGTCGCGCGTGTGGCCGGTTTCGCGGCGGTGATGGTCTCCGTCGCTACCGCACTCCGGTCCGCAGCTCTGCGTAGCCGCTAAGCCGCGGGCGCGACCTCACGCGCGGGCACCGCGCCGGCATGCGCGTGATCCTCGCTCGCGCCGTACAGCGCTCCGCCCGGGCACTCCTCCGAGGGCACCTCGCGACGCGGGTTGGTGATGCCCACGAGGCAGACCACGCCGCCGAGAATGACGAGTGCACCGCCGATCCCCAGGCCGAGCCGGTAGGCCGAGGTCGAGGCGTCGGCCAGCGCGGCGTGGACCCGCGGGCGCTGCGGTGCGGGCACGCGCGCTGCCGGCTCCGTCGTGAGCGAGCGCGCCTTGGCCTCCGTCACGGCCGACTGCACCGCAGGAGTGAGCGGCCCGCTCAGCTCGCTGTCGATCTTCGACGCGAACGCCCCGGCGACGACCGCCCCGAGCACGGCGATCGCGAGCAGGCCCGCGATCCGCGCGATGGCGTTGTTCACCCCCGACGCCACACCCGAGTGCTTCTCGTCGACCGCCCCGAGCACGGCGGCCGTGAGTGGCGCGACCGTGCACGACAGCCCGAGCCCGAACACCACCACGCCCGGGAACACCTCGGTCCAGTAGGACGCGCTCTCGTTCACGCGCATCATGAGCAGCAGCCCGATGCCGCCCACGATCGGCCCGATCCCCATGAACAGCCGCGGCCCGTAGCGGTCGGCGAGCGCGCCCATCCGCCGCGAGAGCGTGAACATGATCGCGGTCATGGGCACGAATGCGGCGCCTGCCTCGAGCGGGGAGTACCCGCCGACCTGCTGGAGGTAGAGGCCGAGGAAGAACAGCGCGCCGTTCAGCCCGGCGTACAGCGTGAGCGTGCCGAAGTTGCCCACCGAGAAGTTGCGTGAGCGGAACAGCGACAGCGGCAGCATCGGGCTGCGCGTGCGCGACTCGTGCAGCAGGAACAGCCCGAGCGCCAGCACACCGCCGACGAGACCCGCGACGATCAGCGGATCGCTCCAGCCACGGCGCGGCTGCTCGATCAGCGCCACGATCACGCCGCCCAGGCCGAGCACGCACAGGACCCCGCCGAGGATGTCCACGCGCGCGCCCTCGCGCGCGGAGTGCATCTTCGGCATCGCCTTGGCGATCAGCCAGAGCGTGATCAGCACGAACGGGATGTTCAGCAGGAAGATCCAGCGCCACGAGGCCGCGTCGAGCAGCGCGCCGCCGCCGAGCGGCCCGACGACGGTGGCGATGCCCGTCCACGCGGTCCACGTGCCGATCGCCGAGCCGCGCTCGTTGGGCGGGAAGACCGCCATGATGATCGCGAGAGTGCTCGGGACGAGCAGCGCGCCGGCCACGCCTTGAAGCGCGCGCGCGACGATCAGGAACGTGACGTTCGGCGCGACGGCGCACGCGAGCGACATGACGCCGAACCCGGCCACGCCCCCCGCGAAGACACTGCGCCGTTCGAACAGGTCGTCGAGTGAGCCGCCCACGAGCATCAGCGAGCTGAGCGTGAGCAGGTAGGCCTCGACGATCCACTGCTGCTGCGCTAGCGAGGCGCCGAGCTCGCGCTGGATCGACGGCAGCGCGACGTTGGTCACCGTTCCGTCGAGGAAGACGATGCCCGAACCCAGGATGCACGCAACCAGGGTCAGGCGGCGGTTCAAATCAGCTCGCCGTCCTCGGCCGCGTCGTCGTCCACCGGCAGCTGACAGGAGTGGCACCACCAGCGCGCCTCGAGCTCGGTGCCGCACAGCGAGTGGCGCAGCGGCTCCGCGGATTCGGCCTGCCGCGCACCCCAGTCGGCCAGGAGCCGCAGCGCGCCGGCCAGCTCATGGCCGCCGCTCGTGAGCTCGTAGACGAAGCGCGGCGGGCGCTCGGAGTAGGGGCGGGCCACGACAAGCGCCTGACGCTCGAGGTGCCGCAGGCGCTGGGTGAGGATGTTCGGCGCGATCCCGCCGACCGCGTCCTGAAGGTCGCCGAACCGGCGTGGCCCGTCGAGCAGCGCCTCGACCACGAGCAGCGTCCAGCGATCTCCGACGCGCTCGAGCGCCTCCGCGAGGGCCGTCTTGGGGGCTGTCTCGGCCACTGAGCGCACCCTACCTCTCACCCTCTGTACGATAGTCACTTGCAACTCGCTAGTAACTACTGAATCGGAGCTTGCAATGGCCACAGTGTTGGAGGAGATCTCGGCCACCGTTCGCGACGTCGCCGAGCGGATCGGCCCGGCCGTGGTGGGCCTCGGACGCGGGTGGGGCCGCGGGTCCGGCGTGGTCACCGCGCCCGGGACGGTCCTCACAAATGCGCACAACCTCCGCGGCGACGAGGTCACGGTGGCCTTTGCCGACGGCCGCGCGGAGACGGGTCGGGTGGCGGGCGTGGACCCCGAGGGCGACCTCGCGGTGATCGCGGTCGAGACGGCCGGAGTCGAACCGGTGGAGTTCGGCGGCCCCGACGCTCTGGCGATCGGCTCGATCGTCGTCGCGCTCGCGAACCCCGGCGGCCGCGGCCTGCGCGCCACGCTCGGCCTGGTGTCGTCCACCGGCCGCAGCTTCCGCGGACCGCGCGGGCGGCGCATCCGCGGCTCGATCGAGCACACGGCGCCGCTGCCGCGCGGGTCGAGCGGCGGCCCGCTCGTCGACACCGGCGGGCGCCTGCTCGGGCTCAACTCGGTGCGCATGGACGGCGGCCTGATCCTGGCGCTGCCGGCCGACGCCGCGTTGCGTGAGCGCGCCGATGCGCTCGCGCGCGGCGAGGTGCTCGCCCGTCCGCGGCTGGGCGTGGCCATCGCGCCACCGCACGTGGCGCGGCGCCTGCGGCGTGCGGTCGGGCTGCCCGAGCGCGACGGCCTGCTCGTGCGCTGGGTCGAGGACGACTCGCCCGCCGCGCGCGCGGGCATCGAGAAGGGCGACCTGACCGGGGCCGCCGGCGGCCACGCCGTCACGCGGGTGGACGACCTCGAGCCGTACATCGGCGCGGGTGCGGTCACTCTCACGGTCGTGCGCGGCGCCGACGAGCGCGACGTCGAGGTCCGCCTCGGCGCGACCACGGAGGTGTGAGGTGATCGAGGCATACGAGGAGCAGGAGGCGCTCGACGCCTACTCGCGCAGCGTGACGTCGGTGGCCGACCGGCTCGCGCCTTCGGTCGCCAACCTGCGCGTGACGCGCCGCACGCGGCGCGGCGCGATTCCCGCCGGTGCGGGCAGCGGCGTGGTGCTCACGCCGGACGGCTTCATGCTCACGAGCGCGCACGTGGTGGCCGGCGAGGGCAGCGGCGGGCGCGCGTCGTTCGTGGACGGGCGCGAGCTGCGCTTCGCGGTCGTGGGCGCAGACCCGTTCTCCGACCTCGCCGTGCTGCGCGCCGACGAGGGCGAGCTGACCGCCGCGGAGCTGGGCGACGCCGAGCGGCTGCGGGTCGGCCAGCTGGTGGTGGCGATGGGCAATCCCAACGGCTTCGCGGGCTCCGTGACCGCGGGCGTGGTGTCGGCGCTCGGCCGCTCGCTGCCGGCGCGCTCGGGGCGTAACGCACGGATCATCGACAACGTCATCCAGACCGATGCCGCGCTCAACCCGGGCAACAGCGGCGGCGCGCTTGCGGACGGCCGCGGGCGCGTGGTGGGAGTGAACACAGCGGTGGCGGGCGTCGGACTCGGGCTGGCGGTGCCGATCAACGCGGCCACGCGCCGGATCGTGGGCGCGCTCATGACCGAGGGCCGCGTGCGGCGCGCGTACCTGGGCATCGCGGGCGGACCGCGCCCGCTGCCGCCGCGGGCGCGCACGCAGCTCGGCGGCGAGATGCGGACCGCCGTGGAGGTCGTGTCCGTGGTGGAGGGCAGTCCGGCCGCACGCGCCGGCCTGCGCCCGGAGGACCTGATCGTGGCGGTGGCCGGCGAGCCGACGCCGCGCGTCGACGACGTGCAGCGGCTGATGGTGGCGGACCTGATCGGCGCTGCGACCGAGGTGACGCTCGTCCGCGACGGCGAGGTCATGAAGCTCGAGCTCGTCCCGGAGGAGATGCGTTAGCCCATCCGGTTTGCGGGGTTCCTCAATGGGGTACCAGCGCGTCCACGTATGGCGGGCGGAATGGTCAGGTGCGTTGAGTGCGGCGAGGTCCAGTGGAACCTCCTCCCGACGCGCACCGGCGGAGAGCGAAAGTGCCGCGTGTGCGGCGCAGAGCTCCGCAACGAGCGCCGCCGTCCGGGCCGTCGTTTCCGCAAGCGGCGGGGGCTGGAGCGCCGCGACGCGCGCCCGGGCGCCTCGGCCTGAAGCCCGCGGCGCTCCGTCTGGACGGATGTTCTATTCAGATCGCTATTGCGGAAGGGCCGATTCGGGGTACGTTAGGTCCATGGCGCGCCGCACCATCGATTGCCGGATCCGTGTCGACGGGATGCCCGCGCGCAGTGAGACGATCCTCACGGAGGCCGGGCCCAACGCGCTGGTGCTCTCCACGACGCTTCGCGACCGCGGGATCTGGATCGACTCCACCTACCTCGGGCACGGCGGCTGCGAGACCCAGGTCACGCACCTGCTGGTGGCTCCGGGCCGCGGCGGCGAGACCGAGGCGCGCGCCGTCGCGCACGACGAGATCCCCGTGATCCACGTGCGCCGGCTCTGCCTTTACGACCATTTCCAGCGGCTTCAGGACTTCCTGGATTCGCTCGGCCACACGGGCCAGATTCACGGGCTCGACGTGGCGGTGGAAGCGGTCGAACAGTACGGCTGAGCGGCTGCCACACCGTTTACTACGGTGTAGGCGTGGCCCAAGCGAGAGGCAGCTCGGGGGGCGAGGGGCTTTCGCTCACGACCCTCGTCGTCGCCGCGGTCGCATCGGCTGTCGCGGCTGTCGTGACGTCCCACTTCTGGAAGGGCGGGACGGTGCTCACGGCTGGCATGACGCCGGTGATCGTGGCGATCGTGAAGGAGGGCCTCCAGCGCCCGATCCGCAGCGACGTGGTCCGGCGCTCCGCCACGAGCGCGCGGCGCGTGGTTGCCGGCGCGGCGGCCAGCCGCACAGCCGAGGCGCAGCGGCGCAGCCCCAACGTCGGCACCATCCGCACGCCACCGCCCCCGCCCGAGACGCGGAACGGTCACAGCGACGTGACGCAGGGCGACGTGCTGCTCACCCATCCGCGCCGGACCTACGGCGGCAGCGGGCGCGCTCGTCGAGGCTTCCCGCTACACGGGCGTCCGCTCAAGATCGCGATCATCACCGGGCTGCTCGCGTTCCTCATCGCGCTCGTCGTGCTGACCGTTCCGGAGCTCATCTTCGGCGGCGCGGTGTCGTCGGGTCACCGGACCACGTTCTTCGGCGGCAACTCGTCTTCGCAGAGCGACAAGAAGAAGCAGGACCAGAACTCGCAGGACCAGACGCAGACGGCGCCGCAGTCGCAGACCCCGACCACCACGCAGCCGGGGAACACCACGCCGCAGACGACGCCCACGCAGCCGCAGGAGCCGCCGCCGTCGCAGGCGCAGCCACAGCCTGCGCCGAACGGCGGCGCCACGCCGGCCCCCGCGCCGCAGTCCCCCACGCCGGCCGCGCCTTCGCCGTAGTCTGCGGCGCGTGAAGGTCGGCATTCTCACGGGCACGGGGACGTACGCGCTCGATCAGTCGCGCGAGGACCCGGAGATCGTCTCCACCCGCTGGGGAGACGCGCTCGTGAGCCGGGCGGAGGCGGGGGAGGGCGTCGAGGTGCTGCACGTCTCGCGCCACGAGGAGGGGCACCAGCGGCTCTCGAACCACGTGCGCCACCAGGCGAACATCGCGGCGCTCAAGGACCTCGGCGCCGACTGCGCGATCGGCGTGACGGTGTGCGGCGCGGTCGACGTGTCCGTGCCGCTCGGATCGCTGGTCGTCTTCGACGACCTCCACTTCCTCGCGAACCGGCTGGCGGACGGATCGCTCTGCACCTTCTACGACGCGCCCGGCGATCCGCAGCGTGGCCACTGGATCTACGCCGGGCCGTTCTCCGAGGACGTGCGGCGCGTGCTGCTCGACGCGTGCGTGGACGCCGGTATTCCTGCGCGCGCGGGCGGCGTGTACGGGCACGTGGACGGACCGCGCTTCAACACGCGCGCGGAGATCCGCTCGCTCGCGGCCGCCGGGGTCACATGCGTCTCGCAGACGGCGGGGCCGGAGACGGTGCTGTGCGGCGAGGCGGAGCTGCCGTACGCGCTGCTCGGCTACGCAACCGACTACGCGAACGGCGTGAGCGACGAGGCGACGCCGGTCGAGGAGCTGCTGCGGCTGATCGGGGCCTCGAAGGGCGTGTTCGAGGACGTGCTCGGCCGCGCGGTGGCGCGGCTCGCGGACGGGCAGCCCGCGCCGCCCGGCGTCATCTACCGCTTCGAGTAGGCGCGCACCCGCCGGCGCGCCTCGCTCGCCACCCAGCGGCTCCACAGCACGCTCAGGTCGGCGAGCGCGCTCCAGAGATGCCCGAGTGGACCCGTGTACAGCCAGGCGAGCGAGCGCTCGCTCCTGGGGCGGCTCAGCGGCGCCGGTTGCGGCATGGCGCGCACGCTATCGTGGCCGAGCCGATGCCCGCCCAGGTCAAGACAAGCAGCACCGATCTCGAGGACTCGCGCGTGCGCGTGGAGGTGGAGGTCGACCCGGCAGCGGTCGATCGCGCCCTGTCCAGCGCCGCCGCCGACCTCGGCCGTGACCTGCGCATCCCCGGCTTCCGCAAGGGCAAGGTGCCGCCGCAGGTGGTCCTCCAGCGCGTGGGTCGCGAGGCGGTTCTCGACGAGGCCGTGCGTAAGGCGCTGCCGGACTGGTACGAGGAGGCGATCGGCGAGGCCGGCATCACCCCGGTCGGCGAGCCCAGCCTGGACCTGCAGGAGCTGCCGGAGAAGGGGCACTCGCTGTCGTTCACTATCGAGGTCGGTGTTCGCCCGGCCGCGAAGCTCGGCGAGTACAAGGGCCTCGAGGTCGGTCGCCGCGAACCGGAGGTCTCGTCCGAGACGATCGACGAGGAGGTCGAACGGCTGCGCGAATCGTCGGCGGCGCTCGAGAATGTCGACCGCCCGGCGGCCAAGGGCGACTTCGTGGTGCTCGACTTCGTCGGCAAGGTCGACGGCGAGCCGTTCGAGGGCGGCGAGGCGCGCGGCTATCTGCTCGAGCTGGGCTCCGGTCGCCTCGTCGAGGGATTCGAGGAGCAGCTCGAGGGCGCGAGCGCAGGCGAGGAGCGCCAGGTGAACGTGACGTTCCCGGAGGACTACCGGGCCGAGAACCTGGCCGGCAAGGACGCGACCTTCGACGTCTCGCTCAAGGAGGTCAAGGAGAAGAAGCTCCCGGACCTCGACGACGACTTCGCGATGGAGGCCGGCGGCTTCGACTCACTCGACGAGCTTCGCTCCGACATTGAGACGCGCCTGCGCGAGCAGCAGGAGCGCATGATCGACACAGAGTTCCGCGAGGCCGTGGTCGACGCCGCGGTCGCCGAGGCGTCGATCGACGTCCCGCACGACCTGGTCCACGCCAAGGCGCACGAGATGTGGCACCAGACCGAGCGCCGCCTGCGGGCGCAGGGCCTCGACCCGGCCCGCTACCTCGAGCTCACCGGCAAGGACGCGCACGACCTGATCGACGAATCCGAGCCCGAGGCCGAGACCGCGCTGAAGCGTGAGTCGGTCCTGGCCGCGGTGGTCGAGGCCGAGGGGATCGAGGTGGGCGACGAGGAGCTGCTCGACTCGCTGCGCGCCGCCACCCAGGGCCCGGGCCGCCCGCCCACGAGCGAGAAGAAGCTCCAGAAGTCGCTCGACCGCGCGAAGAAGGAAGGCCGCGACGAGCCGCTGCGCGAGGACATCGCCATGCGCAAGGCCGTGGACCTGATGGTGGACTCGGCCAAGCCGATCACCGTGGAGCAGGCGGAGGCCCGCGGCAAGATCTGGACGCCGGAGAAGGGCCCGGCGCCCGAGCTCCAAACCCCGTAGCTCCCGCCCAGGGGGGGGCGAAGGTCCTCGAGATCGACGACGCATATGGCGCGCCGGCACTGCTCATCGCCCTGGCGTATCGACTGTAGACTCGATCTGAAGGAATCGACGGAGACGAGCGAAACAGAGCGTGAGCATGTCCAGCGTCGTAATGGTGGCCAACTCGAGCAAGCACAGCTACCGTGTGGCGATGGCCGGAGCGAAGACGAACCGTTAGCCATGGCACGTCCGACGGATTCCAACGAACAGCTCCTCTGCTCTTTCTGCGGCAAGTCGCAGCGGCAGGTGAAGAAGCTCATCGCAGGCCCGGGGGTCTACATCTGCGACGAGTGCATCGACCTCTGCAACGAGATCATCGACGAGGAGCTCACCGGCCCGGCGACGTTCGACATCGAGAACCTGCCCAAGCCGCGCGAGATCTACGACGTGCTCCAGGAGTACGTGGTGGGCCAGGAGGCGGCGAAGCGGACGCTCTCCGTAGCCGTCTACAACCACTACAAGCGCGTGCAGATGATGCAGGCCGAGGATCGCGACGAGCTCGAGCTGCAGAAGTCGAACATCCTCCTGCTCGGCCCGACCGGCTGCGGCAAGACGCTGCTCGCGCAGACGCTGGCCAAGATCCTGAACGTGCCGTTCGCGATCGCCGACGCCACGGCGCTGACCGAGGCGGGCTACGTGGGCGAGGA
>JAICJV010000092.1 GCA_025928265.1 Thermoleophilaceae bacterium
GGGGGCGGGGCGGTTTCTGGCCGCCGGCCTTGGGCGTTTGCTCGCCGGCGGGGGGGCCCGCGGATATGCCGCTTGCGGGGGGGCGGGGGGTTGGCCTGCACGTGGCAGCACACGGGCGTGTTGGGGGGGGGGGTGCCGCGCCCGCGGCGAGGCTACTGCCATGGACGCGGCGGAAGCGCGGCGGCGCTTCGGACTGCTGCTCGCCGCCACGCTGCTCTCTCTTGGAGTCCAGGGCATCGTCCCACCCGGCGACGCCCAGCGCGTCCTCGTCAGCGCGCTCGCGGGCCTGAGCATCTTCCTGGCGTTCCGCGCCGCGCAGATCTCGCATCACTGGGTGCGAGCGGCGGGCCTGCTCGCGCTTGCCGTCGTCGCCGTGGCGATCATCCGCGCGACTGCCGGCGGTGTGGACGAGGGCGTTACGCGCACGCTGAACGCAGTTCTCGTCGCATGCGGCCCGCCGGCCGTCGCGGTCGGGGTGCTGCGCGAGCTGCGTTCGAGCTCACAGGTGCGCATGGAGGCGGTGATGGGAGTCCTCGCGCTCTACATCCTCGTCGGGATGCTGTTTGCCTTCGTCTACGGCGCGATCGACCAGTTCGGCAGCCGGCCCTTCTTCGACGGCGGCCAGACGGCGACGGTCTCGCACTGCCTCTACTTCAGCTTCGTCACGTTGACCACGGTCGGCTACGGCGATTTCGCGGCGCACACGAACCTCGGCCACACGCTGGCGGTCTTCGAGGCGCTGATCGGCCAGATCTACCTCGTGACCGTGGTCTCGGTGATAGTGAGCAACCTCGGCCGGCCACGGCGGCGCGAGGACGGCGCGGGTTGACGCGGCGGCTGACACCTCTGCGGAGGGTGGTGGCGACACCCTTGTCGCGCGACGCCGGCGGACGCGAAGCTGGCGCCATGGACACGACGGTCGCCTACCTCATAGCGAGCCGCGCGCACGAAGGCCAAGTCGACCGCTTCGGCAGCCCGCTGGTCGATCATCTCGCGCGCGTTGCCGCGGCGGTTCCGCCCGAAGCCAGGCCGCTGGCATGGCTTCACGACCTGCTGGAGCGCACCGACACGACGGTCGAATATCTGCGCGGCGCGGGACTGACGCCGGTCGAGGAGAGCGCGCTGCGCCTGCTCACGCGCCGCCGCGGTGAGTCATACGAGACCTACACGCTACGGCTCGTATTCGCGACCGGCCTCGACGGCAGACTCGCACACACCGTCAAGCTCGCCGATCTCGACGACCACATCGCGCACGCTCGCCTCGACGTCGACGCGCCGCCCTACGCATGGGCGCGCCGTCACATCGAAAGCGTGCAGCGCCGCGAACGCGAGGAAGCGACCGCGGCGTGACCCGGATCGAGGACTACGCGCTGATCGGCGATCTCGAGTCGGCCGCGCTCGTCGGCAGGGACGGCGCAGTCGACTGGATGTGCGTGCCGCGCTTCGACTCCGCCGCCTGCTTCGCGGCACTCCTCGGCGATCGCGACAACGGTCGCTGGATGATCGCGCCGGCGAACGGCGAGGTCAGGTCGGTGCGGCGGTACCGCGCGGGCACGCTCATCCTCGAAACCGAGTTCTCGACTCCCGCCGGCGTCGCGCGCGTCGTCGACTTCATGCCGCCGCGCAGCGATGGGCCGCCGCGGCTGATGCGCATCGTGGAGGGCGTGGCGGGCCGGGTGCCGATGCGACTGGACCTGACGCTGCGTCCCGACTACGGGACGATCAGGCCGTGGATCGAACACGCCGCCGACGGGATCGTGGCGGTGGCCGGGCCGGACGCCTTCCGCCTGAGCACTCCGCTTCCGCTCGACGTGCGTGACGGCACGGTGGCCGCGCGGTTCGACGCCACCGAAGGATCGCGCCACCGCTTCACCCTGAGCTGGTGGTCGAGCCATCGCACATCGCCGCCCGTGGAGGACGCCGACTCGGCGCTCGGCCGCACAGACGAGTGGTGGCGCGACTGGTCCGGGCGCGGCACCTACGCGGGCCCGTACCGGGACGCCGTGATCACGTCGCTCATCGCCCTCAAGGCCATGACCTTCGCGCCGACCGGCGCGCTGATCGCAGCTCCGACCACGTCACTGCCGGAGGACCTCGGCGGCGTGCGCAACTGGGACTACCGCTACTGCTGGCTGCGCGACTCGGTCCTCACGCTCGAGGCACTGCTCACGGGCGGTTACGTCGACGAGGCGCTGCGGTTCCGCGACTTCATGCAGCGCGTCGCCACCGGCGATCCGGCGAAGATCCAGATCATGTACGGCGTCGAGGGTGAGCGGCGCCTGTCGGAGTTCGAGCTGCCGGAGCTGACCGGCTACGAGAGCTCGGCGCCGGTTCGCGTCGGCAACGCCGCGTCGGAGCAGTTCCAGCTCGACGTGTACGGCGAGGTGATCGGTGTCGCATACGCCGCAGCCATGCGGCTCGGCGGCGTCGATCCGGGTCGCTGGCCGCGCTGGCAGAAGCTCATCGAGTACGTCGAGTCCGTGTGGCGCGAGCCCGACGACGGGATCTGGGAGGCACGCGGCCCACGGCGCCACTACACGTACTCGAAGGTGATGGCGTGGGTCGTGTTCGACCGGGGCATTCGCCTGGCGGCGCGCTTCGGGCTCGACGCGCCGATCGACCGCTGGAGGCGCATCCGCGGCGAGATACATCGCGAGGTATGCGAGCACGGCTACGACGCGGGGCGCCGGACGTTCACCCAGTACTACGGCTCCGAGGAGCTCGACGCCAGCAACCTCAACATCCCGATCGTCGGCTTCCTGCCCCCGCGGGACGAACGCGTGACGGGCACGATCGACGCCATCCGCGACGAGCTCGGACACGACGGCTTCGTGGCGCGCTACTCGACGGACGCCACCGACGACGGGCTGCCGGGCGGCGAGGGTCAGTTCCTCGCCTGCTCGTTCTGGCTCGTCAGCGCCCTCGCGATGAACGGCCGGACCGACGAGGCGTGCGCCCTGTTCGAGCGCCTGCTCGCGCTGCGCAACGACGTGGGGCTGCTGGCCGAGGAGTACGACGCCGCCCGCGGGCGCCAGGTCGGCAACTTCCCGCAGGCCTTCAGTCACCTCGGTCTGATCCAGGCCGCGCAGGCGATCGCGGCCGCGCAGAACGGCGCCCCCGCGGCGGCCGGCGCCGTCAGTGCACCAGCGCCTTGAGGCCGATGAGGAACGCCCCGATCGCCCCGACGGCGACTGCGTGGAGCAGCGCACGACCAGGGGTCGATCCCGAGAGCCGCCCGGCCACGAACCCGTAGGCGCAGATCAGCCCGACCCCGGTCCATTTCGCCAGCGTGAATGCGAGCGAGCTATCGATCGCTCCGAGCGTGGCCAGGGTGAAGAACACCGCGGGAAAGCCCGCTCCGAACATGACGGCGAGCGCATCGAGCGTCGCGGTACGCAGCTGCGGCGCGTCGACCGGGCGGCGGGTGCGTGCCTCGGTGCCGATCAGCTCGCTGTAGATCTCGGCCAGCGCCACTGCCACAGCCGCGCCGGCGATCGCCGCGAGCGTCTGGCCGGCTGTGGTCGGGTGCGCCTCGAGCGCCACGACGAGCGCCAGCCCGATGACCGACCCGTAGATGACGTGGCTCACGTCGTGCGACTCGAGATGCGCAGCCAGCGCGCGCCGCAGCGGGCCGCGGCCGCCGAGCACGACCGATCGGGGCGGCGATCCTGCGCGTCGCATGGCCCGACGCTACGGCGCGGTCCCCCACGCTCGCTAGGGCGTCAGCCTCCCCGCCACAGGCGTGCGCGCACGCTTGGCGGGCGCAGCTTCCGCTGGGAGTGTCCTCGGCGAATGCCCCCACGGAGGAGAGACATGACCGAGATCGGACCCGTACAAGTGCTGGCGATCGGCTTCGGGCCGGACGCCAGGTTCGAGGGCCGCGTCCTCGAGGAGCTCGGCCACCTCGACGGGCTCGGAACAATCCGCGTCCTCGACCTGCTGTTCGTACGCAAGGACCCCGAGACCGGTGACCTCCTTGCGCTGGACGTGCAGGGCGAGAACCTCGGGGCTATCGCGGGCGCGCTGCTCGGCTTCGACTTCGAGCCCGACGGCGACCGGACGCCGGTGCCGCCGCCGCAGGCCGCCCAGGGCGTCTTCGGCCTGTCCAAGGAAGACCTCGAGGCCATGGCTGCGTCGCTCCCGCCCGGCCAGGCGCTCGGCGTGCTGCTGATCGAGCACGTCTGGGCGCGTGACCTCAAGCGCAGTATCCGTGACGCCGGCGGCGTCCCCCTCGCCGAGGGTTTCCTGACGCCGGAGTTGATGGCCGAGGTCGCCGCCGAGCTGATCGCGGTGTCTGCGGTAATCGAGGAAGAGCAGGCCGCGGCCGGCAGCGCCGCCTGAGCCGAGGAGGATGAGATGGGTTTCCTGGCAGAACGAGCATCAAACCGGATGGGGATGCGGCAGGGCTACCGGACGATGGCCCGAATGCAGCGGCGGCGGTCGTCCTTCGAGAACAGGGCCGGGATGCGGCAGGACTTCCAGCCGGCCGGCGAAGAGCCGGCACCGCCGCAGCAACCGGCGGCGCCCGCGCAGCCCGCGTACGTCGCAGAGCTGGAGCAGCTCGCTCACCTGCGCGACCAGGGCGTGATCACGGCTCAGGACTTCGAGGCGAAGAAGGCGCAGGTACTGGGGATCTGACGCTGTCGCGGCCACGCGCCATGTCGGCGGCGATGCGCGTGGCGGCGGCCGTCAGCGGCGCGGCGAGGATGAGGCCCGCCGCCCCGAACAGGCTGCCGCCGGCGATCGTCACGAGGAGGACCGCGAGCGGGTGGATGCCGAGTGCGGCGCCGTAGGCAATCGGCTGGACGAGCTGCTGGAGGATGCCGTTTGCCAGCAGCTGCACGACGATCATCCCCAGAGCGGCGTCGGTGCCCGCCCCGCCGAGTGCGATCAGCACGCTGAAGATGCCCGCGCTCCACGCGCCCACATACGGCACGTAGGCGCCCAGGAACGTGACGAGCGCAAGCGTGCCCGCCAGCGGCACGCCCAGGATCAACGCGCCCGCCGCCACGACCGCGGCGTTGAAGAGCGCGACCGCGGTCACGCCCACGAAGTAGCCGCGCAGCGCCTCCAGCATGCGACGGGTCATGCCGTGCGCACTCTCGCGCGGGACGCGCATGTGGCCCTCGGCCCAGCGCCGGACCTGCGGCCCGTCCTTCAGCAGGAAGAACGTGCTCAGGAAGGTGAGGCCGAGGAATACGACGAGCGACGAGAGCCGCTTGATTCCGGACCCGATTCCCTCGAGCAGCGCGGGCAGCGCGTTCGAGACCGCTTTCGAGACGTCGTCCCACGCGGCGGTCGCCGAGCCGGGATCAATGCCCGCATCGGCGAGCCACCCGGTGACGGAAGCCTTCGCCGAGTGCAGTGTCGCGCGCAGTGCCGTGAGCTCGGATCCAATGCCGGCGAGGATCACCACCACGAGCAGGACGGCCACGAGCACGAGTGCCACCAGCAGCAGCGCCGCGGCCAGGCCGCGCGCGACGCCGCGCCGCTCGAGCGCGTGCACGAGCGGTGATGTCACCGCCGCGACGACCGCAGCGGTGACGAGCGGCATCACGATGGTCTGGGTGAGTGAGATGACCCACACCGCCGCGATTACCGCGAGCGTGACGCCTACCGCCAGCCACGCGCTCGTGCCTAGGTCGCGCAGCCAGCGCGGCGGCGCGAACAGGCCGGCGAACGCGTGCGGGTCGAACGCGACGCCGTCGCCGTCGGAGTCGGGCGACGTCCGCCCCGGCCTTCGCATCCACGCCCGCACGTTTACTCCGGCGACCGCGTTGTGCCGCCCGCCGCCGGGCGGCACAACGGTCTCAACGCCTACGCGGCCACGAGCGCCCTGCGCTTGAGCTGCTCGAACTCGGCCTTGTCGATTGCGCCAGAGTCCAGGAGCTGCTTGGCATTGGCGATCTCGGTCGCGGGGCCATCGCTGCCGGCGACCTGCTTGATGTGCCGGTCGAGCATGTCCTGCTGTGCCTCCACGTCCTGGACCCGCCGGTTCGCCATCGCGTCGTGCTGCCTGATCAGGTAGACGAGCGCGCCGATGAACGGCAGCACGATCATGAAGACGCACCACGCGGCCTTCGTCCAACCGCCGATGTCATGCCGGCGAAAGACGTCGGTGAGGATCACGACCATCATCCAGATCCAGATCACCCACGAGAAGAAGATGATCATGGACCAGAGGATGTCGAGGAACGGATAATCGGCTGCGAGCACCATTGTTGACTCCCTTCAGGTGACGAGCCGATCGTCTGACGGGGACGCGGCGCTCACAAGGCAGCGCGCACGCCATGAGTGGTGGTGCTGCCACACCGCGCTGGGCTAGTGCCGCCGCAGCCTGAACACCTTCCGCGCGTGCTTCACCGTCTTGGGCTTGCCGTTCGCCCGCTTCAACGTGACGCTGAGCCGGACCGGGAGCCTGTGGAATCGCTTGAGCAGCTTGACCCCGGTCCGGTTGAGCCTGACCGTGACCGTCCGGCTCTTGCCGGGCGCCACGCGGTAGGCCTTTCGCCCGACCGTGTGCCTGCGCTTGATCAAGTGTGCGCGCGCGAGCCGGATGGTTCTTGCGCGGAGCAGCTCCGTGGTCGTCAGCGTGCCGCTGCCGGAGCACACGGCTCCGCCGCACGTGACCTTGAAGGAGAGGGCGTGGCCCCTGAGCTTCAACCGCGACACCTTCGCCACCGCGACGGGCGCCGGTGGCGTCGGCGGCGGGGGCGGCGGCCCGGCGATCTCGGGACCCGCGAACGGCCCGCTCTGCTCCTCGACGGCGCCCATGTCGGCGCCGTTCGCGCCCGCGGCGGCCGAGTTCGCGGTGGCGCGATCGATCGGCCGCGTCAGACCGCGCTGATCGGTCGCGACGGACGACCGGCCGGCATCGATCACCGGGCTCGACAGCGTCGGCGCCATCGTCTGGGTCGGGCCACCGTTGTCGTCCAGCGCTGTGAGCTGTGGCGACCGGCCGGTGATGTTCGACCCCGGCACCGTCTCATCGATAACCGCCGGCGGGGCAGCCTGCACGAGGCTGAAGTCGACCCTGAACGGCGTCGTCCCGTTCTGCGCCAGATCCGTGCCGGCGCTCACCGTCCTGTTCCCGGCGACGATCGAGTTCGAGATGACTGGCGCCGGCTGCGATCCGGGGCCGCCCGCGTACATGCCACCGCCGGCGATCTCGGCGCTGTTGCCGACGACCGTGCTGCTGGCGACGGTCACGTTGCCGGAGCCGCCGGCGTTGTAGCTGTGAAAGCCGCCCCCGGTCGACGCCGCATGGTTCCCGGCGATCGTCGTGTTCGTCACGTCGAGGTGGTCGGTCGCGGTCTTCCCGTACTCCCAGATCCCGCCGCCGCCGGTGTAGCCGGCCGGATCCTCGGAAGTGGCCGTGTTGCCGCTGATCGTCGAGCGCGCGATCGCGCCGGATGTCACGCTGAGCACCAGGCCACCGCCGCACGCTGCGCTGTTGCCCGTCACCGTCGAATCGGACATCGAGATGCGGCTCTCGTACAGGCCAATGCCGCCGCCGCCCGCGTCGGCGTGGTTGCCGCTGACGGTCGAGCGGGCGAGATCCAGCGATCCCGCGGTCACGTTCAGTGCGGCCCCGACGTCCGCCTTGTTGCCGGTCAGCGTCGAGTCGGCGACCGTCAGATCGGCGTTCGTGGCCAGGATCCCTCCACCGGTGGAACCGCTGTCGCCGCCGTCTTCGAAGGTGAGCCCGGAGATGCTGACGTCGATCGGCGCGACTGCGCTCGGCCCGGTGACGCGCAGCAGCGGGCCCGAGAGCCGGGTGCCGTCGTCGTTGCCGTCGATGACCAGCTGGCCGGCGCCGGGGCCCACGATCGTCGCGTCGTGCGTGAGGTCCGGCAGTGCGGCGCTGTTGAGCGCGATCCGCCCGTGCAGGCCCGGCTGGAAGATGATGGTGTCGGCTGCGGCATCTGCGTTCGCGCCGTTGATGGCCGCCGCGAGGCTGCCGGTCCCGGACTCGTTCGTGTTGGTGACGGTGAACGTCGTGGCAGCCTGGCCCGTGGCGGGCGCCGCGAGCGCGGCTCCGAGCGCAAGGCTCGCGCCGATCGCGGTCTTCCCCCGCCTCTGTGCCTGCCGCCGACGGTCGGTGCGGCGCTGCCGCTGCCGTTTGCTCATCCGTGACCTCTCGTCGATTCCGTTCGCGGCAAGCGCCGCCCCGCGCCATCCTGCATCCGATCTGGCGCGTTCGCAATAGGGAGCTGTCCGGCGGCTGACGCTGCGGGTCAGTCCGCGCCCGCGTACTCCGCGAGATGCTCACCCGTCACGGTCGAGCGCGCGGCCACCAGGTCGGCCGGTGTGCCCTCGAACACGATCCGGCCGCCGTCGTGGCCGGCGCCCGGGCCGAGGTCGATGATCCAGTCCGCGTGCGCCATCACCGCCAGGTGGTGCTCGATGACGATGACCGACTTGCCGGAGTCGACGAGCCGGTCGAGCAGGCCGAG
Source organism: Thermoleophilaceae bacterium (assembly GCA_025928265.1). Classification (GTDB taxonomy): domain Bacteria; phylum Actinomycetota; class Thermoleophilia; order Solirubrobacterales; family Thermoleophilaceae; genus JAICJV01. Next base: position 8,457 of record JAICJV010000092.1, read on the forward strand.
CAGCTGGTCGACGTCCGCGAGGTGGAGGCCGGTGGTGGGCTCGTCGAGGACGTAGATCGCGCCCTTCTCCCCCATGTGCGTGGCCAGCTTGAGCCGCTGGCGCTCGCCGCCCGACAGCGTGGTGAGCGGCTGGCCGAGGCTGAGGTAGCCGAGGCCGACGCCGGACAGCCGCTCGAGGATGGCGTGCGCGGCCGGGATGCGCGCCTCGCCCGCGCCGAAGAACTCCGTCGCCTCCGCCACCGGCATGGCCAGCACCTCGGCGATGTTGCGGCCGCCGAACGTGTACTCCAGCACCTCCGCCTGAAATCGCTTCCCCTGGCACTCGTCGCACACCGTGGCGACGCCCGCCATCATCGCCAGGTCGGTGTAGACGACGCCCGCGCCGTTGCAGGCGGGGCACGCGCCCGCCGAGTTGGCGCTGAACAGGCCCGGCTTGACGCCGTTCGCCTTCGCGAACGCCTTGCGGATCGGGTCGAGCAGACCGGTGTAGGTCGCGGGGTTGCTGCGCCGCGAACCCTTGATCGCGGCCTGGTCGATCGCCACCACTCCGTCCCGGTCCGCGACGGAGCCCTCGATCAGCGAGCTCTTGCCGGACCCGGCGACGCCGGTCATCACCACGAGCACGCCCAGCGGTATGTCCACGTCCACGTCCTGCAGGTTGTGGGTGGACGCGCCGCGCACCTCCAGCGCTCCGGACGGCTCCCGCACCGACGGCTTCAGCGATGCGCGGTCGCCCAGGTGCCGCCCCGTCGCCGTGCCGCTGGCCCGCAGCCCGTCGACGGTGCCCTCGAACACCACCTCTCCCCCGCTGCTGCCCGCGCCCGGCCCCAGGTCGACGACGTGGTCGGCGATCGCCATCGTGTCCGGCTCGTGTTCGACGACGAGCACCGTGTTGCCCTTGTCGCGCAGTCGCAGCAGCAGGTCGTTCATCTGCTGGATGTCATGGGGGTGCAGACCCGCGGTGGGCTCGTCGAAGACGTAGGTGACGTCGGTGAGCGAGGAGCCGAGGTGGCCGACCATCTTCACGCGCTGCGCCTCACCGCCCGACAGCGTTCCCGACGCCCGGTCGAGCGACAGGTAGCCCAGCCCGATCTCGACGAACGAGTCGAGCGTCTGCCGCAGCGCCTCGAGCAGCGGCGCGACCGTCGGCTCGTCGAGGCCGCGGATCCAGTCGGCCAGGTCGCTCACCTGCATCGCGCACGCCTCGGCGATGTTGATCCCGGCGATCTTCGACGACCGAGCCGCCTCCGCGAGCCGCGTGCCGCCGCACTCGGGGCAGGTCGTGAACGTCACGGCTCGCTCGACGAAGGCGCGGACGTGCGGCTGCATCGCCTCGACGTCCTTCGAGAGGAACGACTTCTGGATCTGCGGGATCAGCCCGGCGTAGGTGAGGTTGATGCCGTCGACCTTGATCTTGGTCGGCTCCCTGTAGAGGAGGTCGTGCAGCTCCCGCTTGTTGAACTTCCCGATCGGCTTGTCGGGGTCGAAGTAGCCGGCGCCGCGGTAGATCCGCCCGTACCAGCCCTCCATGCTGTAGCCGGGAATCGTCAGCGCCCCCTCGTTGAGCGACTTGCCGTCGTCGTAGAGCGCGGACAGGTCGAAGTCGGTCACCGAGCCGCGGCCCTCGCAGCGCGGGCACATCCCGCCGGTGCGGTTGAAGGTGGCCTTCTGCGTTCTCGTCTTGCCGCCGCGGTCGACCGTGATCGCGCCGCTCGCCTTGACCGACGGCACGTTGAAGGCGAACGCCCCGGGCGGGCCGATGTGCGGCTGCCCGAGCCGGCTGAAGAGGATGCGCAGCATCGCGTTGGCATCGGTGGCGGTGCCGACCGTGGAGCGCGTGTCGCCGCCCATGCGCTCCTGGTCGACGAGGATCGCCGTGGTCAGCCCTTCCAGGACGTCGACGTCCGGCCGCGCCGGGGTGGCCATGAAGCCCTGTACGAACGAGCTGTAGGTCTCGTTGATCAGGCGTTGCGATTCGGCGGCGATGGTGTCGAACACCAGCGAACTCTTGCCCGAACCGGAAACGCCGGTGAACGCGGTCAGCCGGCGTTTGGGGATTTCGACGTTGACGTCGGAGAGGTTGTTCACCCGGGCGCCGAGCAC
>JAICJV010000143.1 GCA_025928265.1 Thermoleophilaceae bacterium
CGACGTACATGTCATCCGCCAGACGGGTGACGGAGCTCTCGAAATGCTCTGGGACGCGCGATACGCCTTCACGGTCGACGGGTTGGATGCGACGGGCCGGATCGCCGGACACGAGGTCCGTTGTCTCTCTCGGGACACGCAGCAACAAGCACACGCCGGCTACGAATTGCCTGCCAATCACCGTCAAGATCTGAAGCTTCTCGACACACTGCCGTGAGCAGCGCCGGTCGCGGGTCGTCAGTCCGTGGGCGGGACGTACGCCAGGTCGAGCGTGTCGCGCCGCCCCGACCAGGTGAGCGTCAGGCGCCAGCAGCCGGCCGTCGGCGCGTCGACGTACGAGGGGCCGGGGCCGGTCGGGATGATCCGGCGAACCGGCGGTCCGACGAGCTTCGTTCCGTTCATCTTCTGCATCCGGATCCACAGCGCAGCGACGCCCTTCGAGAGGCGGCGCGGCACCCACAGGATCTTGTTGTTCTGGTGGGTGGCGGGCGGAGCGTTGAGCGGCTGCGCGAAGAGCACCGCGCCGATCGCGCGGTGCTGTCCGAGCTCGAACGGGATGCGCGGCTTCGGCCCGCTGAACCCGCCTCGCATCCACACCGGCAGCACTCCGTGCTGGACGCGCGGTGAGCACGGCGCCGTCGCGGCCCGGCGAGTGGCCGACGTGCCGAGCGGGACGACCAAGGCTGCTCCGAGCAGCACGATCGCCGCGGCGACGGATGCGCCGAAGATCCGCATCGCAGAGATTCTCGCAGCGGCCGTCGCAAGCGGTCAAGCGAACCTGCTCTGATGCGTGCCATGCAGCCGCGCGGCGTGGTGCTCGTCGAAGGAGTGAGCGATCGCCGCGCCGTCGAGACGCTCGCCCGGCGCCGTGGCCGGGATCTCGACGCCGAGGGTGTCGCCGTCGTGCCGATGGGCGGCTATGGGAATCTGCCGCGCTTCCTCGGGCAGCACCGTGAGGTGCTCATCGGAGGTCTCTACGACATCGGCGAGGAGCGGCATTTCCTGAGTGCGCTGGGATGCGAGGACCGCGCGGCCCTCGAGCGCGCCGGGTTCTACGCCTGCACGCGGGACCTCGAGGACGAGTTGACTCGAGCGCTGGGGCCGGAGGGTATGGAGCGCGTGCTCGCGGAGCATGGGGATCTGAGCGCGTTCCGGACGTACCGGAAACAGCCCGCGCATCGCAACCGGCCGCTCGAGGACCAGCTGCACGGCTTCATGTGGAACCGCAAGCAGCGCTACGCCGTGCTCCTGGTCGAGGCACTCGATCTCAGCCGTGTCCCGCGGCCCCTAGACCGCCTCCTGGCGCGCGAGCCTCGTCAAGCCTGACGGTCGGCCTGCCGCTCCCTCCAGAGCGTGACGAGGCGTCGCAGCTCGACGATCGGCTCAGGGTGGTCGTCGACGCGCAGGTCGCAGATGCGGTCGATCCCCTCTCGCGACCGCTCCGCCGCGCCGAGTTGCTCGACGACAAGTGCAGCGGCTTGCTGCCCGCGACGATCACCGCCGGCAGCCTGACCTGCTTCGAGCGCTGCGAGCATCCGCTCGGGCAGCGGCGCGCGTATCTCGACGAACGCGCTCCGCATGGCCGCGAGCACATCGGGACCGGCGAGCATGTTTCCCTGCACCGCGAACCCGTCGCCGACGAGATGCCCCGCCCACTCGATGCACCCACGCCCGGTGAACGCAGCCGCGCGCCCGTCGGCGGCGACCGCTCCCAGCTGGCGGAGCTCGCGATCGTCGTCCTCGGCGAGCGCCTGTTCGAGCGCTGCCGCCGGATCGACTTGCGCTGCGAGCGCACTCAGCGCGCGCGCACCGTTGCGCGCGACCACTCCCATCGCCTGCGTCGCGACCGCGCCGGCACCGGCCCGCACCCACGGCGTGACGGCACCGATGGCGAAGTACTTCGACTGAACGGCACAGCCGACCTCGCCGGTCGCCGGATCAGCAGCGACGATCGAGAACGTGCCGGCGTGAGAGAACACTGCTGCAGGATCCCTGATTCCCGCCGGTGCGGGCATCGCTTAAGATCGGACGGTTGCTTCCCGAGGGCGTGCACCACTGGACGGCGAGGCATCCCGAGTGGGAAGGGCCGGTGTC
>JAICJV010000111.1 GCA_025928265.1 Thermoleophilaceae bacterium
CGAGCGACTCGAGCTGATCTTCACCTGCTGCCACCCGGCCCTTGCGACCGAGGCGCAGGTGGCCCTCACGCTTCGCTCGCTCGGCGGCCTGACGACGCCCGAGATCGCACGTGCGTTCCTCGTGCCCGAGGCGACGATGGCGCAGCGGCTCGTCCGCGCCAAGCGCAAGATCAAGGACGCAGGCATCCCGTTCCGCGTTCCGCCCGACCACCTGCTGCCCGACCGCCTGGCCGCCGTCGTGGCGGTCGTCTACCTGATCTTCAACGAGGGCTACGGCGGCCGCGGCGACCTGACGGCCGAGGCGCTGCGGCTCGGTCGCGCGCTCGGCGAGCTGATGCCCGACGAGCCCGAGGTGCACGCGCTGCTGGCGATGATGCTCCTCCTCGACGCCCGCCGCGACGCGCGCTTCCGCGACGGCGAGCTCGTCCTGCTCGAGGACCAGGACAGGGAGCTCTGGGATGCGGAGCAGATCGCCCACGGCCGTGAGGCGCTCGACCGCGCGCTCGCGCTCCACGGGCGCGGGCCGTACGTCCTGCAGGCGGCGATTGCGTCGCTCCATGCCGACGAGCCGCGCGACTGGGCCCAGATCGCCGCGCTGTACGCGGAGCTCTCGCGGCTTACAGCTTCGCCCGTCGTCGAGCTCAGCCATGCGGTGGCGGTGGCGGAGAGCGAGGGACCGGAGGCGGGGCTGCGCATGATCGACGACCTCGACCTCCAGGGGTACCGCTATCTGCACGCGACGCGCGGAGAGCTGCTGCGCCGCCTGGGCCGGACCGGCGAGGCGCGCGACGCGTTCAGGCGCGCGCTGGAGCTGGCCCACGACGACGCGGAGCGGCGGCTGCTGGAGCGGCGGTTGGGTGAGCTGCGATGCGCTCTGGACGGCCGTAACTAGCCGTCGAGCGGCCTGAACCCCGAACACATCACGCGCATCCAGCCGATCCGGCCGTCGCGCTCCTCGAGGTAGGCCTGCTGCTCCACCACGAAGCGACCATCTGGGTTCGTGACCGTGTAGCGGTAGCCGACGCGGTCACGGTCGGCAAAGGAGTCCGTCTCGATCTGCTCCACGCCGTCGATGTGGTCGGAGTCCTCGAACCACAGGCGCAGGATGTCGGTGACGACCGTCTCGGGGTCGCTCGCCTCCCAGCTCCCGTTCGGTGTCATCCCGCGGAAGTTCACCTCCGGGTGCAGCAACTCGCGCACGCGGGCGAAGTCCTTCGCCGCGAGCGCGCGGGCAAAATCGGATCCCAGGGTGGCGGTCATGGCTCCCGCACCAAGTCTGCCAGCTCACGCGCGATCGCCGGAGAGGCCGCGGCCAGGCCGAAGCGGCCCCCCTCGAGCTCCACGACCTCGCCGCCGGCCTCGCGCACGATCAGCGCGCCCGCCGCGTAGTCCCAGCGGTGGATACCGCGCTCGTAGTAGCCGTCGAGGCGGCCCGCGGCGACGAAGCAGAGGTCGAGCGCGGCGGCGCCGGCGCGCCGGATGTCGCGGACGCGGGGGAGGACCCGGCTCACGATCTCCGCCTGGTGCGCGCGGACGGCGGGCTCGTAGCCGAAGCCGGTCCCGATCAGCGAGGTGTCGAGCCGGTCGGCGCCGCTCACCTCGATCGGCCGCCCATTCAGGCGCGCGCCCTCGCCGCGGGCCGCGCTGAAGAGCTCGTCCGCGACGGGGTCGTAGACGACGCCGGCGAGCCCGCCGTTCTCGTCCTCGACGGCAACGCTGACCGCCCACGCGGGGAAGCGGTAGAGGTAGTTGGTGGTGCCGTCGAGCGGGTCGACGACCCAGCGTCGCCCGCTGTCGCTCGACTCGTCGGCGCCCTCCTCGCCGATGAGGCCGTCGCCCGGCCGCTCGCTGCGGAGCATCTCGGCGATGGCCGTCTCCGCCTCGCGGTCGGCCTCGGAGACCATGTCTGTACCCGACGACTTGGTCTCGACGCCGCGCGCCGGGCCCTCGTAGCGCGCCATCAGCAGCTCGCCCGCGCGACGCGCCGCCCGCTCTGCAAGATCCAGGTCGGTCAGAGCGCTCGGGCGATCAGGACGACGGCGATGATCACGCCGAACACGATCGCCACGTAGACGAGGAAGCGGAAGGCCTCGCGCTCCGATCGCAGCGGGTTCAGCACGCTCGGCAGCTTATTGCCTGAGCGCCCGACCGATGATCTGATGGCGCCATGAAACGAATCCTTATCCCCGCCGTCGCCGTTGCATCCGCCATGGCGCTGATCCCTGCCAGCGCGTCCGCGCGCTCCAGCTACTGCTCGAAGTCGGGCGACGTCTGCTACCAGGCGAAGGGCTCCCCGATCAAGCTCCAGATCACGACTGCCGCCAAGTACTTCTCGAGGTACCGGCTCTGCATCACGAACCCGCACCGCGTTCGCGAATGCCACCGCTTCCGGGTCCACAAGGCCAAGGGCGGGACCTACAGCTCGACGATCAGCTGGCCGAAGCACTTCGAGTACGGCGGCAAGGGCACGTACAAGGCGCGCTGGTACGCCGGCGGCGCCGCCCTCGGCCCCGCAGTGACCTTCTAGATGCGCCACTTCCTCGCAACCGTCCTCGCCCTCGGCTGCCTCGCCGCTCCCGCGGCTGCGTCCACGTGGACCCCGCCGATCACGCTGTCGAGCACCGACGGCTCGCTTCCGGCGCTCGACGTCGGCCGCGAGGGCGACGCCGTGGTCGGATGGACGCACGGTGGCGGCGTGTGGGTCTCGACTCGCGCCGCCGGTGACGTCTTCCGCGCTCCTGAGCGGCTCGGCGCCGGCGCCTGGCCTTCGGTGGCCATAGACGACGCGGGCGAGGCGATTGTGGCCTGGATGGGGACGGACGGCGGCATGTACGTGACGCAGCAGTCGCGACGTGGCACATTCGGTCCGCCGCGCCTCGTCAGCGCCGAGCAGCGGTCGGGCTACACAGAGCCGCTTCGTTCTGCGGTGGCCATCAATGCTCGCGGCGATGCAGCTGTGACCTGGTTCGAGCCGCCGGTCGACTGGGCACCGTCCGGCAGCTCGTCCAGCGTGCGCCGCACCATGGCGGCAGTCCGGTCTGCCGGCGGGGTATTCCAGCCGCCGCAGGAGATCGCGCGCAGCGACTCCACGGCGGACTTCCCGGCCGTCTTCCTCGACGACGCCGGTCGTGCCACGGTCGCGTGGCGGGCAGGTGGAACGTGGGTCGCAAGCGGCGATGTGGCGCGCGGATTCGGGCCCGCCGAGGCCGCGGGCGGCGATCCCGCAGTGGAGACGAGCGGGTTCTCCCTCGCGGGCTCGCCCTCCGGCGACGTGACTCTGGCCGTGACCGCCGGCCCGTTCGTGCATCAGTCGTCGAGCCTGCCGCAGGGCGTCTACGTGGCCTCCAGGCCCGCGGGCGGCAACTTCGGCCCGTTCCGCTCGATCGCGGCGGCGGCCGGCCCGCCCTTGTTCGGCGCGTTCGGCCCGCACCTGGCCATGCGCGACGGCGCTGCGGCCATCGCCTGGGGCGGTGGCGCGGGCGAGGTGTTCAACGTGAAGCCGGCTCGTGGCGACTGGCTGCCTCCCCAGCCGTTTTCGGTCTCGTCCGGGTCCCCCGAGAGCCCGCGCGACGCGGCGGTGGGAATCGACGCACACGGCACGACCGTGTTCGCTCTCGCGCTCGAGCGCGGGCTTTCCGCGCGGCGACCGATCACTGTCGTACGGCGGCTGGCAAACGGGCAGATCGAGCCGCCCGTGGCGCTTGGCGCGCCGGGCACCCGAAACATCTCGCCGACGGTCGGCTTCGACGGCGCGGGCAACGGGGTGCTCGTGTGGGAGGCCGGCGATGCCTATCCCGGCGACAGCTCGGGTTACGACACGAAGCAGCCGATCAAGCTTGCCCTATACGACGGGAGCGCGCCGAGCATCGCGAACTTCGCGCTCGCCAGGAAGCGCACGCGGTTCCGCATGCGCGTGTCAGAGCCCGTGCGCGCCGAGGTGACCATCCGCCGGGCGGGCCGAACGGTCGGCCGCGTGCGGGCGCGGCTGAAGCTGGGGACGCGAACCCTTCGTATCCCGCGGCGGGTGCGCAGGAAGCTGCACAGCGCCGGGCGCTATGTCGCGACCGCGACCGCGCGTGACAGCGCGAACCGGCGCTCGCGAGCACGCCGCATACGCTTCTAGTTCCCCGACCGGAGGAGCGACATGGCGACTCGTAGCGGCAGCGCGGAATGGCGCGGTGATCTGCAGGGCGGCGACGGCGATCTCACCGTCGGCGACGGCGTATTCGAGGGGCAGTACTCGTTCAAGTCGCGCTTCGAGGAGGGCGAGGGGACGAATCCCGAGGAGCTGATCGCGGCCGCCCACGCCGCGTGCTTCGCCATGGCGCTCAGCAACATCCTCGCGAGCGACGGCCACACCCCCGACAGCGTTCGCGCGAACGCGCGGGTCCAGCTGCGCAACATCGACGGCGCGCCCACGATCGCGAAGATCGAGCTCGACGCGGTCGGATCGGTGCCCGGCCTCGACGAGGACGAGTTCAAGCGCTACGCCGACGCGGCGAAGAAGGACTGCCCGGTCTCACGGGCGCTGGCCGGGGTGCCGGAGATCGAGCTGGAGGCGAAGTTGGCTTGATGAGCAAGACATCGTTGCCGAGCCAGTCGGCCGACTTCCCGGCCTGGTACGGCGAGGTCGTACGCCAGGCCGGGCTGGCCGAGAACTCGCCGGTCCGCGGCGCGATGGTCATCAAGCCGTACGGGTACGCGATCTGGGAGGCGATCCAGCGCGAGCTCGACGACCGCATCAAGGCGACCGGCCACGAGAACTTCTACCTCCCGCTGCTCGTTCCCGCGTCGGTGCTGGCGCGGGAGAGCGAGCTGGTCGAGGGCTTCGCCCCGGAGGTGGCCGTCGTGACGCAGGCAGGTGGCAAGGAGCTCGAGGAGCCGCTTGCGGTGCGGCCCACGTCCGAAGCGCTGATCTGGTCGACCTACGCGCGCTGGATCCAGTCCTATCGCGACCTGCCGCTGCTCTACAACCAGTGGGCCAATGCGGTCCGGTGGGAGTTGCGGCCGCGCCTCTTTCTCCGCACGAGCGAATTCCTCTGGCAGGAGGGGCATACCGCCCACGAGACCGAAGAGGAGGCGCTCGCGGAGACCCTCACGATCCTCCACGACGTCTATGCGGACACGATCGAGAGCGTGCTCGCGATCCCCGTGCTGCGCGGCCGCAAGAGCGCCGGCGAACGGTTCCCCGGCGCCGTCGACACGTACACGCTCGAGGCGATGATGCGCGACGGAAAGGCGCTTCAGGCCGCCACCTCCCACTACCTCGGCCAGGGCTTCCCGCGCACCTACGGCGTCCGCTACACCGGCCGCGACGGCAGTGAGCGCCACCCGTACGCGACCTCATGGGGGGCGACCACACGTCTCGTGGGCGGCGTGGTGATGACGCACGGCGACGATCGCGGACTGCGGCTCCCGCCGCGCGTGGCGCCGCAACAGGTCGTGATCGTGCCGATCTTCGGCGAGGAGGATCGGCCGGCGGTGCTCGAGGCCGCCGCGGCCGTGGCGGACGAGCTGCGCGCGGCCGGGGTCCGCGTGCGCCTCGACGATCGCCCCGACCACCGGCCCGGCTTCAAGTTCAACGAGTGGGAGCTGAAGGGCGTGCCGGTCCGGGTCGAGCTCGGCGCCCGCGACCTGGCTTCGGGGGTGGCGACCGTCGCGCGCCGGGACACGGGGGAGAAGCGGGAGGTTCCGCTGCCGCGCGTGGCCGGCGCCATCGACGGGCTGCTCATGCACGTCCAGACGTCGCTGTTCGACGCTGCAAGCGACGAACGGGAGCGGCGGACGCTCCGCGACCCGAGCGGCTACGACGAGATGATCGAGTACCTCCGCGAAGCGCGCGGATTCGTCATGGCGCCGTGGTGCGGTGGCAGCGAGTGCGAGGGGCGCGTGAAGGCTGACAGCACCGCGACGATCCGTTGTGTGCCACTGAACGACGGGAGCCCGCCAGGCCGCTGCGCCGTTTGCGGGCAGTCAGCGGTCAGCGAGGCCGTCTGGGCCCAGGCCTATTGAGGAAATGGAGGTTCCGGTGCGCGAGCGCATGCGCCCTCGCGTGCAGGCCGCCGGAACCGAACATTTCCTTCGAGATCTAGAGGATGTAGACCGTGGTGTAGACCACGATCCACATCACGTCGACGAAGTGCCAATAGATCCCCGGCACCTCGACGCCGCGGTGCTCCTTCGGCGAGTAGTGGCCGCGGAACGCGCGGATGTTCGCCATCAGGAGCAGGGTGAGGCCGACGAAGACGTGGGCGCCGTGCAGGCCGGTGAGGCCGTAGAAGATCGTGCCCTGCGCATGGTCGTGCGGCGAGAAGCCGATGTGCACGTACTCGTTGATCTGGACCGTGAGGAACGTGAGGCCCAGGAGGAACGTGGTGAAGAGGCCCGCACGCAGCGCCCGGCGGTTCCCGAGCCGCGCGCCCTCGAGCGCCCAGTGCATCGTGAACGAGGATGAGATGAGGATGGCGGTGTTGATGCCCGCGACCAGCTTGGGCAGCTCGTCGCCCTTGGCCGGCCACGCATCGTGGTGGACGACGCGCAGGAAGAAGTACGCAGTGAAGAACGCTCCGAAGAGCATCACCTCGGAGATGATGAAAAGCAGCATGCCGAGCAGCTGCGGCTCGACTCGCGAGGAGTGGTTCGCAGGCGGCGGTCCGTGGTGCTCGTGGTCGCCGTGGCCGACGGCGATCGATGCGCTCTCCATGACTAAGCGGCCGCTCCTTGCTCGACTTCGGATTGCTTGACCACCACGTGCTCTACCGGCTTCGAGGTCGTGCCCTGGACGCGCGCGATGAGGTCGCTGCGCAGCCAGCCCGAGCGTTCGCCCGGGAACGTGGAGATGACGATCTCGTCGATCGCGTAGAACTGGAGCGCGTTCTGGATCGCGGTGAACGGGTCCGGGTCCATGATCTGTCCCGTCGCCTCGAGGCCGTCGGAGTGGAGCCGGTCGAGGACGCGCGCGAGGCGCTCCGGGGCGTCGCCGCCGTCAACCCCGCCCTGGGGCATGATCACGATGAAGCTGTGCGGGCTCTCCTGCGCCTTGCCGCGCAGCAGGCCGATCAGCGGCTCGCCGCCGGCGGTCTTGTTGGCCACCACGAGCGTCCGGATGCGCTCGGCGCGGTCGGCGTCGAGGTCGACCACCACGTGCTCCACCGGCTTGCCGGTGGCGTCGCGGACGCGGTCGATGAGGTCGCGCCGCAGCCAGCCCGAGCGCGGACCCGGGTGCGTGGAGATGATGATGTCGTCCGCGGGGAACGTGCCGAGCGCGTCCATGGTCGCGTGGTAGGGATCCGGGTCCATGACCTCGCCGGTGGCCTCGATCCCCACCGAGCGAAGCTGCTCGATCGTCATCCGCAGCCGGCTCTCGGCGGCAGAGCGGACCGAGTCGTCGAACACGACGTACCCGTGCTTCGGCTGGTTCTGCGGGCAGACCACCATGACCTCGAACGGCCGCCCCTCCCGGTGGGCGGCGTCCGCATGCTGGCGCACGCAGTCGATCAGCGCGCGACCGCCCACGGTCTCGTTGGCGACGACGAGGATGCGAAGCGGCTCGGCGCTCATTCCTCGGACACCCGGCCTACGGGCGCCGGCACCTTCCTGACCTGCTCACCCGGACTCTTGAAGACCCCGTGGACCGCCCCCGGGACGCCGTACTCGTACGGCCCTCCCACGACGGTCGGCACTTCGTCGAAGTTGAAGATCGGCGGCGGCGAGCTCACCTGCCACTCGAGCGTGTGGGCCCGCCACGGGTTGCCGGGCGCGACCGGGCCGTGCCGCCAGCTGGCGATGATGTTGTAGACGAAGATCAGGAACGACAGGCCGAAGATGAAGCTCGAGACCGACACGATCGCATTCAGCGTCGCGTACTGGTGCGAGTAGTCGGCCACGCGGCGCGGCATGCCGTCGACGCCCAGGAGGTGCATCGGCCCGAACGTGAGGTTGAAGAACACGAACGAGAGCCAGAAGTGCCACTTGCCGAGCGTCTCGTCGTACATCCGGCCCGTCATCTTCGGGAACCAGTGGTAGATGCCCGCGAAGATCGTGAACACCGACCCGCCGAACAGCACGTAGTGGATGTGGGCCACCACGAAGTAGGTGTCCGAC
>JAICJV010000086.1 GCA_025928265.1 Thermoleophilaceae bacterium
GGCCAGCGTGGCCGGCGTGCTCGAGCACGGCGTGGACGGCGCCGAGCGCGTGGTCTGCGCGTCCACCGGCAACACCGCCGCGTCGGCCGCGGCCTATGCGGCGCGAGCCGGATTGCGCGGCGTCGTGATCGTGCCGGAGGGCAAGATCGCCACCGGAAAGCTTGCTCAGGCCCTGATGCACGGCGCCAAGGTGATCGCGCTGCGCGGCAACTTCGACCAGGCGCTCACGCTCGTCCGCGAGCTGGTCGAGCGGCAGCCGATCGCCCTCGTGAACTCCGTCAACCCGTTCCGCGTCGAGGGCCAGAAGACCGCGGCGTTCGAGGTCTGCGACCAGCTCGGCGAGGCGCCCGACGTGCTCTGCATCCCGGTGGGGAACGCGGGCAACATCACCGCGTGGTGGAAGGGCTTCGGTGAATATGGCGTGGCGCCGCGGCTGCACGGCTATCAGGCCGCGGGAGCCGCGCCGCTGGTGCACGGCAAGCCCGTCGAGAACCCGGAGACCGTCGCGTCGGCGATCCGGATCGGCAAGCCGGCGCGCTGGGAGGAGGCGATGAACGCCGTCACGGCGTCGCGCGGCGAGATCCGTGCCGTGAGCGACGACGAGATCCTCGACGCCTACTCCCTGCTGGGCTCACGCGAGGGCGTCTTCTGCGAGCCGGCGTCGGCGGCGTCGGTCGCGGGGCTGTTGAAGTACGGGGCCGAGGGTCGCGTGGTGTGCGTGCTCACGGGCCACGGGCTGAAGGACCCGCAGACCGCGCTGAGCCGTGCCGCGCCAGTCGTGCCGTGCGAGGCGAACATCGACGCGCTGGAGCGCGCCGTCTTGTGAACCGGAAGCGCGCCGTGCGCGTGCCGGCGTCGTCGGCCAACCTGGGACCGGGCTACGACTCGCTGGCCACGGCGCTCGCGCTGAACCTCGACCTCGAGGTGGAGGAGACGGGCGAGTTCACAGTGGAGTGTGACGTCGCCGGTGTCCCGTGCGATCGCACGAACCTGTGCGTGCGCGCGTTCGAGCTGCTGCACCCGGCCGACGGCATCAGCTTCAGGATCAGGTCCGAGATCCCGCTGACCGGCGGCCTCGGGTCGAGCGCGGCCGCGATCGTGGCAGGGCTCGTGGCCGCGGATCACATGTTCGAGCTCGACGAGGACCTGTTCCGGCACGCGACCGCGCTCGAGGGGCACCCCGACAACGTCGCGGCGGCGCTCTACGGCGGCTTCGTGATCTGCGTCGACGACGGGCCGCCGGCGCGCTTCGACCCCGTGCCGGGCCTCGAGGGCGTCATCGCGATCCCGCCGGAACGAGTGCCCACGTCCGCCGCGCGCGATGCGCTGCCCGAGGATGTGCCGCTCACCGACGCGGTGTTCAACGCCTCGCACGCCGCGCTTCTGACGCTCGGCCTCACACGTGGCGACCTCGACATGGTCGGTCGCGGCCTCGCCGACCGGATCCACCAGCCGCGCCGCGCGCACCTCTACCCGCGCTCGATGGAGCTGCTCGCACAGGCGCAGTCGCTCGGGGCGGTGGGCGCCTCGATCTCCGGCGCGGGCCCCACCGTCCTGTTCTGGTGTCACTGGCAGCAGACGGGCGCCCTGTATGAGGCGCTCCGGGCGGAGGCGCGCGACTGCGTGGTGCGGCGCGTGCAGTTCGCTCCCGGCGGGGCGGACGTTCGCGCGCTGTGAGGCGCCTGGCCGCGGCGGTCGCGCTGCTCGCGGCCGTCGTCATCACGGGCTGCTCGTCGTCCGGGGGCGGCGACAGCCAGGTGGTGGCCACCACGACAGAGGTGGGCGACATGACGAGACAGGTGGCCGGCGACCGCGTCCACGTGGAGCAGATCCTGCGGCCGGGGTCGGATCCGCACGAGTACGAGCCGCGTCCGAGTGATGCCCAGGCGCTGGCGCACGCCAAGCTGGTGATCCGCTCCGGCGGCGATGTGGACGGGTGGCTCGATCCGCTGGTGCGTGAGGCCGGAAGCGACGCCGACGTGCTCACGCTCATCGACCATGTCCAGCGCCATGGAGACGACCCGCACTGGTGGCAGGACCCACGCAACGGCGAGGCCGCGGTGGGCGCGATCCGCGACGCGCTGATCAGGGCCGACCCGGACGGCGCCGCGACCTATCGCGCCAACGCGGCTCGCTACATCGGGCAACTGCGCGCGCTCGACGCGGGGATCGCGCGCTGCGTGGCGCAGGTGCCGCCGGGCGAGCGCAAGCTCGTGACCAGCCACGACTCGCTCGGCTACTACGCGCGCCGCTACGGCTTCACGATCGTGGGTGCGGCGATCCCGTCGCGCTCGAGCCAGGCGCAGCCATCGGCGGCTGCCACGCAGCGCCTGATCGACCAGATCAAGCGCGAGCACGTCCCCGCCATCTTCCCCGAGAGCGCGCTGAATCCGAAGCTCGAGCAGGCGATCGCACGGGAGGCGGGCGCGCGCGTCGCTGGGGCGCTGTGGGCGGACTCGCTGGGGCCGGAGGGCTCGAGCGGCGCGACCTACATCGGCTCGCTGGCCGCCAACACCCAGACGATCGTGTCGGCGCTGACGGGCGGGCGGGTCAGCTGCCGGCTCTGACGTAGCTCAGCTCGAAGTCGAGCTCGTAGCCGCTGAGGGGTCTCGGGGGTGTGCGGACTTTCCCCTGAAATGCAAGGGAAACTCGACACACCCCCGCGCCGGCGCCCTCGCCGTGAGCGGCCGCTTACCCTGTCAGAGGTGCTCAAGGACCCTCCGCCGCCGGACGATCAACAACGAGTGCGGTCCGCCCGGCGCATCCTCAGGCCGCGCCGCCTCCTGATCGCGGCGGCCGTGGCCGCCTGCGCGGGAATCGCCGCTGCCGTCGCGCTCGCGTCAGGCGGTGGCAGCGACGGGCCGGTCGCCGTCAGCCCGCATCCCTCGCCCAGCCAGCCCGCGCCGCTCAAGCCGCACCCGAAGGTCGTGCGCGCGGTCGGGCCGGGCGACGCGCCGTCCGGCGACGGCGTCACGGCCGGCAACGGCACGGTGCGCGATATCCAGAGCGACGCCGAGATCCGCAGCCAGCTCACCGAATTCCGCAAGCACCTCACCGGCGTCGGCGTCGCGCGCGGCTCGGTGCCGGGGGTCCGCTCGGACGGGACCGCCGTGGCGCCGCTCGACGTCCCGGACGTGGTCGCGCTGGTGATCGCGGCGGGCAACGAGATCGCCACCAAGCCGTACAAGTGGGGCGGGGGACACGGCGCGTGGGCCGACAGCGGCTACGACTGCTCCGGCTCCGTGTCGTTCGCGCTGGCGGGCGCGGGTCTCCTGAATACGCCGCTCGACTCCACCCGCTTCATGAAGTGGGGGGACGCCGGGCCGGGCCGCTACATCACCATCTACGCGAACGCGGGCCACGCGTTCATGGTCGTCTCCGGGCTGCGCTTCGACACGAGCGGCGCCCAGGGCGGCACGCGCTGGCAGCCCGCGGCCGGCCGTTCATACGGCGGTTTCGTTGCGCGGCACCCGCCCGGTTTGTAGGAAATCGAGAAGGTCGCACTGCAGCGGCGGCGACGCCGTGACATGCCGACGCGACCGAACGATTTCCTCGGTGTTTTGAGAGTCCGTTCACCTGAGTCCGTACCCTTCTCCCGGTCGTAACCGGAAACCGGAGGGGAACCGACACCTTGGCATCGAGGAAAGAGCAGCGAGAAGAGGCGCGCCGCGAGCGCGAGGAGCGCGAGCAGGCGGAGCTCGCCAAGCAGCGCCGTAAGCGGCGGCTCTGGCAGGTCGGCTCGACGCTCGTCGTCGCCGTCGTGATCGTCGTGATCGCGATCCTCGTTGCGAGCTCGGGCGGCAACGACACCAAGGTCTCGACCACGGAGAAGCAGAACACGACCGACCTCTTCACCGGCATCGCGCAGAACGGCGTCGCCCTCGGCAACCAGCAGGCCAAGGTCACGATGTACGAGTTCGCCGACCTCCAGTGCCCGTTCTGCCGCGAGTACACGCTGTCGGTCTTCCCGCAGATCGTCCAGAAGTACGTGAAGAGCGGCAAGGTGAAGATCGTGTGGCGCAACCTCACCTTCATCGGCCCCGACTCGGTCACCGCCGCGCGCGCGGCCCTCGCCTCCGGCGAGCAGAACAAGCTCTGGGACTTCGTCGACCTCTTCTACAAGAACCAGGGCACCGAGAACACCGGCTACGTCACCGACAAGTTCATCCAGAACATCGCGTCGGGAGTCTCCGGTCTCGACCCCAACAAGATGAAGGCCGACGAGAGCTCGCCGGTCGTCGAGCAGGAGCTGGGCGAGGCGCAGAACCAGGCGCAGCAGTTCGGGATCAACTCGACTCCGTCGTTCCTGCTCCAGGTCGGCAACGGCAAGCCGCAGAAGCTGAACTACCAGCAGTTCAAGCTGAGCGACTTCTCCGGCCCGATCGACCAGGCTCTGAAGCAGGCCGGCGGCTAGCGAAATGGAGATCCCGGTCCCGCGGCGTTCGCGCTCACGGACGCAGGCCGCCGGGATCGAACATTTCGCTTTCTATACGGGTACTAGCTCGGCGCGCAGGCTCGCCACGCGCGCGCTCTCGTCGTGCATCCCGATGTCGCGCAGGACCTCCTCGGCGAGCGCGAGGTAGTCGGCGCCGAGCTCGGGGCGGTAGTCGAGGATCGAGACGCCACGCTCGGCTGACTCGGCGTAGCGGATCGACGAGCGGATTGCGGTGTCGAAGACGCGATCGCCGAAGCGCTCCTTGAGCTGCGTGAGAGCATCGCGCGAGTGGACCGTGCGCATGTCGGCGATGTTGAGGAACACGCCGAGCCATTCCAGGTCCGGATGGAGGTTCTCCTTGGCGAGCTCGATCACCTCGAGCGCCTGTTCCACGCCCTGCATCGCGAAGTACTGCGCCTCGGCGGAGATGAGCGCGTAGTCGGCGGCGACGACGGCGTTCACCGTCAGCAGGCCGAGCGCGGGCGGGCAGTCGATGAGGATCAGGTCGTGGCGGCGCTTGGCGTCGCGCAGCGCGCGCCGGAGCGTCATCTCGCGGCCCATCTTGCCGCTGAGGACGAGCTCGGACTCGGCCAGGCCGAGGTTGGCCGGGAGCACCCCGTCGTGGATCGCGTCGGCGGCCTTGGCCTTGCCGGCGAGGACGTCCGCGATCGTCGGGTCGGCGTCGGGCGGGACGTCGAAGTAGTCGGACAGGTTGCCCTGCGGGTCGAGGTCCACGGCGAGCACGTCGAGGCCGACGCGGCGGAATACGTCCGTGAGCGTGCGGACGGTCGTGGTCTTCCCGGTCCCGCCCTTCTGAGAGAGCACTGCGATCGTGATCGACATGGGCGGCGGAGAATAACTGCCTGCTGCCGGCTGCCTACTGCCGCCTGCCCCGGGTCAGGCGTATGCGCCTGGCGCGCGGGTCCGCTCGGGGGCGCCGCTGCCGTGGATCACCATGAAGAAGAGCCGGAAACGGCCGACCGTGAGCTCGTCGCCGTCGGAGAGCTCGCGCATGTCCACGCGGTCGCCGTTCACGAAGACGCCGTTCAGGCTGCGGTCGTCGAGGATGCGGATGGTCCGCCCGTCGCGATGCACCATCGCATGACGGCGCGACACCGTCGGGTCGTCGAAGCGGATGTCGGCGGAGAGGCTGCGCCCGATGCGCGTCCACCCTTCGGCGAGCGAGACGACGCGCAGGCCGCCGTCGTCATAGGCCAGGTAGTCGCCGTCGCGGTCGAGCGCCTCGCGCGCCTCGGCGACCCAGCCGGGCCGCGGCATATCTCGCTCGATCCCCTCCTGAGCCACGTTCAGATCGCCGAAGATCGACGCCCGCCGGAACTTCTCGCCACCGCAGTGGGGGCACGGCGGAATCTCGTCTCGCTCGTGCAGAGCGACCGCGAATCCGCACTCCTCGCAGCGGAAACAACCGGCGCCTGCGAGCGTGCCGGCGTTGACCGTGTCGAGAGGCTCCCGCCCGAGCATCGTGCGAATCATAACGTGCTCATTTAGCGTGAAAACTTCCTCAGCGCTCAAGCTGACAACGCTCACGTGCCAGCCGCGGTGCCGTGGCCTGCGAGGTTCCCCGGCTGTGCAGGGATCTTCCGAATTCGCACGAATTCCGCGGAATGGCACGAGATCTCGCATCCCTCCTCCGGCGCAAGGCGCACACGCGCCACGACGCCCCAGCTCGCTGCTCGAGCTGCAGCAGAGCCCCACTGGCCGGCGAGCTCCTACACGAGCTCGAGTCGCACAGGCTGGTCTGTCAGCTGTGTCTCGCGGACCTGCCCGAGTCGGGTCGCGTGACGATCGCTTGCGAGCGGGTGCACGTGAGCGAGCGGCCGCTGACCATCACCGCGCGCGCGGCCTGAGCGCACGAGAAGCGATCATCCGGGCGCCGGCGGCCGTATCATCCGCGGCCGCATGATCCCGGTGACAGTCCATGCCTTCATCTCCGCGCCGCGCGAGGAGCTGTTCGATTTCATCGCCGACTTCGGCGTTCGTCCGGCTTGGTGCGATCACTTCGTGGACGACTACCGCCTGGCGTCTCCCCACTCGACGGGCAGGGGGGCGGGTGCCCGGTTCCTGCTCGACGCGCCGGGCTACAGGCACTACGTGGAGTCGACGATCGCCGAGGCCGACGGGCCGCGCCGCATGGTCGAGGCGCTGCACGGCGGGCGCAACGGCAAGAGCAGCGGCGAGTGGGTCTGGGAGCTGTCGCGGCAGGGGACCGGTCTGACGCGCGTCGAGACCACGCTGGCCTGGGCGCCGGGCACGCCCCGCGAGGCGTTCAAGGAGAAGTTCGGCAGCAGGGGCTGGACGCGGCGACAGCTGAAGATCGCCCTCGAGCGGCTGCGCGTGATCTTCGAGGAGCAGCCCGACCGGCCGCTCGCGCGCGCGAGCATCGCGGGGTTCGAGCCGTTGCGCTCACCGCGGTTCGGAGTGAGCCCGAGGATCGTCAGGGGATAGGATGCCGCGCCGCATGACCCTCCCCTCACGCAGAACGGGTGCTCTCGCCTGCCTCCTCATCAGCCTCGTCGCGCTCACGGGCTGCAAGAACACGCGCGAGAACGATGCCGGCCGCGAGGGCCTGCCCGCCGAGATCGGGCACATCGAATACAACGTCTTCATCACCCGTGAGCTGAACCTGAAGGACGTGGAGGACCGCGGCTACTACCAGGGTCCCGAGGCGCCGCCCGGCTTCGCGCTCTACGGCGTCTTCCTACAGGCGTGCAACCCGCACTCGGGCCCCGGGCCGCACTGGACCACAGCCAGCAACTTCCAGATCGAGGACACGCAGGGCGGCGTCTTCCGGCCGCTGCCGCCCCCCAACAACATCTGGGCCTACAAGGCACAGCCGCTGAGGAGCCAGGCCTGCATCCCGCAGAAGGGCTCGCTGACCGCCTCCGGCCCGACGAACGGCGCGCTCCTCATCTTCAAGCTCCCGCTCAGCTCACTCGAGAACCGCCCGCTCGACCTGCGCATCACCGCGCCGCCGGACGCGAGCGGCCAACGTGACTCGAAGCTGATCGAGCTCGATATCTAGCCGCCGACCGCGGCGGCCAGGACGACGCGCGCTGCCGGTGCGGCGGTCGCCCCGCCCGCGCCCGCCTTCACGAACAGGGCGCCCACCGCGATCTTCGGCTTCTTCGTGGGCGCGTATGCCGCGAACCATGCGTCGGTGTTCGACTCCGGGGTGGCGCTGTTCTCGCCCGGGGTCGGGTTCTGCGCGGTCGGGCCGACCGTGGACTTGAGCTCGGCCGTGCCTGTCTTGCCGGCCACCGTCACACCCGGAATCGCCGCGGCGGTGCCGGTGCCATAGGCCACCACGTCGATCATCAGCTGCTCCACGGTCCGCGCGACTCGGCGCGTGGTGACCCGCTTGCCGGGCCGGCGCGGCGCGTTCTCGACGAGCGTGGGCTCGTGACGCACGCCGGTGTTGGCGATCGTCGCGGCGATCACGGCCATCTCGAGCGGCGTGGCCAGCACCTTGCCCTGGCCGATGGCGGTGGAGCCGACGGCCAGCGGCGTGTCGATCTCCGACGCCGGCGGGATCGTGCTCATCGCCGCGCCGTCGAGCTTGGGCTCCGCGTTGAAGCCGAACCGCTGTGCCGCGTCCACCAGCCGCTTCGCGCCGAGCCTGACGCCGAGAGGGGCGAAGACGGAGTTGCACGAGTGCGCGAAGCTCGCCGCGAACGAGCCGCCGCACGACTCGCCGTTGGCGTTCTCGAGGCCGACGCCGTCGATGATCGCCTTCGTCTCGACGGGGAACTGCGTCGTCGGCTTGACGATCTTGCTCTCGAGCGCGGCGGTGGCGGTCACGATCTTGAACGTGGAGCCCGGCGGCTGCGGGGCCGAGAACGCGATGCCGGCAAGCGCGCGGACCTTGCCGGTGCGCGGCTCGATCGCGGCGATGCCGCCGAAGCGCCCGGCCAGCGCCTGGTCGGCGGCCGCCTCGAGCTTCAGGTCGATCGTGGAGCGCACCGGCCCCGCGGCCGCCGGCCGCGAGCTCGCGAGCGTCCTGTTGCCGGCCATCAGCACGCCGCCCGGCCGCCCCTCGACCGGGGTTTCGAGCGCGCGCTCGAGGCCGGACGTGCCGACCGGGTAATCCGCGGGAAATCCGCGCGCGTAGAGCGCCGCGCGGTCCACCGCGTTCTGGACCGAGCCCATGCTCCCGGCGATGGCCGACGCCGCGCCCGGCCCGGGGACACGCTTGTCCGCGGGCCCGGAGACGATCGTGGTGCCGTTACGCGCCAGGATCTTCGCGCGCTCCGGCGGCGTGGTCCGGCGCGTGAGCTGCTCGCCCTGCTCGAGCCCCGGGAAGACGAGGTCCGGCCGCCACTCCACGCCCGCGTCGCTCACGGGGATCTCCATCCGCCCGTCGATCGTCCCGAACACGCGGGTGGTCACGCGCACCGGCAGGCGCACGTTGTCGCCGTGGTCCCTGGCGCGGCCCGGGTCGAGCTCGGTGGCTGTCGCCGTGGCGGTCGCGTTGCGGTAGAAGGTGGCGAAGTCGGCGGCGCTCACGCGCTTCTTCGCGGCCGGGCTCAGCATCGAGTACATGGCCGTGTAGTTGCTGCGAGCCCAGGCGGCGGCGAAGTCGCGCGCGGTGCGCTCGGACTGCGACTGGCCGGCGCCGATCACGATGCCCAGCACCACCGAAACCACGGCCAGCGCCAGCAGGACGGGCACGAGCCGGTGCGTGAAGCGGCGCCGACGCTCGGTCGAGGCGCCCTGGAGCGTGAGGGCCCGACGCGCTGCGTCGAGGGCCTCGCGGTATCGCGGCGGCATTAGGTTTCGGTGCGCTCCATGACGGCTCTCGACTGGATCATTGTCGCCTTTACGGTGCTCATGGCGCTATGGGGGTACTCGCAGGGACTCGTTGTGGGGGCTCTGTCGCTCGTCGGATTCCTCGGCGGGGCGTTCCTCGGGGCGCGGATCGGGCCGCTCATCCTCTCCGATGGCGCGCACTCTCCATACGCGCCTCTGTTCGCGCTGATGGGTGCCTTCCTGCTCGGAGGGATGCTGGCCACGGGACTCGAGGTGCTGGGGTTCCAGCTTCGCCGCCGCCTCGGACCGACGCTCGGGATGCTCGACGGGCTCGGCGGCGCCGCGCTCATCGCCTGCGCGGGGCTCGTGCTCTGCTGGGTGGCCGGTTCGGTCGCTCTCCAGACGCCGGGCGCGCGGGATCTGCGCCGCGCGATCCAGCGTTCGGCAATTCTGCGCGCGCTGAACGACACGCTCCCGCCGTCGGGCCCGCTGCTGAACGCGCTGGCGCGCTTCGACCCCTTCCCGCACATCAACGGCCCCGGCGCGAACGTGGCGCCGCCGAACTCGAAGATCGCGCGCGACCCCGACGTCCGTGCCGCCGGGCGGAGCGTCGTGCGCGTGCTCGGCACGGCATGCGGGCTGGGGATCGAGGGCTCCGGCTGGATCGGCGGGAGCGGTGGCGTGGTGGTGACGAACGCACACGTGGTCGCGGGGGAGACCGACACCACCGTCCAGCTCCAGGGCAGCGGCCCGCACCTCGACGCGCAGCCGATCTGGTTCGACCCGCGCAACGACGTGGCGCTCCTGCGCGTGCCGGCGCTCGCCGGGCAGCCGGTGCTCAGGCAGGACGTGAACGCATCACCCGGCACGTCGGCCGCGATCCTCGGCTTCCCCGAGAACGGCCCCTTCGACATCGAGCCCGGTCGCCTCGGCCGCACGACCGCCGTCAGGACCGAGGACGCCTACGGCCGCGGCCCGATCGAGCGCCGCATCACGTCACTGCGCGGGCGCGTGCGCTCAGGCAACTCCGGCGGCCCGATGGTCGACGCATCCGGCCGCGTGGTCACGACGATCTTCGCGGCGACGGTGGGAGCGTCGGAGAGGTCGGGCTTCGGGGTTCCGGCAACTGTGGTGCGGAACGCGCTTCAACGGGCTTCTGGGGCTGTGGGTACTGGCGCGTGCGCACACTGACGCAGCCCGCAGCCCGCAGCCCGCAGCCCGCAGAGGGCGGCACTGCGGGCTGCTCCCGGTAGACACCGGTCGACACAGGTGCGTAAGGTCGGGGGCCAGCCATGAGCAAGACACTGGTAATCGCCGAGAAGCCGTCCGTCGGCCGCGACCTCGCTTCCGCGCTGCCCGGTTCGTACAAGCCGTCGAAGGACAAGACCTACCTCGAGGGCGACGAGTACGTGATCACGTGGGCGGTCGGGCACCTGGTCGGGCTGGCGCCGCCGGACGAGTACGACCCGAAGCTCAAGAAGTGGCGCTTCGCCGACCTGCCGATCCTGCCGGAGAAGTTCAAGCTCGTCCCGAACGACGAGAAGTCGCGCAAGCAGCTGACGGCCGTGCACAAGCTGATCAAGCGCGACGACATCGACAAGATCGTCAACGCCTGCGACGCCGGCCGCGAGGGCGAGCTGATCTTCGCGTACGTGTACGAGACCGCCGGCGTACAGAAGCCGGTCAAGCGGCTGTGGCTGAACTCGATGACGCGCAAGGCGATCGAGGAGGCGTTCGGGCGCCTGCGCGAGGGCGAGGAGATGCAGACGCTCGAGGCGGCCGCGCGGTCGCGCTCCGAGGCCGACTGGGTGGTGGGCATGAACGCCACCCGCGCGGCGTCGATCCGCCTGCGCGCCGCATTCGACGGCGCGGTGTCGCTGGGCCGGGTCCAGACGCCCACGCTCGCGCTCGTCGCCCGCCGCGAGGAGGAGATCCGCAACTTCAAGCCCGAGCCCTACTGGCTGGTCGAGGCCGCCTTCGAGGCCACTGGCGACCGCGCCTACCGCGGCCGCTACATGGGCGGCAAGCGGATCGCTGAGGCCGAGGCCCAGAAGATCGTGGAGGCAGTCCAGGGCGGGCGCGGCGACATCACCAAGGTCGAGACCAAGGAGGAGCGCGAGAAGGCACAGCTCCTCTACGACCTCACCTCGCTCCAGCGCCACGCCAACACGCTCTTCGGCTTCTCCGCGCGCCGCACGCTGGCCGCCGCGCAGAAGCTCTACGAGGAGCACAAGGCGATCACCTATCCGCGAACCAACTCGCGCTACCTGCCGAGCGACCAGATCGCGGAGATCAAGCCGAC
>JAICJV010000041.1 GCA_025928265.1 Thermoleophilaceae bacterium
CGCGGCGACCGAGCTGGGGCTGAACGACATCGGCCGCGTGACCCTGCGGCTGAGCTCGCCGATCGCGTTCGACACCTACACGCGCAACCGCGGCACCGGCAGCTTCATCCTGATCGACGAGGCCACCAACGACACCGTCGGCGCCGGGATGATCGTCGGCGCGCGCGGCTCCTCGCGCAGGCCCGCCGACGCCGCGGCGCAGCGCAGCCCGAACGTCACCTGGAGCGGGGGCAAGCTCGACCGCGAGGCGCGCTGGCAGGCGCTCGGTCACCGCGGCGCGGTCGTCTGGATCACGGGGCTGCCGGCGTCCGGAAAGTCGACGATCGCCCACGAGGCCGAGCAGGCGCTGATCCAGTCCGGCCACCCCGCCTACGTGCTCGACGGCGACAATCTCCGCCACGGCCTCAACGGCAACCTCGGCTTCAGCGACGAGGACCGCGCGGAGAACGTGCGGCGCACGGCACACGTCGCCGCGCTGCTCGCGGACGCCGGAACCGTGGCCGTCGTGTCGCTCGTGAGCCCGTTCGCGGCGGACCGCACGACCGCCCGGCGGATCGTGGAGGAGCAGGGCATCGACTTCGTCGAGGTCTTCGTGAACACGCCGGTCGAGGAGTGCGAGCGGCGCGATCCGAAGGGGCTGTACGCGAAGGCGCGCGCGGGCGAGATCCGCGGCTTCACCGGCATCGACGGGCCGTACGAGCCGCCGGCGAACCCGGAGCTCGAGATCCGCCCCGACAGGGCGGTCGAGGACGCGGTGGCCGCGGTGCTCGCGCAGCTCGACTCGCCGTAGACGAATCTCATACGCGCCGCGAGCGAGATCTGCGGCCGCTCGGTCGTTGTTTCCCCAGAAGACGAACGCCTGGGGAGAGAACGAATGATCACGCATGGCACGGAGGCGAGTCTCCTGTCGCCCGCCGTCATCGGCATCGCGGACTCGTACGGCCTGGTCGACGATGTGCTCGCGCAGCCGTCCCACTTCCGCGACGCGCTGCGGCGCGTCGACCGCCTCGAGCTCGCTCCGCACGAGCGCTCCGGCGGCCTGCTGGTCTGCGGGATGGGCGGATCCGCGATCGGCGCCGACCTCGCGCAGGCCGCGATCGGCAACCGCGCGCGGCGTCCGATCCGCACGGTCCGCGACTACCTGCCGGAGCCGTGGCTCGAGCGCGACACGCTGGTCGTGTGCGCGAGCTACTCGGGCAACACCGAGGAGACGCTGAGCGCCTACTCGGCGGCGGGCGCGGTGGGCGCCGATCGTGTGGTGGTGGCCACCGGCGGCAAGCTGCGCGCTCAGGCGCTCGCGGACCGCGTGCCCGTGCTCGACCTGCCGACCGGCCTCCAGCCGCGCGCCGCGGTCGCATACATGACCACCGCGGTGCTGGAGTGCGCCTACCGCTGCGGCGCGGCGCCTCCGATGCGGGCCGACCTGTCGGCGGCGATCGCGCTGCTCGAGTCGCTCGCCGAGGCATGGGGGCCCGGCGCTCCGGACGAGTCCGAGGCCAAGGCGCTCGCGATCGCCCTGCGCGGCACCGCGCCCGTGATCTATGGCGCCGGCCCCACCGCGGCTGTCGCGCGCCGCTGGAAGGCGCAGATCAACGAGAACGCCAAGGCACCCGCTTTCTGGGCGGAGCTGCCCGAGGCGGACCACAACGAGATCTGCGCCTGGGAGCGGAGCGCCGGCCGCTTCGCCGCCGTCCTGCTCGACCCCTGCACGCTGGCGGCGCGGATGGAGCGCCGGCTGGAGCTGACCGCGGGCCTGATAGCGGCCACGGGCGCCCCGATGCGCCGGGTGCGCGCGCGCGGAGCCGGGCCGCTCGAGCGACTGCTCTCGCTGGTCTTCCTCGGCGACCTCGTGAGCATCTACCTCGCGGCGCTCGACGGCGTGGATCCGACACCTGTCGACCAGATCGAGCGCTTCAAGCGGGCGCTCGGCTGAGGTGCCACCATCGCCCGCGCATCGCGCCGCGTCCCGGTAGGCCCTCCGGGCCGTAGGGTAAAAGGGACAAGGGTCACCCCTTGTTGCCGAACGAGCGAAACCACGCCCGAACTGCCGCAGCCGCCGCGGCGGTCGTCGCCATCGCCGCGCTCGTGCTCGCGCTGGCCACGGCCAGGCCGGCGCTGCTGGCGCTCCTTGCCGTCGTCCCGCTCGCTGCCGCGAGCTTCGCGACGCCGCGCACGACGGGCGCGGTGGGCGCCATGACCCTCGCGATCACCTTGGTCGCCGGGCTGCTGCGCGGCGACGCGTGGGGCGGGGGACACGTGGCCGCGCTCGTCGGTGTCGCCGTGGCCGCCACGATGGGCACGCTCCTCGCCACCCAGATGCGGGCGCGTGAGCGCGCGGAGTCGTTCGCCGCGTTCCTCGGCGACGCAGGCACGCTGCTCGCCTGCTCGCTCGACCTCGACGCGACCGCCAAGGCCGTCGCGGCGCTGCCGGTGCCCGAGCTGGCCGATTGGAGCCTGGTCGAGGTCGTCTCGCCCCAGGGCGAGGTCGAGCGCCGCGCCGCCTCGCACGCGGATCCGGTCGCGGAGGAGATAGCGGCGGAGGTGCCGGAGGGGCTGCACACGGTGCGCGGCCGCTCGGCGATCCGCGTCGCCCTCCGGACGGTCGAGCGCAGGCTCGGGACGATGGTGCTCATGGCCGACGAGGGCGGTCGCCGCTTCGGCCCCGACGACCTCCGGCATGCCGAGGAGCTCGCCGTCCGCTGCGCGCTCGCGATCGAGAACGCGCAGCTCTACAGGGCCGCCCGGCGCGGCACGCCGGGCCGTTTCACCCGCCGCTCCGAGCAGCCGGCCACGCGTCCTGCCGACTGACTAGCGCCCGACGACGCTGCGCGTTGCGGGCCCGGCCTCGAGGCGCAGCAGCGCGTCCTTCAGCGCGGCCCGCGCCCGGTGGTGCAGCCCGTGGATCGAGCCCTCCGTCTTGCCGAGCTGGTCGGCGATCTCGCCGGGGGTCAGGCCGACGATGTGGCGCATGAGCACGACCTGCCGCTGCTCGGCCGGAAGGCCCGACAGCGCCTCGGTCAGCGACGCCGCAGAGCGCTCGCCGCTGTCGTCGTAGCGCGCGTCCGGCCCGCGGACGTCCTCGTACGGCACGGTCCTGCGCTGACGGATGCAGTCGAGCGCCGCGTTGCGCGCCACGCGCAGGATCCAGGCGGAGAACGGGACCGCGCGCTCCTCGTAGCCGCCGAGGGCCGACATGAGCTTGGCGAACACGTTCTGCGTCACGTCCTCCGCGTCATGCTCGTCGCGCACGATGCTGCGGACGTAGCGGTGGACGTCGCGCTCGTAGCGGATGAACAGGAATCGCAGCCCTGCGGTGTCGCCGGCCTTGGCGCGAGCCACCGCCTGGCGCTCCAGCGCATCCCCGTGGCGCGCCGCCGCGAATCGTCTCCTGCTGCCGCCATCTGCGATGGCGGCGTCCTGCGCTGGTGCTTGAGCCAGAGCGCCCACGCGACCCCCCAAGTTGCATTGCCCGTCGTTGCCGGGCCCAGCCAGTGGCCCGCGGCCGCGCTTCCATGCGACCTGAATCCACCCTAAATTGCGGGAAGTTTGCGGCCGCGCGGTCTGCGGGTTAGCTGCGCATTAGCTGTGAAAAAACTTCGCAGCTCGGCGCGTCGGAAGCCGCAGGGATTGCGTGATCGCCGTTTATTTGGTCGAATAGACCGAAGCAAGGGAGCGGACCGGGCTTGGGACCGGGACGTCTGAGGCCATTCCCCTGCCGAGGAGATCAGTGACGAGGGGCAATACGACTGCCGTCGCCAAGGATGTGGCGCGGGAAGTTTTCGACCTTTTCCCGTTCGGGATCGTGGTCGCCGACGAAGCGGGCGCGGTTCTCGCGGCGAACGACGCCGCGCGCGAGCTGCTCGGCGACGCCGAGATCGGCCACAACGGCCACGTCTGCTGCGATGTGCTCGGCTGCCGCACCGGTCTGCCGGCCGGCGACGTGTGCCTCACCGAGCTCGCGCGAAACAGCCGCGAGCCGCTGCCCGAGATGCGCATCGACCATCCCCGGAGCCCGTACGGCGCGCTCTGGGTGACCGCCGCCGCGCTCAGCGACGAGAGCTCGCGCGTCGTCTTCCACCTGCGCCCGGGCGACCCGCAGGACCGCCGGCGGCGCACCGAGCCGCACTGGACGGCCGGGCCGAGCGTGCGGATCCGCTCGCTCGGGCGGACCTCGGTCGAGAGCGCGGAGGGCTCGATCGGCGGCAACTGGCTGAGGCATCGCCCCGGCCACCTCCTGAAGTACCTCATCTGCGAGCGGCAGCGCATGGTGCACGCCGACGAGATCGCCGAGGCGTTCTGGCCCGGCTCCGACGCGAGTGCGCTCAACAACGTGCGCCACTTCGTCCACGCGCTGCGCGAGAACCTGGAGCCGGCCCGCACCAAGCGCAGCCCGTCGTCGTTCGTGATCGCGGCCCGCGGCGGCTACATGTTGAGCCGCGAGCGCGTGTGGATCGACGCGGACGAGTTCGAGAACAAGATCGTGGACGGGATGACGCTCTACGGCAGCGGCCAGACCCAGGCCGCCCAGCGGCTGCTCGAGGAGGCGCTCGAGCTCTACCGGGGCGACTTCCTCGCCGACGAGCCGTATGCCGAGTGGGCCTTCGCGGAGCGCGAGCGGCTGCGCGACCTGGCGGCGCGGCTGCTCTCGACGCTCGGCGACATCGCGCTCGAGGACGGCGACTCGATGCAGGCGCTCGCCCACTACAGGCGGCTCGCGGACATGTACCCGTTCGACACGGCGGTGCAGCGGCGCGTGATCGGCCTCTACCTGCGCGAGGGGCGGCGCAGCGATGCGATTCGCCGCTACAACGACCTGCGCATGCGGATGCTGCGCGAGTTCGGCGCCGGCCCGGAGTTCCAGCTGACCGATCTCGCGGACGGCCCCGTCTAGGGCACCAGTTCGGCGAGCGCGGTGCCGAACAGGGCGCCGGCCACGACGTCCGAGGGGTAGTGCACGCCGAGATAGGGACGCGAGGCGGCCATCGCGAGCGCTAGCGCGTACACCGTCGCCGCCGGCAGGGCGCCGCCCGAAAGCACGCGCGCGGCGGCGAACGAGGTGGCCGCGTGGGCCGAGGGGAACGACAGCGACGAGCGCGTGGCCATCAGCGGCGGCAGGCCGTCGAGGCGCGGGCGCCGCCGCCTGACCAGCCGCTTGGCCACGGCGTTCGCCAGCTCGACGCCGACGAGCGCGCGGATCAGGCGGAGGTAGACGCTCCGGTGCGCCGGATCGCGGACGGCTCCGGCGGCGGCGAGCGCGAACCAGAGCCGGCTGTGCTCCCCGAGCCGCGAGTACTCGAGCACCACGCGCTCGAGCACCTGGTTGTGGCCGCGTCGGCGCATGGCCGTGAGCAGGGCCAGGTCGGTGTTGCCGGCTGGGATCAGGGCTGCACGAGGATCTTGCGCTGGGCGAGCGCGCGGGAGCCGTGCGCGGCCTCAGCGTAGACCAGCACGTAGACGGGCCCGTCCGCGAGCGCGCCGTGCAGGCGCCTGCGGTCGCGCGGCCGGAAGCGCAGCAGCAGCTTGCCCGCGCGCCCAGCGGGGAGCGCGGTGTGCAGCCGGCGCGAGTTGACGCGGTGGCGCTTCCTGCCCTTGCGCGTGTGCCCGACCGCGAGCGCGCTGACGCGGCAGGTGGACCTGCTGCGGGCGCCGACGGTCACGATGCCGGTCCGTCCGACGCGCTGCCGGCGCGACCCCGTCAGCCGCAGCCCCGAGCGTGTCGTGCAGCGCGGGGCGGCGCTGAGGGCGATCTTCGGCGAGCCGATCGCCGGCCGCGTGGCGGTCACGTCGTCGTAGAGGAAGTCGTAGCTCGGGCCGCTCGCGTTCTCGCCCACCTGGAGCATCCCGACCGGGCTCGTGCCGAGGTCGGTGGCGGTGGTCGACACGTCCGTGAGCTTGACCCCGTCGACGCTCACCTCGATCGTGCTGGCCGCGCCGTTGACGATCGCGTGCAACTCGAGCGTGTACCAGCGGTTCAGGCTCAGCGACGTGCTGCTGGCCTTGCTGACGGCGGTGACGTCGTTGCGCAGGCCGAGGCGGCCGGTCGAGCTCATGTAGAGGCCCACGATCGCCCTGTCGGCGGCCGTCCGCAGCCGCATGATCGTCGGCGAGCCGGTCGGCAGCGCGGTCTGAGCGCGGAAGCGCGTGCGGTAGGTCACGTCCGAGTAGGTGGAGCCGAGCGTCTTCTTCGCGTAGCTCACGCCGTTCGAGCTCGTGCCACGGGCGGCGAAGGAGCCGGTCGAGACGACGGTGTTCTGCACGACGAGGCCGCGGCTGGTCGTCCAGGCCGCCAGCGTGCCGCTCTCGAAGCCGTCGCTGAACAGCGCGGGGACGATCACGGTCGCGCTCACGGTGCCCGGGCTCGACGTGGCGCCCTTCGAGTCCGTCGCCTGGTAGGTGAACGAGTCCGCGCCGCTGTACCCAGGCGCCGGCGTGTAGCTGCCGCTCGAGCAGTCGCTTGCCACCGAGGCGGTGCCATGGGCGGGCGCGCCGGCGATCGCGCAGGTCACCGTGTCGCCGTCGGGGTCGCTCGCGGCGGGGGTCCACGCCGCCGCGGTGTCCTGGTTGGTGCTGAGCGAGGCGCTGCCCGCGGTCGGCGGCTGGTTCGGCGCGGCGCCGACGGTCGCCGAGACGGTCGCGGGCGCAGACGACGCGCTCGACGGGTCGGTGACGACGTAGGTGAAGGAGTCCGGGCCGCTGTACCCAGCCGCCGGCGTGTAGCTGCCGCTCGAGCAGTCGCTCGCGACGCCGGCGGTGCCGTGCGCCGGCTGCGTTGCGATCGAGCAGGTGAGCGTGTCGCCGTCGATGTCGGCCACCGAGGGCGTCCAGCTGCCGGCCGTGGCGTACGGCGTCGTGAGGGAGCGGTCCGCCGCGGTCGGCGCGTCGTCCACCGCGGTCACCGTCGCGGAGATCGTCGCCGGGCCGGACGCGGTGCCGTGCGAGTCGGTCGCCGTGTAGGTGAAGGAGTCGGGGCCGTTGTAGTTCGCGGCGGGCGTGTAGCTGCCGCTCGAGCAGTCGCTTGCCACCGATGCGCTGCCGTGCGTCGGCTGGGTGGCAATCGCGCAGGTGGTCGTGTCGCCGTCGGGGTCGCTGACCGACGGCGTCCACGAGCCCTGCGTGTCCTCGGCTGTCGACATGCTGCCGTCGGCCACCGCCGGCGCGTGGTTGGGCGCGACGACCGTGACCGAGGCGGTCGCGTCGTTCGACGTCGCGCCGAGCGCGTCCGTGGCGTGGTAGGTGAACGAGTCCGGACCGGAGTAGCCGGCGGCCGGCGTGTAGCTGCCCGTCGAGCAGTCGGGAGCGACCGTGGCCGTGCCGTGGGCCGCGGGGGTCGCGATCGCGCAGGTGAGCGGGTCGCCGTCCGGATCGGTGACGCTGGGAGTCCAGGCGGCGGGGGCGTCGACGGTCGTCGTGATCGTCCTGTCGGAGGCGACCGGCGGGTCGTTCGACGGCACCGACACCTCCACCACGAGCTGTGGCGGGTTCGGGCCCTGGCTGCTCGAGTAGCTGATCGCGGACGTGTTGTCGGTGTCCATCTCGAGCGTGATCGACCCGTTCCCGGTCACGGCTGGGGTCACGTCCGCGGTCGTCCAGGTGCCCGCCGGACCGCCGTTCGAGCTGCCCATGAGCACCGAGCCGGGCGCCGGCGCGTTGTTCCAGTTGAGCGTGCCCTCGCTCCACGAGTTGTCGGCCAGGTGCACGTCGTGGCCCGCGGAGCTCGAGTTCGCGTACATCCGGAGCGTGGCCTTCTCGATCGTGCCGCTGATGCCGGAGAGGTCGTAGCGCATGTACGTGCGCACCAGCGGCGAGCCGTCCACGCGGAGGGTCGTGGTGGACCCGAAGTTGCTCGTCGTCTTGGTCGAGTCGACGTACGAGTCCGCCGACGGCGTGAAGGTGAGTACGGACACCACGTCGGTGGTCGCGGACGCCGAGGCCGCCATGCCGGAGTGGTTCTCGGACGTGTCGAACGCGTCGACGGTGTACGTGTAGCGCGTGCCCGCGTCGAGCGAGCTGTCGGTGAACTGGGTGGTGCCCGCGGGCACGATCGCGACCGCGATGCCGTCGCGGTAGACCGTGTAGCCGCGCAGGTCGCCCGCCGCCGACGGGTTCCAGGACAGGTCGATGCGCTCGGCGCCGTGCGCGTGCGCGACGAGGCCGTCCGGCGCGGCCGGCGAGGTCGTGTCGCCACCGTCTGTGAACGTCGCCTGCACGGCGGCGGTGCCGCCGGTCTGGCGGGCCTTGACGAGCAGCACGTGCTCGGCCGGGTCGTACCACCAGCTCGAGGAGGTGGCGCTGTCGTAGTCGGCGCGCGAGGCGGCGGCGCTCACCGCGGTCCCGTCGACCGTGAGCGTCGATGGGGCCAGCGCGCCACTCGTCACGCGCAGCTCGTCGAGCGAGCCGCTGGGGTTCGTCAGGCCCAGCGCGAGCGTCCGCGAGGACGTGTCCCAGCTCTGGCTCGTGACGCCCAGGGTGGCGATCTTCGTGTAGCCGGTGCCGGTCGGGGTGGTGACGCGCGTGACGTTGTAGGTCATCCCCTGCGGCAGCAGTGAGGGCGCGTCGCGGAAGAAGATCGGCTGCGACATCCACACGCGCAGGCCGGCGGGGTCGCGAACCTCGGCGCGGACATAGGTGAACGGGCCGCCGATCGGCACGGTCTTGACCTTGTCGAACGACGGGCCGTCGACGTTCTCCACGCCGATCTGCTGACCGTTGCTCGTCCAGATCAGCTTCGAGCCGGGCACCACTCCGCCGCTCACCTGGAAGCGCACGTTCGCCAGTGACTGGCTCGGCGAGACATAGGTCGGGTAGCGCGCCGCATATGGCGTCTGGCTGCCGTCGAGGTTGAAGATCGCGCGGCCGCCGGAGTCGTTCGGGGCCACGTAGGTCCGGCCCTCGTAGAGGTTCTGCATCAGCGCGTTGAAGCTGCGGTCCGGCGACAGGATGTAGGTCGCGGGGCCCATCCGCTCGACGCGGTGCATGTCGCTCGACCACGCGCCGAGCAGCGTCACGTTCTTGCTGAGGATCGAGTCCCAGGTGTCCACCATCACATTCTTGATGTAGCCCTCTTCGTCGCTGCGCTCGGCCACCTCCATCAGGTCGGCACCCTCGCCGTCCGTGTCGATCGCCTCCTGCTGCGTCACGCCGCCCGGCAGGCCGGGGTGGTTGAGCTGGGCCGGGTAGCCGGTCTGCTGGGTCGGCAGGATCGACGAGATCCCCGTCTTGTAGAGCGTGAACTGCGACGGGTCGGTGATCGCGAAGTTGAAGCGCTGCGCGTGGCGGTTGTAGCCAACCTCCTGCGACGGGAAGATCGTGAAGTCCGGCGTGTTGAAGTCGGCGACATGCGTGTTCCGGTAGGCGAACTCCTGGCCGGAGGTGATCGGGGCCGTGGCGTCGAGGCTGTAGGTGTCGAAGTAGCCGTCCGCGGTCCCGCCCGTGCCGCCCGCCGCCATCTTGAGCTGGGTGATCGCGTTCAGGTCCATCGGCATGTCGTCGGCCGGGATCAGGTCGCGGAACGCCTGGCTGACGTTGATCGTGTACGTGTTCCACTGGTTCAGCGTGTAGCTGAGCTGATGTGTGGCCACGCGCGCGTTCGGGTCCGCGGAGTCCACGCGCGGGTTGCCGAGCTGGTAGACGACGACGTTCGTGCGCCCAGCCTCGACCTGGCCCGAGACGTTCGTGTAGCCCTGCGGTGGGCGCGAGGTGATCGTCGGGTCGCCGCCGTAGGAGAACGACACGTAGAGGCCGGTGCCCGGATCGATTCGCGTGGGATACACCGAGAACTTCACGACGGCGTCGCCGTTGCGCATGTTCGGCCCGCGCTTGTACCAGCGGAACTGCTCGCCGTACGAGGCGCCGGAGGTCGCGGCCAGATGGAGCGACTTGACGCCGGTGTTCACGGGCGAGGATGCCTCGGCGTCGGTCGTCGCGGTGGGCGAGCCGAACGCGCGGCTCGTCCAGTTCTGGAAGTCGTTCTCGTCGAGGGTGACGTGATTGGCCACGACGCCGCCGATCTCGCTGTTCGACGTGGCCGAGTGGTCGGTCAGGAAGATCGCGTCGTAGCCGGCGTCCTTGGCTGCCTTGGCGATGATCCCGATGTCGTCGGTCGCGTCGCCGCTCACGACCGAGTGCACGTGCGTGTCGGTCTTGTACCACTGGTCGGCGAGCGCAGCCGGAGCTGCGAGCAGCGCAAGGACCACAGCGATGAGGAGGGACGCGAGCCTCATGACCTGTCTACAGAACGCGCGCGGAGGTGAGTTTCTTCTGCGCCATCGCGCCACACTAGGCGGCGGGAGTGGCCGCGAAGGGACGAAAAACGGACGAGTGTGGGGCCCGTCCTAGTGGCAGGCCTGCGAGCCGGCGTCCGTGAACGTCTTGCCGGGCTCGGGGATGAAGCGCCAGTCGTAGCTCGCGGCGTGCAGGTCCAGGCGCAGCACGCCGAAGGTCTTCTCGCCGCGGACCTCGCTCGTCGGCTCGATCGTCCCTGCGCTGTAGACGTTGCGCCCACCCGTGCCGACGATGAACTGGCGGATGCCGTGCGCGGGGTCGCGGTGCTCGTAGGGGTCCTGCGGGGCGTAGCGCTCGTAGAAGTGCGAGTGGCCGGTCATGACCACGTCGCCGCCGGCGGCGTAGAAGGCCTGCCACAGCGGGCGCAGCTTGTCCTGGAACGCCGCGCCGTCGAACTCACGCGTGTCCGAGGTGAAGAGGGGGTGATGCATGAACATCAGCGAGCACCTGCGCGGGTGTGAGGCCAGGTCGTCGCGCAGCCAGCGCAGCTGCGCCGATCCCTCTCCGCAGCCGGGCGCGCCCCTCCGGGTGCAGTTCGAGTTCATCGCGTAGAGCCGCCAGGCGCCGACGTCGAACGCGTAGTAGCCGGCGCCGCGCTCGCCGGCGCGCCCGTTCATCTGACCCGGGCCGTCGAAGTAGTCGAAGTACCCGCACGCGTAGCCGCAGGTCGCGGGGTCCGAGTTGCCGTACTCGTGGTTGCCGACGACCGGGTGGGTGATCGCCTTCAGCCGGCCCCACGAAGGGTCGTAGAAGTTCAGGTAGTTGCTGTACTCGCCGTTCTCGTACTGCGTGTCGCCGAGGGCGAGCACGGCGGTGGGGGCGATCTGGAGCAGCAGGTTCGACGTGACCATCTGCCTGCACTGCGCCGATCCGCTGTTCGCACCGCACGCGATGTCGCCGGCGCCGGCGATCACGGGGTCAGGCTGCACGAGGTAGGGGATCCGCGCGTGAAGGCCCCCGGCCCTGATCGTGAACGAGTGCCGGCCGGCCGCCAGCTGCGGGACGGCGAGCCGGCCGGAGAAGGTGCCCTTGCGGCCGGTGCGCCGCCGCAGGCTGTGGCTCGGCGGGAACGCCACCGTCACGCGTGTGCGCCGCAGGCGGGAGCCGCGCAGCGCGACGAGCGTCCCGGCGGTGGCGGTGCGCGGCGTCCACGTGATCCGCGCGCCCGACGCGCTCACGAGCGCGCCCGTCCGCGTCGCGCCGCCGCCCACGAGATAGGACCGAACGCGCCGGCCGCCCCCGCGCGCGCTGAGCTTCAGACGGCCGTTCCCCCGGATCGTGGTCGTGGCGGCGAAGCGGCCGTGGCGGTCGGTGCGGACCCTAACGCTGCGGTTGCCGTGGACCGATACGACCACGGAGGCGCGACGCGCGAAGCCGGCGCCGGCCAGCGCTACCTTGGTGCCGGGAGGACCGGCGGCCGGCTCCATCCGGAGCGTGGTGGCAGCTTCGGCGGTGGCGCCGTGAGCGGCGCCCGCCAGCGCCGCGACCACGACCAGCCGCCCGATTCTTGACCGCCAGACCCGCACAAGCACTTCAGACCAGCGCCGCGCTGTTAGTTGCGCTCGGAACCACCATGCTCGCCGCGGTACCCGCGCACGCGGCGCCGCATGTCGCGATCGCTCCGGCGTCCGGGCCCGCTGGCACGCGAGTCGTCCTTCACGGCAGGGGATGTCCCCACCGCGCGCGCGTGGCGATCAGGGCCGGATCGGCGCACGTCGTGCGCGCACGCGCCGGCCGCCACGGCGCGTTCAGGGCGCGCGTCCGGATCGCGGCCGCGGCGCGCGGCCGCGTGGCGATCGTCGCACGCGCCCGGCGGGCGCGGGCGGTCGGCCACTTCCGCGTGACGACCACAACCCGCGCCCAGCCGCGCTTCCCGATCCGCGCCGCCTTCTACTACCCGTGGTTCCCCGAGGCGTGGCGCCAGCAGGGGTTGGACCCGTTCACGCACTTCACGCCGAGCGCCGGCTTCTACTCGGAGGATGAGACGACGACCATCCGCCGCCAGATCGCCGCGATGCGCTACGGGCGGATCGACGCCGGCATCGCGTCGTGGTGGGGGCGGGGCAGCCGCTCGGACCGGCGCATCGCGTCGCTGCTGGCGGCCGCACACGGAACCCCGTTTCGCTGGGCGCTCTACTACGAGCCGGAGGGGCAGGGCGACCCGTCACCGGCGGCCATACGCGCCGATCTGGCCTACATCCGCGACCGCTACGCGAGCGACCCTGCGTACCTGCGCGTGAACGGCCGCTTCGTGGTGTTCGTCTACGCCGACGCGAACGACGGCGCCGCCATGGCTGACCGCTGGAAGGCCGCGAACGACACGGGCGCGTACGTCGTGCTCAAGGTGTTCTCAGGCTACCGGCAGGTGGCCAGCCAGCCGGACGCGTGGCACCAGTACGCGCCCGCGCGCGCCGAGGACAGCCAGCCCGGCCAGTCGTTCGCGGTGTCGCCCGGCTTCTGGCACGCCCGCGAGGCGGCGCCGCGGCTCGAGCGCAGCGTCGGCCGCTTCGCCGGGTCGGTGCGGGCGATGATCGCGTCAGGCGCGCCCTGGCAGCTCGTCACGACGTTCAACGAGTGGGGCGAGGGAACCGCCGTCGAGCCCGCGGCGGAATGGAGCAGCCCGTCGGGCTACGGCGCGTACCTGGACGTGCTTCACACAGACGGCGCGGGCGCCACAGCGGCGCCGTAGAGCTCGGCCGCGTCCGCCTGCTCGTGCAGGTCGACGAGGTCGGCGCCCAGCTCCGCGGCCACGTCTGCGACCGCCTGGCGCTGCCGCGCGCTCCAGCGGCTGTACGTGGCCAGCGCCTCGACGCGGGCGAACTCCGCGCGCACCCTGTCGTCGTGCAGCTCGACGCGGCCCCACAGGCTGACGATCCCGGAGACGCCGCGGAAGTCGACGGTGCTGAAGCGTTCCTGCGGGTCGTGGTAGGCGGAGACGCCGCAGTCGCAGCCCGGCTCGGGCGCGCGGTGGCGCTCCGGCTCGCTCAGGCAGCGGGCGCACAGGATCGGCTCGTGCCAGGCGACGCCGGTGTGGGGCGAGGTGAGCGAGCCGTCGATCACGCGCCAGTTGCGAAAGCCGACCAGCGGCTCGATCAGGTCCGGCGCGTCAGACACCGGGGCGCATCCGGCGCGCGCGGCGCCGCAGGAGCGGCTCGACGCGGAGCGAGCGCGACGGCGTCGGCGGACCGACGGCCGCGATCGCCTGCCGGGCGCTCGCGCGGAGCGGTCCGGCCGGGCGCGGCAGCGGTGCTCGTACGGTCCTCATGTGATCCTCGCCACCCACAGTGTGGCGGTATCGGCGGACGCCGGCGCCGGCTTGACCGGTGGCGACTACGGAGCGTCGTCGGGCGGCGGGTTCCAGCGATCGAGGAACGCGTCGCGGCAGCCGTTGTAGACGACGCGGCGGATCGCCGGCGCGTGGTGCTGCGAGTACGCCCGCGCGACGGCGGTCGCGGTCGCGGGCACGTGCAGGCCGGCCGCCATGGCGGGCATGCTCTGGATGCCGCACTTCTCGAACGTCGCCTCGTACTGGTAGCTGCGCTCGTAGACGAGGTCGAGCTTGCGGCGCCCGTCCACGGAGCGCTTCGCATAGTGGTGCGGCTGCGCGCGGTCGATGCCACTCAGCGAGATGAACCACGGCACGGCGGCCGCGATGCAGAGGAGGAGGCCGAGCGGCCACAGCAGCCGCCCGCGCGAGCGGACCGCCGTCATGCCGACGCCCGCGTCCGCCCCGTGTTTCGCCGCAGCGTCAGCACGATGCCGCCGCCGATCAGGAGCACGAGCCCGACCAGGACCGGGATGCCGGAGTGCGAGCCGGTCGTTCCCGGTGCGCTCGAGTCGAAGTCGGCCGCCTTCGGGCCCGGCGCGCCGCGCAGGTCGGCGAGCACCTGGAGGTAGCGGTTGCCGTTGCGCTCGCTGGGCTCGACCGCCGAGTTCTCGCTGAACTCGTTCCAGCTGATCAGGCCGATCGCGTCCGGCGACGACGCGGTGGCGGCGTTCATCTCCCGCCGCAGCGTGTCACCGTCCTTGCGGTCGACCACCGTCCTGCCGCCGATCAGCCGCGCGTCGAAACCGGGCGCCGCCGGCGCGAGCCAAAGCCCCCCTTGCGCGTGCACGGCGGCGCCCATCTGTTGAAGCTTCTGCGGGTAGCCGCGATAGGTGTCGGGGTTCACCGACGACCAGTAGTAGGCGTCGCCGTCCGTGAGGCCGCTGAGGCGGTTGATCCCGTCCACGTTCTTCTCGGACGACAGCATCAGCAGGTGCGACCGGCGCTGCGGCGTCATCACCGATGCGATCTGCGAGCGCGTGAACTTCCACGTGCCCGACCAGATCACGAGCGGCTTCTCGAAAACGCCCTTGAACGGCGCGGCGTGCGCGAACTGGCGCTGGAACAGGTCGAGGTCGCCGCGCACCTGGTCCACCGGCAGCGGGTGGCGCTCGAAGTCGAGCCCCTGGTAGATGATCGCGAGCTTGAAGTGCTCCTGGGAGGCGACCTGGATCAGCTTTGCGAGTCGCGCGTTCAGCGGCTCGGTGCTCTTCCAGCTCACGAACCAGCCGTCGATGCCGGCGGCCTTCGCCTCGCGGATGTGCTCGCGCATGACGTCGCGCTCGTCGCTCGAGTAGCGGCCGAGCAGCGGGTAGTCGCTCTTCGCGCGATCCCAGGACGAGGGCGTGTACCAGATGTAGTAGTAGGCGAACAGCGGCGCCTGCCCGTCGCGCGGGGCGGCGTGCGCCGACGGCGCGAGCATGGCCGCGCACAGCAGCGCGACGGCGATCAGGACGGTCCGCTTCACCGTCCGGCTCCCACGGTCGCGCGGCGCCGCAGCCGCAGCTTGCGCGCGAGCTCGGGCCGCCGGGCGACCGCCAGCCCGACAGCCAGCGCCACGATCGCGCCCACCCCCAGCAGCATGTCGAGCCAGCTGATCACCTTCAGCTCGACCTCCTGGTTGCGCGAGACCGACACGGGCCGCGTGAACGAGACCCCCGAGGCCTTCACCTTCAGGTTGTAGGTGCCGCGCGGCAGCGACGGGAGCACGACCTGCCCGTCCTTGAGCTCGCGCGTGATCGTGCGCCCGCTCGGGTAGCGCAGCTGCACGGCCTCGCCCACGTGGAAGCCGAACAGCGCGTCGCGCGTGACGATCTTGAGGCCGTAGAACAGCAGCTGCACCGACAGGTCGCGGGTCGTGCGCGGGCGGAAGCGCTGCTGCGCGCGGTTGACCACGTTCGTGCCGTCCACGAACGCCCGCTCGACCTGGAAGTCGATGTCCTTCGAGACCAGCTCGCCGGAGAACGGCACGACGCGGCTGCCCTGGAGCCACACGCTCTTGTCCTTCGTGAGCGTCGTACGCACGCCCGTGCGGCTCTTCAGCGTGATCGAGCTGACCAGGTCGGGGTCCACCGGCTTTCCGGCAAGGTCATGGAACGTGAAGCTGAGCCGGTAGAAGTTGTTGAGCGTGACGATGTTGCGGCCGAACCAGCGGTCGAACCTCGCGATGTGATTCGGCGAGAGCCGGCGGTCGGCGATCGTCACGTGCTGCTTGACCTGGTCGGTCCTGAGCCCGACGGGGTGGAGGACGACCTTGCCGTGGGAGTCGGTGCGCACCACCTTGCCCTGGAAGTGGAACTCCACGCCGGCAACCGGCGGGACCGTCTGCACGCGATACGGCTCGGTGCGCGCCTGCGCGGCCGACGGCACGAGCAGGCAGGTCGCCGCCGCGGCGGTGAGCAGCACGCGGCGCATCAGACGCCCACCTCCTCACGCGCCTCGTGGCCGGGGTCGGGCGGCAGCGTGGTCGCCGGCCGGCGGCGTCGCTCCGCCACCAGCGCTCCGGCGATCGCGAGCGCCGCGAGCGCCACCGCGAGCGCGTAGGAGACATAGACGACGGCGCGGACCGGCTCCGGCTTCTTCGTGGAGCCGCGTGTGGCCTGGACGAACTCGGCCTGCCGCGGGCGGCTCTTGAAGTCGAACGCCGACAGGAAGTCGTTCGCGCGGCGGTCGCGGCTCGCGAGCGGCGCGAGCTTCCAGTTGTTCTCGATGAACTTGAGCATCGAGGTGAAGTCGAGCGTGGTGTGGTTCACCTGGCCGCGGCGCGCGTACGGGCTCACGAGCAGCGCCGGCGCCCGGAAGCCGTAGCCGAAGCGGTCGACCTGCGGCGGCTTGACGTGGTCGTACCAGCCGCCCCAGTCGTCGTAGGTCCACATGAACGCCGACGAGTCCCAGGCGTTCGAGCGCATCAGCGAGTTCACGAGCGTGCGGACGAAGCGCTCGCCGGCCTGGATGCTGCCGGGCGGGTGCTCACTCGAGCCGGCCGGCGCCAGGTAGGAGACGGCCGGGAGGGTCCCGTTCTGGAGATCCTTGTAGTACTGGCTCATGTCGACGATGTGGCTGCGCAGCTTCGGGTTGTCGAGGTAGCGCGCGTAGTTGAGCAGCGGCACCCAGACGATCTGCGAGCCGCGGTCGCCGATGCCGCGGTTGCGGAAGTTGATCCCCGGGTCGTAGTTCTGGACGTAGAACTTCCAGGAGATGTGCTTCGCCTCGAGGCGGTCGAAGATGGTGGGGAGGTTGAAGCCCTCCGGCGGGATCAGGTCGGCGTCCGGATTGCCGGGCGTGCCGGTGACCCAGAACATGTGGTTGCCCACGCTGCCGCCCGCGGCCGACGTGAAGAAGCGATCGAACAGGACGAAGTTGTCCGCGATGTTCCAGTAGTACGGGATGTCGCGACCGTCGTAGTAGCCCATCGTGCTCGGCTTGGACTCGCCCTCGCGGCGCAGCGCGTCCACGAAGCCGTCCATCTTCCCGTGGTCGTACTGGTGGTGAGCGACGCGCGTGCTGTGGTTGAGGTCCTGGATCGGGCTGTTGCCGATCCGGTACGGCTTGACGCAGCCGAGCTTCGGGTCCTTGAGGTTGTGCTGCTGGCAGACCCCCGCCGGCGTCCCGTTCGCGTCGTCGTGGATGCCGCGGTAGGTGCCGAAGTAGTTGTCGTAGGAGTGGTTCTCCTGCATCAGCACGATGAAGTGCTTGATCGGCGTCGTGGTGTTCGTGTCGGCCGTCGAGGCGGCCTGTGCGGGCGCGGCGACGGCGAGGCCGGCCGCGGCCAGTGCGATGACGAGCAGGCTTCTCACGGGCGTACCTCGTAGATCCGGATGACGGGCTGGCGCACGCTGCGGCCGTCCGCGCTCTTGACGGTGACCGTGCCGGTGTAGACGACGCGGCCGTGGTAGCGATCGGCGTAGCGCAGCAGCGAGCGCGAGAAGAACTTCGACCGCGACGCCGAGTAGGAGTCCCAGACGAGGTACTGGAGGTCGTTCGAGCGGATCGCCTGATCGGGATTGGAGATCGGCTGGTACGACGGGTTGCGGTTGAGCGGGTTCGGGCTCACCGACAGGCCGTATGCCTTGCGGTGCCCGTAGAACTGGAGGATGTTCGCCATCGACGGCCCGACCGCCAGGAGCTGCGCGCCCTCCGGCACGTTGCCCTCGATCCACTGGCCCGCCTCGCGGCCGCCGGGCACGCCGCCCGAGCCGGCCAGGAAGGTCGCCGATCCGGCCGGGTCGATGCGGCCCATCGTGGCCACGAGCAGCGAGACGCTGATCAGCGCCGTGGCGGCGATCGCCACGCGCCGGTCGGTGAGCAGCGTGCGCACGCTGCGGTCGCGGCCAGCGCCCCAGTGGGCGAGCGCGCGCCCAGCCAGGACGGCCACGGCCGGCGCGATCGGCAGCAGGTACTGGAAGCCCTTGACCGGCCAGAGCTGGAAGAACACGACCGGCACCGCGATCCAGGCGATCAGCAGCGTCTCGCGCCAGCTGTTGCGCTTGCGCAGCAGCCAGAGGCCGGCGATCGCGGCGATCACGACGCCGAGGCCGATCGCCTTGGGGACCTCCGCCATGTAGAAGGTGAAGTCGTGGTTCGGCCGGCGGAAGAGCTGCCAGGCGAGGTAGTTGCCGCCGGTCTCGGTTGCGCCGGCCAGCTTGAGCGAGAGCGGGAACAGCAGGAGCACGCCGACGAGCGCTGCGATCGACTTGAGCAGGACCCGCGGCGCCACGCGCATCTGCGGCGTGAGCGCCAGGAAGGCGTAGACGGCGCCGAGCAGCACGAGGCTCGTCTCCTTCGACATCGCCGTGAGGCCCATCGCCGCGCCGAAGGCATACATCCACGCCGGCTGCTGGGTGACGGCGAAGCGCGCGAGCAGGTAGAGGCTCAGCGTCGCGAACAGGACCATCGGCCCGTCGAGCAGGATCTGCCGCGTGACCACCACGTGGTACGGCATCAGCGCCATGAAGAGCGCGGCCACGAGCCCCGCCTTGCGGCCGTAGAGCAGCTTGCCGAGGCGGAAGGTGAGGGCGACGGTCGCGACGCCCACGGCTGCCGACAGCATCCGGCCGAAGGTGGCCAGGATGCCGAGGTGGTCGCCGATCGACAGGAAGGTCTGGAAGAGCAGCGGGTGCGCGCGGAACGCCGGGAAGAACGGCTCGAGCGCGGCGTCGTTGGCGATCGCGGCGCCCTGGCCTGCGTAGACGGCCTCGTCGGAGTTCAGGCCGAGCTTGTTGATGTGCCAGAGACGGACGAGCGTGGCGAGCGCGAGGATCGCGACGAAGAGCAGGTCGACGCGGCGGCGCGGTTTCGGGGCGGCGGTCGGCTCGACCGGCTCGACCCGCGCGGGGTCGGGTGCCGGCTCGAGGTCGAGCAGCGCCTCGAGCTCGTCGAGGTCGACCGTCGCGCCGACCGGCTCGCGCTTCGCGGGCGGCGCCACCTCGCTCACCTGCGAGCTCGCGTACAGCAGGGTGAGCGCCCGCCGGACGTGCGCCAGCTCCTCCGCCGGCGGGACGTCGATGCCCGCTGTCACGAGGCGGACGGCCTCGTCGCGCGACTCGGTCAGCAGCGCCACGTCGGTCTTGCCGATCGCCGCGATCTGCTCGTCGTCCACCTCGAGGCGCAGCGACAGGTCGAGCAGCGCCCGCGACGGCGGGTCGAGCTGCTCGAGCGCGTCGAGGACGATCAGAGTCGGGGCATTCGCGACCACCGCGACTCCGCCACCGCGGGCGCCGTTGCCGCCGCCCGTGCCGTTGCGCCCGAAGCGCCGCATCGAAGAGCTCATGCGGAAGTAACGGGCGCCGGCGGCGAAAACTTGCGGCCTAAGTGATAACTCAGTCGGCGGTTTCGGTGGCGACGGCCGGCTGGCCGCCGACGACGCGGATCGCGGCACGCGGATGGCCGTTCGCGCCGTTCCCGTTGCCGTGTCCGTTGCCGTTCGTGCCCGTGAGCGAGTCGACGATGGTCGCCACGCGCCGGTGCCAGTCCATCGTCTCGCTGCGCAGCAGCGTGGCCGGTGCGCCGTCGAGCGCGGCGGCGATGATCGCCCGCTCGCCGGCACGCAGGTCGGAGCCGTTGCGGCTGTGCAGGAAGTGCTCGATCTCCGCGTACGGCGGGAAGCCGTAGGCGTCCTCGCAGTTCGCGAGCAGGATGTCGAGCGCCTCGGCCGGCTCGAGCTCGACGTTGCCCACGCCGCCGCGCTGGATGATCATCAGCCCGGCCACCTTGGCCTCGGGAGCGATCTCGACGTGCGGGATCAGCTTGTCCACCTGGTACTTCGGCGGCGGCACCAGCAGCTGCACGAGCGCGTTGATCGTCGCCGCGGGCATGTGCGTCTTGGCGATCAGCATCGCGAAGCGGCGGCCCGAGCGGGAGTGCAGCCGGCTCTGGTAGAAGAGCGTCAGCCGCTGGCGCATCGAGAGCAGCGGCGTTTTCACCGCCTGCAACGTGTGGCGGCTGATCGTGAGCGGCTTCGGGTACGTGAGCACCCGTCCGTCGGGCGACAGGAGGGTCAGGTCGTCGGACATGAAGGCGTACGGCTTCGCGTCCAGGGTCTTCAGGCAGGTGGTGGTCTTGCCGGTGTCGGTCCGCGCCGTGATGAGGAACGCCTTGCCCTCGTGGGCCATGCACGCGGCGTGCACGAGCGCGTAGCCGCGCTCGGCGAACGTCCAACGCAGGATCGGCTCGACCACGTTCGTGTAGAGCACGTGCGGCGAGCGCTTGAGCAGCGGCGAGGCCGTCACGGCGATGTGCCCGTCGGCAATCTCGATGTCGGCGCCGAAGCCGAGCCCGGCACGGCCCTCGACGTAGGTGATCCGGCTTGCCGCCGCGGCGACGGAGGCGTCCAGGGCGGGTCCGCCACCGTTCTTCTTGGCGGCCGCGGCGGCAGCCGATCCCAGCGGCATGCGCGCAGCCTTGCGGCTG
Source organism: Thermoleophilaceae bacterium (assembly GCA_025928265.1). Taxonomy (GTDB): domain Bacteria; phylum Actinomycetota; class Thermoleophilia; order Solirubrobacterales; family Thermoleophilaceae; genus JAICJV01. The sequence continues at coordinate 20,516 of JAICJV010000041.1, forward strand.
ACGCTGCCGATGCGGACTCGAATCGTCGGAGCGGTGAGCTGCTCCGCGATGCGGAAGCGCTCGAGCTCGGGCAGGCGCCCGTCCGACGCGACACTGATCAGCCCGTGGATGTCGTAGTTGTGGCGCGCGAGATCGCCGGCGGCGACGTCCTTCGCCTGGCCCCAGATCCACATGTCGGCGACCGTGAAGCGGACCAGGAAGACCGCCACCAGCGACAGCACGTTCGAGACGGCGTAGTGGATGCCGATGCCGGCCGTCAGGCCCACGAGCAGCGGCGCGCGCAGCGCCAGGGCCACGTTGTTGACCACGAAGAACATCGCCACGCGCCGCGCGCCGGGACGCGCGTGGTGGCGGTCGCCGAACACCCACAGCTCGGTGAGGCAGAAGTTCCAGAGCGTCGACCCCTGCGTCGCGACCACCGCGGCCAGGAGGTAGTTGACCCCCGCGAGCTCCGCGAGCGCGGCGAGGATCGCCGTGTTCACGACCAGCCCGGTGATCCCGACGAGCCCGAAGCGCCCGACCCGCGCGGTGAACGCGCCGAGCCGCAGCCGCCAGAGCTGCGAGAGGTAGTTGATCCCCTCGCGCATCGACGCCTTGCTCTCACCGGCGTACCGCTCGGCGAAGGTGAACGGCACCTCGCCGACCCTCAGGCCGGAGTTGCGCACGAGGATCTCGAGCAGGATCTTGAAGCCGTTGGGCTCCAGCGCGTCGAGGTCGATCGCCTCGCGACGGACCATGAAGAAGCCGCTCATGGGGTCGGTCACGCCACGCAGCGAGCCGCGGAAGAAGACGCCGGCGGCAGTGCTCGAGACGCGCGATGCGCCGCGCCGCAGCGCTCCGAAGCTGCCGACGCTGCCGTTCTCGCGGAAGCGGCTCGCCACGACCAGGTCGCGGCGCCCGTCGAGTGCCTCGGCGGTCAGCGACTCGATCACCTCGGGCGGGTGCTGGAGGTCGGCGTCCATCACGCAGACCCAGGGAGCACGCGCGACGCGCATGCCCGCGACCACGGCGCCGCCAAGGCCGCCCGTGCGGTCGTCGCCGCTGCGGTGCAGCAGCCGGATCGGCAGTGCGGAGCTGCGCGCGACGCGCTCGATCGCCTGCGGCGTGCGGTCGTCGCTGTCGTCGACGAAGACGAGCTCCATCGCGATCTCCGGCATCACCTGCTCGACGCGCGCGACCAGCTCGTCGATGTTGCCCTCCTCGTTGCGAGTCGGGATGACGATCGTGATGGCGGGCGATTCCGTGCCCTGCCCGAGCGCCGAGCGCGTGCGGTTACGTTCCTGACCGTCGACTTCCGTCGCCATCAGATCGGTCCCCCTCAGGATCCGTTGGCGCCTAGCGCCAGCTCGATTGGGCGCTCGTCCGGGTCCAGGACGAGCGCAGCCGCCTCGGCGCGCGAACGCACGCCGAGCTTCGTGAAGGCCGTGGAGAGGTGACTCTTCACCGTGCTCTCGGCCAGGTAGAGCCGGTCGGCGATCTCCTTGTTGGTCGCCCCGTCGGCGACCAGCGTCAGGATCTCCCGCTCCCGGTGTGAGAAGACAGGCTTGACGGCTTGGCCGCGCAGGGCGCTCGGGATCGCGACGAGTCCCGCCGTGGCCGCTCGCACCGCCGGCCCCAGCGTGGTCTCGAGGTCTTCCTCGAGCACCACGGCGCGCGCGCCGGCGCGCAGCGCTCGGCGCACCGCGGAGGGAGCGCCGCCGGTGGTGACCACCACGACGGGGCGCCCGGCCCCGGTCGCACAGGCCGCGCGGATCGCGGCTGGGGCACCGGCGTCGCCCAGGTCGAGCGCCAGCACCAGCGCGTCTACGCGCGCCTCAGCGGCCAGCGCGGCGCTGATCCGCCGCTGGGTCTCCGCGTCCTCGGACTCGACCGCCACGGCCGGGCCGAGGGTCGCGCCATTGCGAGTGGCTGGGGTTGCCGCCATGTTCAACCAACGCGGCGGACACCCCGACTCTTATGCGGCGTCTTAGTACGAAATTCGGACGGGTGGGGGCGGGCTGGCGCAACCGAGCGCCTTCGACTGCGCGGGCCGGTGCAACCAGTTCGCTAGGTTGGATAAGCCCATCCGGCGATTTGGCGCGCCGGTTTGGGGGAACGAAGGCCGGTGTGGCAACGATTGCCGCGCCGGCAGGGGCTCATTCTGGCGCTGCCCACGGCGCCGGAGACAAGACTTCGAAGGAGAAATCGTGACAACACCGCGTCTCGAGGGGCACGCGGGGCACGTAGGTACGTTTCAGGACGCGCGGCCGGACGCACCGGTTCGCGTGCTCAGCGTGATCGGAACGCGGCCTGAGGCGATCAAGATGGCACCGGTGATCCAGGCTCTCGAGGCCGATCCCGGACGCTTCGTGTCGCGCGTCTGCGTCACCGCACAGCACCGCCAGATGGTCGATCAGATGCTCGACCTGTTCGGCATCGAGCCGGACTACGACCTGGACGTCATGCGCCCGGGCCAGTCGCTCACCGACATCACGCGCGCCGTGCTCGCCGGCATGGACGAGGTCCTGCGTGCCGACCGGCCGGACTGGATTCTGGTTCAGGGCGACACCACGACCGTGCTCGCGGCCAGCCTTGCCGGCTTCTATCACGGCATCCGCGTGGGTCACGTCGAAGCGGGGCTGCGGACCTTCGACAAGGGCGATCCGTTCCCGGAGGAGGTCAACCGCCGCGTCGCGGGCGCGATCGCGGACCTCCATTTCGCGCCGACCGACTGGGCCGCGAACAACCTGCGCCGCGAGGCCGTGCCCGATGACGCGATCCGCGTGACGGGCAACACCGTGATCGACGCGCTGCACCAGGTCGGCGACCTCAGCTTCGACCCGCAGCTCGCGGGCTTCGGCGACATCCCGGACAACCGGCGCGTCGTGCTCGTGACGACTCACCGCAAGGAGAACTTCGGCCACGCGATCGAGGAGATCTGCCTCGGCCTGCGCGCGCTCAGCCGCCGCTACAGCGACGAGCTGCAGCTCGTCTTCCCGGTTCACATGAACCCGAAGGTGCGCGAGCCGGTGCACCGCTACCTCGCCCCGGTGGAGAACGTCACGCTGCTCGACCCGGTCGACTACCAGTCGCTCGTGTGGCTGCTCGGGCGCTGCCACTTCCTGATCACCGACTCGGGCGGCCTCCAGGAGGAGGCGACCGGCGTCGGCAAGCCGGTGCTGGTGCTGCGCGACTCGACCGAGCGCCCTGAGGGCGTGCTCGCCGGCTCGGCGCACCTGATCGGCGCGAACGCGGACCACATCGTCGAGTGGGGGAGCCGCCTGATGACCGACGTCGAGGGCGACTACGACCGGATGGCACAGGCCACGAGCCCGTACGGCGACGGCAGCGCCGCCGGCCAGATCGTGGACGCGCTCCACGAGGCGTCGCTCCAGCCCGTCTCGCGCGCGCCCGCCGAGGCGTACGACTCGCTGCTCCGCGTGGCCTCCGGCGACGCGCCGCATGAGCCCGAGCGACCCCGCCGCTTCGTCCGGCCGCGGTCGGCGCGCGTCCAGGTCTAGTGGCGTCCACAGTGGTGGCGGGCCTCCGTCGCTGGATGGCGACGGGGGATTGCCAGAGCGCGAGCGGGGCGTTCTACGCGTGGGTCGACGCCGCGACGGGCGAGCCCGCTTTCGAATACCCCGAGATCACGGGATACGCGCTCACGCACTTCGCGGCGAGCGACGACCCCGCTGAGCGGGAGGCCGGCACGCGGGCAGCGGACTGGCTGATGGAGCGGCTCGGCGCCGGCGGCGACCTGTCCGCGCGCGCCGGCTGGGACCGCGAGGCCATCTACAACTTCGACCTCGCCATGATCTCCACCGGCCTGCTCGCGTTCGGGCGCCTGCACGGCGAGGAGCGCTGGGCGGCTCAGGGCGAGTCGCTGGCGCGGCGGATCGCCGAGCAGCTCTCGCCGTCGGGCGAGCTGCGCTCGATCGACAGCGACGAGCCGGTGACCGACCGCTCGGCGTGGTCGACCGAGGGCGGCGCGCACGTGATCAAGGTGGCGCAGTGCCTGCTGGCCGCCGGCCTCGAGGAGCCGGCGCGCGCATTGGTCGAGACTGCGGCCGCGATCCAGCGATCCGACGGCCGCTTCGTCACCCACCCGAGCGACCGCGAGACAATGCTGCACCCGCACCTGTACGCGACCGAGGGCCTCTGGTGCTTCAGTGAGGCCACCGGCGACGCCGACGCGCTCGACCGCGCCCGCCGCGGCGCCGAGTGGGCGTTCGGCCACCAGCTCGAGAGCGGCGGCCTGCCGCGCTATGTGGAGACCGCGACCGGCGAGCGCGGCCCGGAGCAGCTCGACGCAACCGCGCAGGCGGTGCGCATGGCGCTGCTCACGGGCATCCGCGACGATCGCATCGATCGGGCGGCGGCCCGGCTCGCGGAGAACGCGGCCGGCGCGGACGGCAAGCTCTCGCTGCCCTACCAGCCCGAGGTGAACCCGAACCACCGCAACGCGTGGGTGACGATGTTCGGGGCCCAGGCGCTCGAGCTGGCGGGGGCGGACGCTCAGAAGCTGCCCTGGCAGCTGCTGGTCTGACCCGCCCTAACGTATCGGCGATGCAAGCCG
>JAICJV010000017.1 GCA_025928265.1 Thermoleophilaceae bacterium
ACGAGCGCGGGGCGCCGCATCTGATCGACCCGAGCAAGCTGCTCAAGTCGGCCGGCCAGCTCTACGGCGACGACATGGACCGGCTCTGGGGCGAGGTCGCGCCGGTCCCCGAGGACAACATCACGATCCTCAGCGGCGGCGAGACCGTGGAGGGCTGTCGGGTGGAGTACGCGCCCGGGCACGCGTCGCACCACGTGGCCTACCTGCACGAGGACTCCGGTGACGCCTTCACGGGCGACGTCGGTGGCGTCCGCATACCGCCGCACGACCTCGCGCTCGCCCCGACTCCTCCGCCGGACGTCGACATCGAGAAGTGGAAGGCGTCGCTCGACATGCTCGAGGCGTGGGGGCCGAAGCGTCTGTGCCCGACACACTTCGGCTTCGTCGACGACCCGGGGAAGCAGATCGCCGCCGTCCGCGAGTGGCTCGCGACCTGGGGTAAGGATGCACGCGAGCAGGGCATGGAGGAGTGGTGTGGGCGCCTCGTGAAGCTCTTCCACGAGCCGGGCGACGAGATCGGCATCCGCCTCGAGCAGGCCACTCCGCCCGATCAGCAGTGGATGGGACTCGACCGTTACTGGCGGAAGCGCGCGGAGCGGGACGCGGCGTGAGCGAGAGCGGCACGATCGAGCTCCCGCGCGTGGGCACGCCGGGCAGCGGCCTCGGTGACGCGTGGCGCGTGATCGTCCTCAACGACAACCACAACACCTTCGACGGTGTGGCGCACGCGCTGTCCCGGGTGATCCCGGGCGTGAGCCTGGACGACGGTTACAGGATCGCGGACAGGATCCACAACACCGGCCAGGCGATCGTCTGGTCGGGCCCCAAGGAACCGGCCGAGTTCTACTGGGAGCAGCTGAACGATGCGGGGCTGACGATGGCCCCGCTCGAGCAGGGCTAGCGCCGCTCAAGCCGCTGGACGAATAGCCGATACGAGGGATGTGATCCCCTCGCGTCCCGAGTGCGACGCTGCAGTCGCGCCTTCTTTCATTGCCTTCTCGAAGGACCGCCCAGCGCAACTCGAGCTGCTGCTCCGTTCGATGGCGCGGTTCGCGCCGGGAGCAGACGTTTCCGTCGTCTACACGGCGAGCGACGAGCTCAATGAGCACGGTTACGCAATCGTGCGCGAGGACTACCCGTGGGTGCGCTGGGGGGAGGAGCGCGCGCAGGGCGGATTCAAGGAGGCCACGCTCGAGTTCGCGCGCGACGCAGGCTCACGCCTGGCGTTCCTCGTCGACGACATCGTCTTCACGCACGAGCTCGACCTCGACGCCGCCGGTCTTCAGGCGCTCGACGAGGACCCGCGAGTGCTGTGCTGCTCGCTGCGCCTCGACCCGAACAAGGACTACTGCTACGCGCTCGACGCACCGATGGAGCCGCCGGCGCTCAGTCCGGAGATGACATTCGAGTGGCGTGGGCGCTTTGGCGACTGGGGCTACCCGATGTCCGCCGACGGCCACGTCTTCCGGACCGAGCAGATCGTCCCCCTGCTCGAGCGTCTCGACTACTTCAACCCGAACTCGCTCGAGGAGCAGCTCTCGCAGAACCCGCTCGACCTGCCGCTGATGGCCTGTGTCGATCCGTCGACGATCGTGAACGTGCCCGACAACCGCGTGCAGGACACGGCACCCAACCGGCACGCGGGGAACGACGCCCAGCGCCTTGCGGTCGCATTCGTATCGGGCCGCCGGCTTGACCTGGCTCCATTCGAGGGTCTGGTCACCCGCGAAGTGCATCACGTGATGCCACTCGAGTTCGAGGCCTCGGACCAGCCGCAGCCCGTCGCGCTCGACTCACGCACGTATGCGGTGGCCGCCGACCTGGGTGAGGTCGCGGCGGCGCCCGAGCTGCTCTACGCCTACGCGCAGACGTTCACGGCGACCGACGACGTGACGCTTGTGCTCTACGGCGCCGCGACGGCGGATGAGATCGCCGAGCGCGCCCAGCCAGTGCTCGCGGCAGCGGGCATCGACGGACCCGGGGCGCCGGACGTTCTGGCGGTTCCCGGAAGCGGCGCAGAGGCCGCCGTCGCGGCACGGGCCACCGCCACGCTGTCCCGCCACGGCGGGACGCTCGGCAACGTCCCGAGCTTCGACGCGCACACGCTTGGCCAGCTGCGCGAGACCCTCTTCGGCGCGCAGACGCCGCCGCTCGACAAGCACGAGCGCTTCCGCTGGGAGCTCGACCGCTACCGCGCGCTGCCCGGCGGCGAGGGCGTCAGCGACGCGGACCTGAACCCGCAGCTCGAGGATCGCACCCCGACGAACCCGTACGACGAGCACTACTTCCACCAGGACGTGTGGGCCGCGCGGCGCGTCGCCGAGTACAAGCCCGGCCGTCACGTCGACGTCGGGTCGCGCGTAGACCTGGTCGGGTTCCTGACCGCGATCTGCCCGGTCGCGTTCGTCGACATCCGTTCGCTCCCCGTCCAGATCGAGGACTTCGAGTCGATCGTGGGCAGCATCCTCGACCTCCCGTTCCCGGACCGCTCGCTCGAGTCCGTCTCGTGCCTTCACGTGGCGGAGCACATCGGCCTCGGCCGCTACGGCGATCCGCTCGACCCGCATGGCACGGTCAAGGCCGCGGCGGAGCTTCAGCGCGTCCTGGCCCCGGGTGGCCACCTGCTGTTCTCCGGGCCGGTCGGCCGCAAGCGCACGTGCTTCAACGCCCATCGCGTGCACGACGTGTTCGAGGTCATGGAGAAGTTCTTTCCGGAGCTCGAGCTCGTCGAGTTCTCCGGTGTCGACGACCGAGGCGTGTTCCGCCGTCACCGTCGTCTCGACGAGCTCGCCGGCTGCGAGTACGCCTGCGGGATGTTCCATTTCGTCCGTCCCCCGGAGGAACCAGTGCAGCTGCCCGCGATCACCCACAGCACCACGCTCTCGAGCCCCGACCGCCCGGCCGCGCCGGTGATCGAGCCGCCCACGCCCGAGGCGAAGCGCGACTACCTGCTCGGCCTGCTGCGCCATCGCGGCAACCGCGTGTTCGTCGAGTCGGGCACATACCTCGGCGACACCACCGCGTTCCTGCGTCCGTACGTCGCTCGCATCATCACGGTCGAGGTTGAGCCGAAGCTGTATGCGGACGCCGAGGCGCGCTTTGCGGGGGATCCGCAGATCGACGTGCTGTTCGGCGACGGCCAGGAGCTGATCCCGCGCGCGGTGGAAGGCCTCGCCGAGCCTGCGTTCATCTGGCTGGACGGTCACTTCTCCGGGGGCGTCACGGGCATGGGCGAGCAGGTCGAGCCCGCGCTCGCGATCCTCGACACGTTCGCTTCGATGCAGCTGCCGGAGGGGACCACGGTCCTCGTCGACGACCTGCGCATGTTCGGCTGCGAGCCCGCACCGTGGCCGAGCCTGGACGGCCTCGTCAACTCGGCCCGTCGTGCCTTCCCGAACGCGCGGATCTACACCGGCCTCGACTCGCTCGTCATCGAGGGCTGATGTCCGGGGCGGCTGGGGGTGACCTGCCGAAGGTCACCTGCATCATCACGGCCTACAACGTCGAGCGCTGGATCGGGGCGAGCATCGAGAGCGCGCTCGGCCTCGACTGGCCGTCTGACCGTCTCGAGGTGATCGTCGTGAACGACGGGTCCACCGACGCGACCGAGACCGCCATCGAGCCGTACCGCGACCGGATCGTCTACATCGGCAAGGAGAACGGCGGTGTCGTCTCGGCGACGAACGCCGGGCTCGAGGTCGCGACCGGCGAGTACATCGCAACGCTCGACGGCGATGACACCTGGCCGGCTGACAAGCTCCAGGTCCAGGTCCCGATTCTGATGCAGCGCCCGGAGCTGGGGCTCCTCCACGGCGACATGCAGATCGTCGACGAGCACGACAACGTCGTCGAGCCCTCCTTCTTCAGGTACAAGAACGAGTCTCCGCCGCGCGGCCACATCCTCGGGCGCCTGATGCACGGCAACTTCGTGAACGGCGGCGCCACCGTCGTGCGGGCTTCCCTGCGCGACCGCTTCTGGCCGATCCCCGACGTGTCGCCCTACCAGGACTGGTACATCGCCGCGCGCGTGGCCGAGATCGCCGAGATCGACTACGTCGACGCGCCGGTGAACAACTACCGCTTCCACGGTCGCAACCAGTCGCTCGGGGCGACCGGCGACGGCCTTGTCGACGCCGTCGCGCGCGACATTCCCTGGCAGCGCTGGATGCTCGGCAACCTCGACATCTCGAACGTGGCGGTGGAGGAGCTTCAGACGGCCGTGGAGATCCTGATCTCCAACACGCGCGGGGTCGCGGGCAACCGCGGCAGGCGCGCGACCGACCTCCTGCCGGTCTCGAGCGCGGAGGTGGCCGAGTCGGATCGTCTCGCGGCCCGTGCCGGCGAGCTCTTCGAGCGGGGGATGTTCGGCAGCGCGGCCCGGACGTGGGTCCGGGCGGTCGGCGCGAACCCCTTCAACGGCGCCGCCCGCGCGGATCTCGCCGCGTGTGTCGTCGCGGCCGCGCGCTACGGAGCATCCCGTCTCACCGCCGAGCGCATCCATCTCGACGCGCGCGGCTTTCGTATCGCCGCATTCGCAGACGAGCTGGCGGCCAGCCCCGACCTGCTCGCCGCGTACGGCCGGGTCTTCACAGCCGCTGACGACGTCACGCTTGTCGTGTACGCGCCGGAGGAGACGGCCGCCGATGCCGCCGAGCAGATCGGCGCCGTGGCCGAGCAGGCCGGTCTCGCGCGCGACTCGGCCCCCGACCTGCTCCTGCATCCCTGCGACCGCCCCGACGACCTGCTCGGCGCGGGTGTCGAGAGCATCTACACGCGGCGCGATCTGCCGCCCACGTGGGCCGCTGTCGCACGGCTCGACGACGCCGACCTCGGCGACATCCGCCGGCTGATCGGAGACGCTGCATGAGCCGCGTTGCGGTGGTCGTGCCCTGCTACAACCACGCCGCGCACCTGCGCGAGACGATGGAGTCGGTGCTCGCCCAGTCGTTCGGCGATCTCGAGCTGATCGTGGTGGACGACGGGAGCACGGACGGGTCCGCCGATGTCGCGCATACCGTCGCCGGCGAGCATCCCGCCCGCACGGTGCAGGTGATCGCGCAGCCGAACTCGGGGCACCCCGCGGTGGCGCGCAACAACGGCATCGCTGCGTGCGGCAGCGAGTACGTGCTCTGCCTCGACGCCGACGACAAGCTGCCGCCCGAATGGGTCGAGCGCTGCGTCGCGACGCTGGACGCGCATCCCGAGGCCGGGGTCGCATACACCGACCAGCAGGACTTCGGCGCATCGGACACCTACCACCGCGTCGCGGAGTACGACTTCGCCGAGCAGACGCACAAGAACTGGTTCGGCATCGCGTCGCTGTTCAGGCGCGCGGCGTGGGAGGCGGTCGCAGGCTGGGATCCCGGGATCGAGCTCTCGGAGGACTGGGACTTCTGGATCGCGTGCGGCCAGCGCGGCTTCCCGGGGATCAAGGTCCACGGCGTCGCGTGGTACTACCGGACGAGTGACGACGGCCGCTTCGCGATGCTCGATATCGAGGCCGACCGGCGTGTGAAGGCGAAGCTCGTGCTCAAGCGCCCGCAGCTGTACTCGGCGCTTCAGCGCGCGTGGGCTCGCGGAGTGCTTGCCGCCGACCCCGTCGCGCTCGCCATCCCTCACGCGTTCGGGATCATCCCGTCGCACGGCCTGGACCTGCTCGTGTCGCCGATTGCCGACGCGCGAGCTTTCGCCACGGTTGCGCTCGCGGACGAGCTCGTCGGGCGCCCGGAGCTTCTGAGCGCCTACGTCGATGCGTTCGATTTCTCCGATGACGTCACGCTCGTGATCTACGCGCCGGGCGGCGACACACAAGAGGTGCTGGAGCGCCTCCAGGCCGCGATCGCGGAGAACGGGATCGACGACGGCCCCGACTCGCCCGACCTGCTGGTGTACGCGGCGCCGGCAGCCACGGGCGATCCTGCGGTCGCCGCGACGGCCGACGCCGTGCTCACCGGCTCATCCTTCTGCGTGGGCGCGGCTCCGCGATTCGACGAGCGCACACTGCCGGCACTGCGCGCCGTGGCAGACCAGCGCCTCGTGCAGCAGCTCGTCGCGTAGTCAGGCAGGCACGCCGTCTGCCGCGGCCTTGATGGCGGCGATGTCGAGCTTCCGCATCTTCAGCATCGCCTCCATCGCGCGACGCGCACGATCGGCGTCGGGATCGCTGAAGAGCTGGTCCATCCCCTTCGGCACGACCTGCCACGACAACCCGAACCTGTCCTTCACCCAGCCGCACGGCCCTTCCTCGCCGCCATCCGCGGTGAGCTTCTCCCAGTAGTAGTCGACCTCGTCCTGGTCCTCGCACATGATCTGGAATGAGATCGCCTCGTCGAACTTGAACTGCGGGCCGCCGTTGATGCCCACGAAGCGCATCCCGAGCACCTCCCACTCGACGGTCACGACGGTCCCGGCCTTGCTCGGCACGGCGTCGTTGTAGTGCGTGATGCTGTGGATCTTTCCGTCGGGGAAGACGGAGAGGTAGTAGTTCGCGGCGTCCTCGGCCTCGGTGTCGAACCACAGGCTGGGGATGATCTTCTGCTGCATCGCTCTTCCTCCTGAGAAGGGTCCTGCAGGTGTAGACGATCCGGCCGTCCGGAAGTAATCGTTCAACCAACTGATTGACAATCGCGCCGGCGAGGCGTATGCTCAACCGAATGGTTGAGGATCAGGCGACCCTGGACGACGCCTTCCACGCGCTCGCCCACCCCGCCCGCCGCGAGATGCTGGCCCGGCTCTCGCACGGCGAGCTGACGGTGGGGGAGCTGGCGGCCCCGCACGAGATGTCGCTCGCGGCGGCGTCGAAGCACGTCCAGGTGCTGGAGCGGGCGGGCCTCGTACGCCGCACCGTGGACGGCCGCCGCCACGTGTGCCGGCTCGACCCGGCGCCGCTTGCCTCGGCCTCCGAATGGCTGCGCTTCACCGAGCGCTTCTGGAACGAGCGACTGGACGACCTCCAGAAGCTCTTCGAACCGAAGGAGGAAGGATGAGCACGATGAGCAGCACCGAGCCAATCACGCTGCGGCTGCGGCGCACCTTCAGCGCGACGCCTGCCGAGGTCTACCGCGCCTGGCTCGACCCGGCGCTGATCGCGCGCTGGCTGTACACGCGCGACAGGTCAGGCGCGCGCGCCGAGGTCGACGAGCGCGTCGGCGGCCGCTACAGCGTGTGGCAGATGGAGGCCGATGGCGCGGAAGCCGGCGGCATGGAGGCGGAGATCGTCGAGCTCGTGCCGGGCGAGCGACTCGTGTTCGACTGGAGCTTCGTCGGCCCGGACCGTGACGCGGGACCCACCTACGACACTCGTCTCACCCTCACCTTCCGCGCGGTCGAGGGCGGCACGGAGATGACGCTCGTCCACGAGCGCCTCGAAAGTCTGCGCGCGGCCATCCCCGACGTGGCGGATCAGGTCGACATCGGCTGGGGGCAGGCGCTCGACAAGCTGCCGAGCGCCCTTGCGGCGTAGGCCCTACGCCTCGAGCTCTGCCTCGGCGGCTTCGCGGACCTCGCCGGTGTCCACCACGCGGTGCCAGATCGGCAGCACGGGGACCTCGAATAGGCCGCTCGCCTCAGCCCGCGCCTCGGAGATCTCCTCCGAGTACCAGTAGCGCTCCCAGGCCTTCTTGTCCGGGAAGATCGCGATCTGGGTGAAGTCGAGGGGATCGTCGGAGGAGCGGAAGAACGCCCAGAAGCTCGCCCCGTAGTCGAGCGCTGCCTCGGCTGCGGGGCGCCAGGCGTCCTCGAACTTGTCGCCGCGAAACGGCGTCGCGTGCCACAGGATCGTGACGACCTTCTCGCCTGAGCGGATGCTCAATTGCCCACCTCCGCATAGATGGCGCCCGGGCCCTCCTCGGTCTTGCCCTGACCGGTCTCCTTGGCGCCCACGAGGATCGAGATCTTGCCTAGGTGCTTGTTGTCGCGCATGAGCTGGTGCGCCTCGCCGACCTCGTCGAAGGGCATCGTGCGCCAGAGGACGGGACGGATCAGCCCCTGCTCGATCAGCTCGTTGGCCTTGTAGCACTCGTACGCGTTGGCGAAGTGCGAGCCGATGATCTGCTTCTGGCGCATCCACAGGTAGCGGACGTCGAAGTCGAGGTTGTAGCCCGTCGTGCCGGCGCAGATGACGACCTTGCCGAACGGCTTGACCGCGAAGACCGACGTGGGGAAGGTGGCCTTGCCGACGTGCTCGAAGACGATGTCGGGCTGGCCGCCGAGAATCTCGTTGACCGCCTTGGAGAAGCGGCGCGACTCCTTGAAGCGGGCCTTCTCCTCGTCAGGCGACTCGTCGCCCGTGCGCATCATGCCCTTGTACTCGTTGCGGTCGATCCAGCCGGTGATCCCGAGCTCCTCGAGCAGCTTGCCCTTCTCCGGGCTCGAGACGACGCCGACCGCCTCGGCACCGGTGATCTTGCAGAGCTGCGTGGCGAACACGCCGAGGCCGCCCGCGGCGCCCCAGATGAGGACCTTGCTGCCCGCCTGGATGTTGCACTGGGTGATCAGCATCCGGTAGGCGGTGAAGTAGACGAGGCCGTAGGAGGCCGACTCCTCCCAGGTCAGGTTCTTCGGCTTCGGGATCAGCTGCTGCGCCTGGACCTTGGTGAACTGAGCGAACGAGCCCCAGGTGGTCTCGTAGCCCCAGATCCGCTGCGACGGCGCGGCCAGCGGGTCGAGGCCGTGGACCTCGATGTCCTCGTAGGAGGCCTGGTTGCAGTGGATGATGACCTCGTCGCCGGGCTGCCACTTGGTCACGCCCTCGCCGACCTTCCACACGATCCCGGAGGCGTCGGAGCCGCCGATGTGATGGCCGTACTCGGGGTGGTCGCCGTAGCGCCACACGCCGACCGGCTGGCCGAGCGCCGCCCAGACGTTGTTGTAGTTCACGCCGGCGGCCATCACGCGCACGATCACCTCGAACGCGCCGGGCTGGGGCACCTCGATCTCCTCGAGCTGGAAGGCGTCCCTGGGCTCGCCCTCCCGTTCCTCGCGGATGACCCAGGCGGCCATCGTCTCGGGGAGCGTTCCGGGCTCCACGTTCACATCGGTCACATCAAGAGTCGCCATGCGAGAAGACATTCCTCCGGGTTCGAAGTGCCGGGGGATGGTACCGGCCCGAGGCTAAGCGAGGCCCGCCTTCTCGAACTCGGCCGCCATCCGCGCCCCGACCGCCTGGAGCGCGGAGGCCGGGCGGAGCATCACCTTCAGCTCGGTAATCAGGCCGTCCTCGTCGAAGGTGAGCTTGTCGATGCCCTCCACCTGCTTGCCGTCCACCTCGGTGGCGAATTCCAGGATCGCGACGCGGTCGTGCTCGTCCTCGAGCTGGTGGACGTAGCGGAACCTGCCGCCCGAGGCCAGCACTTCCTCGGCGGCGCGCAGCACCTTCAGGACCGCCTCGCGGCCCTCGTACGGCTTGAAGACCACCGGGCTGCGGAACGCGGCGTCCTCGCGGAACAGGCCGGAGGCGCGATCGAGGTCGCGTCCTTCGACGGCGGCGCGGAAGCGGTCGGAGAGCATCGTGGGGCGGACGCTACCTCACTCAATGGCCGGTCGAGGAGAAGTGCATGTAGTCCTTCGTGTTGCCGGACCACGAGCCGCCCCAGCCCCAGCCGATCGACCGAAACGCGGCTATCACCGCGGGCGTCACCATCCCGCGCCTCACTCGCGAGCGGTCGCGATAGCTCTGCGCCTTGCGGTCGCGGCTCTGGCCACAGCCGACGTACGGGTTCTCGACCGGGTTGAGGTCGACCGCAAGCCCGTAGGCGTGCATCGAGAAGGACCCCGTGCCCTTGCCGCCGGTGCACGGGGACGGCACCGCCTGGCGGCATTCGAACGAAGCGGTGGGGTCACCGTCGGCCGGCAGCCGCACGTAGGCCTCGGCCAGCGTCATGTGACGGATCGGGAAGCGCAGGCGGTATAGCCGCTTGAAGACGCGCCCGAGGGGTTTGGCGGCGCGGGCGTTCACCACCATCTGGCCCGCGTGGACCTGGCGGTCGAAGCCCCAGTACGGCACGGTCAGAACGCGCAGTCCCGACTGCGGCACCGGGCAGCCGCTGTGCCAGAGGTGACGTGCCCGGAGCTCGCTGCGGATGGCCGGCGAGAGTGGCGCCACCGTGACCACCGGCTTGGGATGCTTCGGCTTCGCGATGGGAGTGGTCTGCGGCGGTGGAGGCTGCCGCGCCGTCGTCGCCGAGGGCGCCGAGCTTCCGCTCGAGCACCCCGCCAGCAGCGCGGCGGCCAGCAACCCGGCCGCTGCAAGTCGCATGTACTCAGGCTACGCCGGATGCCGCGAGGTGCGACAGCGCCATCACCGTGAGCTGGGGGTTCACCCCGACCGCGGTGGGGAACACGCTCGCGTCGCAGACGTAGAGGTTCTCGAAGCCGTGCACGCGGAAGCGCTCGTCCACCACGCCCTTGGCGGGATCGCGGCTCAGGGCGTTGCCGCCCTGCGGATGCGCGGTGTTCACCGAGATGTCGCTCGCGTCCTTCACGAGATCGCCCAGCTCGAGCCGCGCGAGCTCGTCCGGGGTGTGGAACTCGTGGTAGGCGAAGGTGAGCGGCATCACGCGGTTCGCGCCGCGCTCGAGCATCAGCTCGCCCGCCTGGCGCAGGCCGCGCAGGAGCCGTGCGATGTCGCGGTCAGACGGCGTGAAGTCCACCTCCGCGCCGCTCAGGAACTCGCGCTTGCGCAGCACGCGGTCGCCGTTGCGCGTGCTCGGGAGGATCACGCCGAGCACGCCGAGGCGGTCGTAGCGGCGCATGTTGTGCTCGTGGTCGTCGAGCCACCCCGGCATGACCAGCGCCTGCGACATCACGGGGTTGAACCACGACTCGATCATGTGGTCGCCGCCCGCGACCCGGTCGTCCAGGAAGTGCGACATCTGGAGGCCGGCGAACGCGCGCAGCGGCGGCTGGTCGTCGGGCCAGTCGGCGGTCATGTGCGAGCCGATGTTCGCGCAGAGGTGGCGGCCCACCACGTCGCCGCCGATCCCGCTCGCCATCAGGATCCGGCTGGAGTGGATCGCGCCCGCCGCGACGATCACCGTGTCGGCGTCGATCTGCACCTCGCGCCCGCGGCCGGCGCCGCGCAACGCGGCCGTGATCCCGATCGCGCGGCCACCGCGGAAGCGGATCTCCGTGACCTCGCACTCGGGCAGGATCTCGAGCCGTCCGCGGAACCCCGGGTCGCGCTTGCGGCGCTCGTCGGTCGCGCTCTGCGTCTGTGGCATGACCGTGTCGAGCATCGACAGCTTGCGCCCGTACACGCAGCCGATGTTGCAGTAGCCGCAGCCGAGGCAGTCGTGCACGTTGGCGTCCACCGGCAGGAAGCCCTCGTCGGTCAGCCGCTCGATTACCGGGTTCGGTGGCGCCGCGCCCTGCCCCTCGGTGCCGATCAGCTTCCGCACGGTGGCGAACGACTGCCGGACGGCGGCGGGGTCGAGGCCGGCGTCGAGGCCGGACCCGTTCCACTGCTCGAGCACGTGGTCGGGCATGTCGAAGCAGATCGCGTTGTTCACGACCGTGCTGCCGCCCACGCACATCCCCTGGAGCACCTGGAAGCTGAAGTCGCGCGATAGCTGGAGCGCGCCGTCCGAGTAGAGGCGCGCGTACTGGTCGGCCTCGTCCTCCGTGAACTGCGATGGGTCGACGTGGCGGCCACGCTCGACGATCAGCACGTCGCGTCCCGCGTCGGCGAGCACGTGCGCCGCAATCGCCCCGCCGGCGCCGCTGCCGATCACGATCACCTCGGGCCGGAGTGCACCGCCGTCGGACGACGGCGGCGGGAGCGTGCGCAGCGGCCGGCGCTGCTGCTGGTCGGTGGCCGGCGGCCTGCCGGTCCGCTGGCTGTAGCGCTGGTAGCCGGTGTCGGGATAGCTGCGCGGGTCGTCGTAGTAGCCCATGTAGGTGAGCTGCATCGCGAAGCGGATCGACGACTGCACGGTCGTGCGCAGCGGCCCGAGCCCCGAGCGGGTGGCCACGTCGTGGAGGAAGTGGCGCTCGATCACCTTCCGCCGCGCGTCACGCTCGATCAGCGGCAGCGGCGGCTTGAGCCAGCGCAGCGGCAGCAGGCAGGTGAGCCACAGCGCAGCGCGCAGGCGGACCTTGTAGCCGATGTCGAGGGCGTCCCAGTAGTGGTCCACGCGCGTGGCGATCTCGTCCGGCGGCACGCGCGGGTTGGTGAGGATCGCGTCGGCCACCGCGGCGAGCGTGTCGTGCTCGATCGGCCAGAGGTAGCGCAGGTCGTAGCGCACCTTCAGTGCCCGGTGGTAGAGCCAGGCGAGCGCGCCCGTGGCCACCGTTGCGCCCACCAGCCAGCTCCACGCGCGCACGCCCGGGCTCGGGTCGAGCGCCGGGATCAGGTCGGCGAGCCAGCGCGGCGGCGGAAAGTCGAACGTGCTGTTGCCGGTCGCGATGGCCAGCACGAGCAGCGTGACGATCACCACGTGGCCGAGCACCACGAACCCGATCAGGCGCGACCAGCGCCGCAGGTTGCCGGCGGCCACCGCGGTCAGCACGCAGAAGAGGACGTCCTTGGCGGTCGAGTTGATCGCGTACGGCTTGGTGGCCGCCGGGCCGCTGAAGACCTCGGGGATGTAGATCGCCGCCTCGACCGCGAACAGCACGGCCGCGGCGGTCACGAACCATTTGAGGTGGGTCTCCTCGCGCGTCACACGACCACTATCGAACGGCTGAGCGGTCGGCGCAAGGCCGCCGGGGTCAGGCGCCCGCGGGCTCGCCCACCGGATCCGCGACATGCGCGGGCGCGCGCGTCCCGACCTTCGACTCCACGAGCACGAGCGCCAGCACCGCACCCGCCGCGGCCACCGCCGTCGACAGCTTCAGCGAGCCCGACAGGCCGTGCACGAACGCGTCCTTCATGGCGGCCGACACCTGCTGTGCCGTATGAGGATCGAGCGACTGGACCGCCTGCTTGGCCTGACCGCTGCCGAGCGCGTCGGCCACGTGGCTCGACTGCGCGGCGGTCAGGTGTAGGCCGGCGAGCTGCTCGGTGAGCCGGTCCTTCGAGAGGGTCTGGAACAGCGCGCCGATCGCGGCCACGCCGAACGTGCCGCCCACCATCCGGCTCATCGACAGGATCCCGGACGCCACGCCCGCCTTGGTAGCGGGCACGGCGTTCATCGCGGCCGTCGACATCGGCGACATCGTCAGCCCCATGCCGAGGCCCATGATGATGAAGGGGATCAGCAGCCCGGAATAGGTGGTGGTCGCGGTCACATTCGACTCGAGATAGAGCGCGATCGCCGCGAGTGCGAGGCCCGTCGCCATCAGCGGCCGCGGACCGATGCGGTCGGCGAGGCGGCCGGCGATCGGCGCGACGATGATGATCACCACCGTCGAGGGCAGGAAGCGGATGCCGGCCTGGAGCGCCGAGTAGCCCAGGATGTTCTGCATGTAGAGCGCGATGAAGAAGAACATCGCCAGCATCGCGAACGAGACGATGAACGCGGCGGTGTTCGCGCCCAGGAACGAGCGCGAGCGGAAGAACTCGAACTGAACCATCGGGACCTTGCCGCGCAACTCGATGACCGCGAACGCGACCAGGCCGATCACGGCGGCGCTCAGGAGCACGACGATCTCCGTGGAGCTCCAGCCCCACGAGTTGCCCTCGACGAGCGCGAGCACGAGCGTCGAGAGGCCGACCGACAGCGTGCCGATGCCGGCGATGTCGACCTTCTTGGAGACGCTCTCGTCGACCGACTCGCGGACCGCGAACAGCGTGACGACGATCGCGCCGACGGCCACCGGCAGGTTCAGGAAGAAGATCGCGCGCCACGAGACGTACTCGGTGAGCGCGCCGCCCACGGCGGGGCCGATCGCCAGCGCAAGCGCGGAGACGCCCGCCCAGGTGCCGATCGCGCGACCGCGCTCGGCGGGCGGGAAGGTGTTCGAGATGATCGAGAGGGTGCCCGGCATCATGAACGCGGCGCCGGTGCCCTGGAGTGCGCGGCCGGCGACCAGCCAGCCCTGGGTGGGCGCGAGGCCGATCAGCGCGCTCGACGCGGCGAACGCCACCACGCCGAAGAGGAACATGCGGCGGCGGCCGAAGATGTCGCCGAGCCGGCCGCCCGTGACGAGCAGCACGGCGAACGTGAGCGTGTAGGCGTTCACGGTCCACTCGAGCGAGCTCAGCGACGCGCCGAGGTCGTCCTGGATCGACGGCAGCGCAACGTTCACGACGGTGTTGTCGAGCATCACCATGAACAGGGCGAAGCACATGGCGGCGAGCGTCCACCACTTGCGGTTGTGGTCGGTCAGGCGGATGCGTTCAGGCATTCGCGGGCTCCTTCTGAGGCTTGCGGGGGTGGGGGTGGGTCGAGCCCGAGCCGCACATCGGCGCGACGTCCTCGCGCGCGACTATCGGCTCCAGGGCCCGGGCGAGCGCGTCGCGCTCCTCGTCGGACAGCGATCGCGCAAAGTCCTCGAGCCCGGCAAGACGCAGGTCGATGAGGTGCGTCGCGATGGCGAGCGCCTCGTCGGTGGCCTTGATCGTCTTGGCGCGCCTGTCCTCCGGGTTCTCGACGCGCGTGACGAGGCCGCGGTGGACGAGGGCGTCCACGGCGCGGCTCACGGTGGGCATCGAGTTGCCGGTCTCCTCGGCCAGCCACTTGAGCGACGCGTGGTCGACGTCGCGGCAGAGGATGTGGAGGAGGCGGATCTGCGTGAGCGACAGGTCCAGCTCGGCGACCGCGTGGTAGAAGGCGCTCTGCCCGTAGGCCAGCAGGTACTTCAGGAAGCCACCGAGGTCGCGGACGAACGGATCGCTATTTGCTTGCATGAACGCAAGTATTGCGTCAGCGAGAAGATTGTCGTGTGACAAGCGTCACGGTTCGGCCGCCCAACCGGCGCACAGTGGTGAGAGGTGGCTTATCTTCGGCGCCGATCGCGGGGCAGGGGGCTCCGCGCGGGTCGAACGACGGGAGTAGTGGAGTAATGAGGAAGCCGGCGCTCCTGGGAGCCGCTCTGTTCTCGATGCTTGTTTTCGCGCTGCCCGCGAGTGCCGCGCCCACGCTGTTGCCGCAGCTGAATCGCGCCGTCTCCGCGAGGGGCAAGGCCGCGAAGTCGTGTCCCGACCGCGCGACGCGCCGCGCACGCGGCGCCGCCCTCACCCGTTACCGCGCCCCGATGTCCGGCTTCGTCACGGCCCGCCTCACCGGCGCGCGCGGCGACTGGGACCTCGGCGTCGCCGACGTCGCCGGCCGGCGCTCGCTCGGCACGTCCCGTGGCTTCGGGAATCGCGAGGTCGTCCAGACCTGGGTCGCGGCGGGGCAGAGGCTCTTGATCGCCAGTTGCCGCAGCGGGCGCAAGGCGTCACGCCGCGCGCGGCTGCGGGTGACACTCGCCGACGTCGCGCCGCCCGCGTCGCCGGGCACCCCGTCGCTGGTGCGCGTGACCGGGACCCAGAAGCAGATCACCGGGCTCGAGATGCTCGGCTTCGACGTGACCGAGAACCGCGGCGCGGGATGGGCCGACGTGGTCACGAGCGGGGGGTCGCAGCTCGACAAGCTCCGTCAGCTCGGGCTGAAGTTCCAGACGCGTGTGGCCGACCTCACCGCCGTCGCACTGCGCGCACGGCGCGCCGACGCGGCCTATCGCGTCAGTGTGGCCGGCAGGTCGCCGCTCCCGTCGGGTCGCACGGAGTACCGCACCTACGACGACATCCAGTCCGAGCTCAAGCAGCTCGTCGCGGCTCACCCCGACCGCGTCCGTCCGGTGACGCTGGGCCGGTCATATCAGGGCCGCGAACTGTCGGGTGTCGAGATCGCGAACGACGTGAAGTCGAAGGGCGACGGCCGACCGGTCTATCTCGTCGTTGCCACCCACCACGCGCGCGAGTGGCCCGCCGCGGAGGCCGCGATGGAGTACGCGACGATGCTCGCGAACGCGGGCAGCGGCGATGCCCGCCTGAACAACCTCCTCGCGCGCGAGCGCACGGTGATCGTGCCGCTGATCAACCCGGACGGCTACGTCTCCACGCGCAACGCGGAGGCGGTCGACCCCTACGACAACACCGACCCGAACCGCGAGGACGGCTCGAACCTGCTGCACACGGGCGAGGCCGTCGCCCCTCCCGGCGGCATCTTCAGCTACCGCCGCAAGAACTGCGCGGGCGACGTGCCGAGCCCCGACTTCCCGTGCGAGCTGCAGTCGGGCGTCGATCCCAACCGCAACTACGGCCAGTACTGGGGCGGCCCCGGCTCGAGCCCCGACCCGACGTCGCAGAGCTACCACGGTCCCGCGGCGTTCTCCGAGCCCGAGACGCAGGCGGTCCGCAACTGGACGCGCACCCACCAGGTCACCGGCCTGGTCACGCTGCACAACGTGGCTGCGCTCGTGCTGCGGCCGCCGGGTGCGCACGACCAGGGCCTCGCGCCGGACGAGAAGAGCATGAAGGCGCTCGGCGACGCGATGGCCGCGGCGGCGGGCTACACGTCGCAGTACGGCTGGCAGCTGTACGACACGACCGGCACGACGGAGGACTACACGTACGCCGCGCAGGGCGGGTACGGCTACACGATCGAGATGGGACCGCCCAACGGCACCTTCCACGAGGCGTACCGGAAGGGCGTGGTGGACGAGTGGACCGGCGACGGCGGCCACGGCGCGCAGCCGGGCAAGGGCCTGCGCGAGGCGCTGCTGCTCGCCGGCGAGGCGGCCGCGGACCCGAACGACCACTCGATCATCCGCGGCAGGGCCCCTCGCGGAGCCACGCTGAAGATCCGCCGCGACTTCCAGACCGTGACGAGCGAGTACTGCAAGAAGGGGCTCGACCCGGTCGCGATCAGCGAGACGATCGGCGGGCCCTACTGCGTGCCCGGCCAGGAGGGCGGTCCGGACAAGCTGGCGGACTTCCTCGAGAGCGAGTTGCCGGTGGGGTCGAGCGGCCGCTACCTGTGGCACACCGATCCGTCGACGCGGCCGTTCGTGGGCGGCGGGGCGGCCAGCTTCAAGCTCGACGGCTCGCCGACCGAGACCCAGACGCTCGGCGAGGGCAAGCCCGGCGACACGTTCGTGGGCGACTCGAAGTACTACCCCTTCACGATCAAGGGCGACGAGGGGCTCACGCGGCTCAACCTCACGTTCCCGAACGCGGCCGAGGACTACGACCTCTACGCGTTCCGCTGCGACGGGGCGTGCGACAACGCGCCGAACCGGCCCGCCGGTGATCCCGACGACACGCAGATCGGCTCGTCGGGCGGCGCCAGCGGGGTTCAGGAGAAGATCGAGCTGGCACAGGGGACGCCCGCGGGCAGCAATTACTACGCGCGCGTGGACAACTTCCTCGGCCCGACCTCGACGTACAAGCTCACCCTCGACCGCTTCCAGGGCCACTGGGAGTACACGAAGGGCCACAGGGAGGCGTTCGTCATGACGTGCTCGCGCGGCGGCAAGGTGCGCGGCAAGCGCTCGCTGATCGTCGATCGCGGCAAGACCGCGGTGGCGAACTTCGGCAGGAGCTGCCGCCCGCTGCGCTGACCGTTCCGTCCGGGGGGCTGCCTACGTTTGGTTGTCCCCATGGAAGCCGCAACACCATTACGACACGCGCGTGTGAGGACGCTCGGCGACCGCGTGGTCGCCGACGGCCTCGTGATCGAGGACGAATGCGCCGTGCGGCTTGTGCGCGAGCGCGAGGAGCGCGGTGAGGATCCGGTGCGTCTGCTCCTCGACGCGATCGGCATCGGCGCCCGCGTGCTCGACCGCGAGTCGGCGGGCGCGAATGCCGACTTCGTGCGCGCGGAGCTCGAGAAGGTCACGCACGAGTTCGAGCAGGTGCTCTCCTCGCGCACGGGCGAGGTGAGCGAGGCGCTGGCCAAGAAGGTCGACGAGGCGTTCGGCGCCGAGGGCGGCCACGTGACCAAGGCGATCGAGCGGCACTTCTCCGACGACAGCTCGGCGGCGGTGCAGAACCGCGTGCGCCAGGTCGTGACCGAGGCGCTCGCGCAGGTGCAGCAGTCGCTCGTGCGGCAGTTCTCGTCGGCGGACTCGCAGAACCCGCTCGCGGAGTTCAAGCAGGGCGTGGTGCGGCAGGTGCACGCCGCGGCTGCCGAGCAGGGCAAGTCCCTGCGCGCTCTGGATGCGCGCATGGCGACCATGCAGCAGGAGATCGCGGCGCTGCGCGTCGAGCGTGAGAAGCTGGCCGAGATCGAGGCCGAGCGCGAGCGCGGCACCGCCAAGGGGCGCACCTTCGAGGAGGAGGTTGCCGCGGCCATCGACCAGATCGCCGCCGTGCAGGGCGATGACTGCGAGGCCGTCGGCGACGTGTCCGACAGCGTCGGTCGCACCGGCGACGTGGTGGTCGGCATCGACGGCTGCAGCGGCCCGTCGCGTGGGCGGATCGTCTTCGAGGCGAAGAACAGCAAGAAGTCGCGGCCGGACGCGCTGCGCGAGCTCGACCGTGCGCTCGAACAGCGCAACGCCGACTTCGCCGTGCTCGTCGTCCCGAACGAGGACAAGGTGCCGGCCAAGATGCGGCCGCTGCGCGAGTACAGCGGCGACAAGATGATCGTCACGTTCGACGCCGACGGCGAGGGGCCGCTCTCGCTGGAGCTCGCCTACTCCCTCGCCCGCGCGCGCGTTCTGATGCAGCGCTCGGAGTCGGAGGGCATCGACGCCTCGGCCGTGCACGACACGGTCGAGCGGGCGCTGAACGCGATGGAGATGGTGCGCGCCATCAAGTCCACGCTGAAGGGCGCGACCACGAACATCGAGAAGGCGCGCGGGGCGATCGACACGATGGCCGCGCAGGTGCGCGACCACCTGCAGCACGTCGACGAGCTGGTGCGCGCGAGCGAGACGGGCGAGGGCGGCGAGGAGTCGCCCGCGGCGCCCGAGCCCGATCCGCAGAGCTCGCTGATCTAGCTCTTTGCGGGCGGGATCTGCGCGGGCTGGCTGCATCCACCGATGACTTCCACACCGGCAGCCCGTCAATAGGGCATGAGCCAACTCACCGCACAGATATCGATGTCGCTCGACGGCTACGTCGCCGGGCCGAACGAGAGCATGGAGAACCCGATCGGCGCGGGCGGCATGCGCCTGCACGAGTGGGCCTTCGCCACGGCGAGCTGGAATGCCCAGCACGGCAGGTCGGGCGGCGAGGACAACGCCGATTCCAAGGTCGTGGACGAGGTCACCGCGAACATCGGCGCCTACATCATGGGCCGCAACATGTTCGGCCCGCCGCCGGGCACGTCCGACCCGGACTGGAAGGGCTGGTGGGACGACGAACCGCCGTTCCACGTGCCGGTCTTCGTGCTCACGCACCACCAGCGGGAGCCGCTGGAGATGCAGGGCGGCACCACGTTCACGTTCGTCACGGACGGCATCGAGTCGGCGCTCGAGCGGGCGCGCAGCGCTGCGGGCGACAGGGACGTGGCCATCGCGGGTGGCGCGAGCGCGATCCAGCAATACCTCGCGGCGGGGCTGCTCGACGAGCTGCACCTGCACGTCGTCCCCGTGCTGCTGGGCGGCGGCAAGCGCCTGCTCGACAACGCGGGCGACCCGAAGCTCGAGCCGGTCGACGTCGTGGCGTCACCGGCAGTGACGCACGTGAAGTACCGCGTCGTGCGGAACTAGGGCAGGAGGACCTGGCCGGAGGAGTTCTTGCGCGGCGGCCCGACGTCGAGCTTCGCCGGCTTGAGCTCGTTCTGGACCGCCTTGCTCGACCCGGCCTTCACCTGGTAGCGGCCCTGCACGAGCGTCTGCTGGAGGGTGGCGGTGTCGAGCGGGTTGATCGGCCCGACGGTGTCGGTCGTGCTGCCACCGTCGAGCGTGATCGTGTGGGCGTCCTGCGTCTGGTTCGAGATGATCAGCCGCACCGGTCCGCCGCCCACCCGGTTGGGGGAGACCGTCACGCCCTTGGCGGTGATGACGCCGGTGAGCTGCACGGGCACGGGCGGGCGCGGGTTGTTCTCGAACTTGCCGCCGCTGCCGCATCCTGTCGCGCCGATGGCGATCAGTGCCAGGAATGCGGCGCCGTAGAACGGTCCGCGTGTGAGCATCCCCCTCATTCCCCGGCCGGAACCCTAGCCGAACCAGACAGACTTTCGCTCCGCAACGAGGTGGTCGACCTCCGTCTGGATGCGCTCGCGCACCTGTTCGGCGAGTCGCTGCACGAGCTCGAGGTCGTCGGCGTCCGACGGGCTGTAGCCGTCGAAGCTGATCGGCTCGAGGAACCTGATCTTGAACTTCGCGGGCAGGTACATGAGGCCTGCGGCCAGCCCGAAGTGCGGGAACGCGTGGTTCACCGGGAAGTAGATCAGCCCCGTCAGCCGCTGCAGCAGCGGCACGTGCGCGAAGATCGGCATCGCCTCCTCGGCGCCGACAACAGCGACCGGCACGATCGGCACGCCTGCGCGGATCGCCGTCTTCACGAAGCCGCCGCGGCCGAAGCGCCGTAGCCGGTAGCGCTGCCAGTACAGCTTGCGCGAGCCCTTCTGCCCCTCGGGGAAGACGAGCACGAGCCGACCCTCGTCGCGCAGGAGCCGCTGCGCGTTCGCCCCGTGCGCGGGCACGAGCCCGATCTTGTTGGCGAGCATCCCGACACCGGGATATCCCTTGAACCAGTGCTCGCCGAGCATGTACAGCGGCCGCGACTCCGGATGCTCGTTGCGGATGGCCTGCATGATCATCGGGGCGTCCGGAGGCAGCGCGCCGGAGTGGTTGGACACGAGCAGCGCGCCGCCGTGCGACGGCACGTTCTCGACGCCCTCCTGCTCGACCCGGAACCAGTAGCGGTAGTAGAAGTTGAGCGCCGGCTCGACCAGCTGGAAGACACGCTCCGACCGGCCCCAGTCGTCGACCTCGCGCCCGGGCTCGTGGCGCGGGATCAGATCGCGCAGGAGACGCGGCTGCGGGATCGCCGGCGAGTCGGCCGGGAGCCGGATGTCGAGCGGGTCGGCCCGCGGGTCGAACGACTCAGGCTCCGCGCGCGGCTCCTCGGCGCCCGCACTCGTCGTGAGCGGGCCACCGAGCAGCGGGCTGTCGGCGCTTAGGTGCCCTCGACCAGCTGGCGCTCGTCGTCTAGCTGCTTGAGCCTCTTCTGGAGGCGGTCCCACGATTTGTCCTCAGCGTCCTCGTAGTCACGTCCCTTGAGCTCTCGCAGCTCCCCGGTGTAGTCCGCCCACGCCTGACGCGTACGCGACTCGATGTCCGCGAGCCTGCGTGCTTGTTGGTCCGAGATGTAGGTGGTCATCCGCGTGTCAGGCCGTCGGGTGAACGATTGGGTCATCGTACCCCGGATAGCGGCGGCTACACCAGTGGCAACTTCGCGCCTGGACGAGTTGGCAGTGGGCCGCGCGCCTCAGCGGGCGGTGCGGAACGACCAGGTGCGCGCGCCCGTGGACAGCTGGTTCGCGCCGAGGTCCTCGACGTCGCGGCTGATCCGGATCGTGTAGCGCGTACCGGCCTTGAGGCGCTTGCGCGGCTTCACGACGAGCTTGCGCCCCGACGTGAGCTTGACCTTCGCGCGCACCTTCTTCCTGTGCGGGCCGACGAGCACGATGGTCCGCGTGCCGACGTTCATCATCGGCTCGGAGAAGTTGATCCGGATCGACGGCTTGCGCGCGACGCCGCGGCGGCCGGCGCCCGGGCTGCGCTTGCGGATCGACGGCGGCTTGAAGTCGGTCGAGATGCGCGCGGTCACCTTCGCGCCGTCACCGATCCACTCCCAGTCCTGGAGCGAGCGCGAGAAGCGGCCGGTCGTCCGGCCGTCGCCGTTGATCAGCACGGCGGTGATCCGCGTGAAGCGGCCGGTGTCCGGGAGCGTGACGCTGCCGGGGCCGCCCTTCGGCATCCGCGTGATCGCCGAGGTCGAGGTGCCGGTGAACTGGTCGCCCTCGCGGCCGACGAGAGCCACGGCCGTCTCCACGCCGCGCGGCGAGTTGAGGACGACCTTGAGGCGCGGCGCCGGGGTGGGCGTGACGTCGACGAGGCCGAAGGTGGTGTGGTCGAGCCGGCCGCCCGCGCCGCCCACGTCGGCCTTCAGGTGGATCAGGCGCCCGTTCGAGCCCTCGCGCACGCGCTCCATGTCCGGGAAGGTGTTGCCCTCCGCGAACGGGCTGTTCGCGTCCCTCCACTCGGCGGTGTCGGCTGCGAACTGCGTGAACGCGGAGTAGAAGCTCGAGCCGTGCGCGGCGAGCGCCTGGTCGTACGCGCCGGGGGCGAACGACTTCGGCCGCGTGGTGAGCGAGTGCTCCCAGGCGACGCGCGGCAGGTCCTGCCCGTACTTGGTGTCGAGCCAGCGGTTCCAGACCGTGTCGCCGTAGACCTTCACGTTGCTCGGGTCGTCGGAGCGCTGCGCGTTGAACGTGGTCAGCGGGATGAACGACATCCGCGCCCACGGCGTCAGGTACTGGAGGTAGTCGTTGACATCGGTGTAGACCTTGTCCTCCATCCACACCGCGGTCGACTCGAACATCCAGGTGTCCTGCGCGACGTCGTAGCCGAACTGGAGCACGTGGTTGTACTCGTGCGCGGCGGTGACCTCCATCGGCGGCAGCGCGTCGCCCCCGTACTTGCTGAACTGCGCGGCGCTGTAGTCGTTGTCCATCACCAGGTAGGCGTACTGCGTGAGCGAGCGGCCCTGGTTCGGGTCGGGCGCGGAGTAGCCGTAGATGCCCTGGCCACCGATGTCCTTGATGTAGACGTCGGTCTTGTTCATGCAGAACGCCTGCGCGCCGGGGCAGCCCTTCGAGCCGTCGGACTTCGGCGCCTTCCAGCCGAGCTGCCCGTTCTCGATGTTGTAGACGTTCTCGAACACGCCGCTCATCTGGTCGACGTAAGCCCTCGACGGCGGGGCGTCGGCGGTGGTAGCCACGTAGTGGATGCAGAAATGGGGGCTGCAGACCGGCGGCTGCTCGGGCACCGAGTAGCCCGACTCGTTGGCGGCGGTCTCGCCCTGCGTCGGCCGCGCGAGCAGGCGGCGCGCGCGCGTGCGGTCGGAGCCCTGGAGCGCCGGCAGCTTCACGGCAAGCTCCTTGAGGAGCGGCGTGAGCTCGACGCTGCGCCCGCGGCCCGCGAATGCGGCCTCGGCCTTGTGCAGCGTGGCCTTCGGCGAGGGCGAGTCGGAGCCGTCCGAGACGGTGCCGAAGTGCTGGATCGACGCGGAAGCGGCTCCGGGGAGCCCCAGCGCAAGTGAGAGGACCAGAAGTGGGAGTGTGCGCTTGGACATCCGGGGGGTGGGAGCTACACCCGTTCAACCAGCGCGGCGGCGCGCAGTTGCGGGAATTTCTCCCAAGTTAGCCCGAGAATGGCGGGGCCGCTACCACAGCATCGGCTCCGGACCCTCCGACCTTGACCTCGTCGCCCGGACCGACCTCGCGCCGCAGGACGGCCAGCGCGATCGGGCCGTGGACAGGCGAGATTGTGGCCGATCCGATCTGGCCGACCACGCGATCTCCGGAGCGGACCTCGTCGCCGTGGCTCGCGGGCTCCGACAGCCGCAGCCCGCGGAGGTGGCGGTTGGGCTTGCCCTTGTAGTGGAGCCGCGCGACCGTCTCCTGGCCGACGTAGCAGCCCTTCGTGAAGCTCACGGCGCGGTCGTTCAGCCCCGCCTCCTGGGGCATCGTCTCGGAGCCCATGTCGAGGCCGAGCCGCGGCCGGCCCGACTCGATCCGCACGCACTCCGCGGCGTCCTCGGACACGGCCTCGATCCCGAGCGCGGCCCGGACCCCGTCGGCGTCGGTCGTGAGGCAGATGACGTCGACGCCGAGGTCCGTGGCCACGTACATGCCGTGCTCACCCTCGACCCACGCGTGCTCCTGCTCAGGCGGCGCCACGTCGAGCGCGTCGCGCGCGGCCGGGCCGATCAGCGACAGGATCGCGTACCGCTCGCTCACGTCCTCGCTCTGGACGTCGCGGCCGATGCTGTACATGCTCGCGTTGCGCGCGATCACCGGGAGAGCGACCGGCTCGGTGTCGAGCCAGATGAAGTCGGCGCCGCGCAGGACGCGCATGTCGGCCGCCATCTTCCCCTTGTGGGTGAGGAGCGCCGCGTAGCAGCCGCTGCCGGGTTCGAGCGCCTCGACGTCGTTCGTGATCTGCCCCTGCAGGTACTCGGCGGCCTCGGTCCCGGTCAGGCGCAGCTTGCCGCGATACGAGCGGTCGACAAGTCCGGCGGACTCACGCAGGCGGTCGTACTCGGTCGTCGCGATCACGCTTTCGATTGTAGGGCCGGGTACTGTTCGGCCCGTGCCGCTCGCGGACGACTTTCAGCGCATGATCGACTCGCTGCCGCCCGACTGGACGCAGGCCTTCTTCGACCTGCGCATCTTCGACGAGGACCGCTACATCGAGGCGGGCACGCTGCTCGTGCAGATCAACGTGCAGCCGTACTCCAAGCACGACTGGCACTGGTACGTCCGGGTCGCCAACGACTTCGGCCACGCCGCCGCCCCCGAGACGGTTCGCGGGACGCTGGCTCTGCTCGACGAGCTGGGGATCGAGGGGGAGATCGTCCCGCGCGGCGCCCGCTCGGGCCGCGTCGAGGTCACTCAGATGTGGGGCCGGCCCGAGTCGGTCCGCCAGGAGTTCCGCCGCCGCCGGGCGCAGTAGGTCTCGCGCGCGTGCGCGAGACGGCCGCCTGCTCGCCGGGGCCTGTCCGCCTGGGTACGTCCGGAAGGGCTTAGGCCTTCGGGCGCGAAAAGCCAAGCGGATTCCCCCCAATCGAGATTGCGAGGAGGCTCTCGTGGAAGCAAGTGGGCCTGAGGAACAGCGTGCCCAGGACGTGGAGGCCGAGGTCGAGGCG
Organism: Thermoleophilaceae bacterium; assembly: GCA_025928265.1. Lineage (GTDB taxonomy): Bacteria > Actinomycetota > Thermoleophilia > Solirubrobacterales > Thermoleophilaceae > JAICJV01. Next base: position 24,755 of record JAICJV010000017.1, read on the forward strand.
GCGGCTGCCGTCGGCGATGTCATCCCCGAACGTGGGCCGGCTGCGTATTTCGCCGAGTTCGCCGGCACGTTCACGCTGGTGCTCTTCATCACCTGGGTGTTCGCCGAGATCGCGCGCGCGCCGCTGAGCCCGGCGGAGATCGCGCAGGGCGCATCGGCGCCGTTCGTCGACCTGACGGTGATCGGCCTGGTGCACGTCTTCGTGCTGTTCCTGCTGATCCAGACGCTGGCGGTCGTGTCGGGTGCTCACTTCAACCCGGCCGTGACCACCGCGATGGCGGCGATCCGGCAGATCCGCCTGATCGACGCCGGCATCTACATCGTCGTCCAGCTGGCCGGCGGCGTGTGCGGCGCGCTCGTCACCAAGCTGATCCTGAAGGCCGACAACGTGCCGAACGCCAAGGCCGTGCACTGGGGTGCCGTGGGCTTCGGCGACAACCTCGGCGGCAGCGTCGGGCTTGCGATGCTCGTCGAGGGCATCGGCGCGTTCTTCCTCGTGTGGGCGATCATCGGCGTGGCCGTGCACCCGAATGCGTTCCGCGAGTGGGCGGGCCTCGTGATCGGCGGCACGCTCGGCCTGGCCGTGATGGTCGCGTTCCCGCTCACCGGTGCCAGCTTCAACCCGGCGCGCGCGTTCGGGCCGGCGCTGGCGGCGGGCCACTTCGACCCGAACGCCGGCAAGTGGCTGCTGGCCTACATCCTGGCGCCGCTGATCGGAGCGCTGCTCTCGGCGTTCGTATACATGCAGATGTTCGTCCTGCCCGGGAAGAAGGGGCCGTTCGGGATGGGGCCGGTGGGCTAGCTCGCAGAGTGGCAGCCCGCAGCCCGCAGAGCGGTTCTGCGGGCTGCGTGCTGCGGGTCGCGGGCCGCCCGTAGACTCCCGCCGCGAGTGCGTCGAATCACCTTCTCCCGCAATTTCACGCTGTCGCTGTCGCGGACGTGCCAGTGCTACTGCAAGTACTGCGCGTTCGCGACGCACAGGGCGCATCTGCATGCCCCGGAGGACGTCGAGAAGATGCTCGACGACGCCTCACGGCGCGGCGTGAAGGAGCTGCTCGTCCTGACCGGCGAGAAGCCCGACGTGAATGCCGAGGTCGCCGGTCGCCTGCGCGAGTACGGCCACGACGACTTCACCTCGTATGTCGCGTGGGCGTGCGAGCGCGCGCTCGAGCGCGGGATGCTGCCGCACACGAACATCGGCGTCGCCTCGCGCGAGGAGCTGGCGCGGCTGCGCGAGGTCACGGCGTCGCAGGGGCTGATGCTCGAGTCGATCAATCCCGACCTCGTCGTGCACCAGGGCTCGCCGACCAAGCATCCGGCGCGGCGCCTCGACACGATCCGAGCCGCCGGCGAGCTGCGCATCCCGTTCACCACCGGGATCCTCGTGGGGATCGGGGAGACGCCCGAGGAGCGCGTGCAGTCGCTCGAGGCCATTGCCGCTGTGCATGCGGAGTACGGGCACATCCAGGAGGTCATCCTCCAGAACTTCGTGCCCCATCAGCGCTACTACGGGGCCGAGGTGGCTGACATTGCCGACGCTTCACAGAACGCAGCCCGCAGCCCGCAGCCCGCAGAGGTGGCGTTTCCCTCCTGGGGGTCTGCCGTGTCGCTGGATGAGCTGCGCTTTCTCGTTCGGGAGTGCCGGCGGCTCATGCCCGACGTCGGGATTCAGATTCCGCCCAACCTGTCGGACTGGTGGCTTCCGCTGATCGAGGAGGGCGCCACGGATCTCGGTGGGCTCTCGGCCAACGGGGATCACATCTCGCCGGAGCACCCGTTCCCATCACCACACCGGATGCGCAAGCAGCTTGCCCCGCGGGGCTTCGCGCTCACCGAGCGGCTCTGCGTGTACCCGCAGTACATGGACCCCGAGTGGCTCGAGCAGGGCGTGCTCGACGTGATCAAGCTGAAGTACTGGTCGTTCATCCCGCGGCGCGGATCGGGGCGGCGCGAGGAGCGGGCCATCCGGCGCGATCTCGTGCCGGACGCGATCGCGAAGGGCCGCGCCGGCGAATGGCTCGACGAGGAGGAGCTCACTGCGCTCTTCGCCGAGACGCGCCCCGAGGCGATCGAGGACATGCGCCAGGCCGCCGACGAGCTGCGCGCCGAGCTGGCGGGCGACGAGGTCACCTTCGTCGTGAACCGCAACATCAACGTGTCGAACGTCTGCATCGTCGGCTGCGCGTTCTGCGGCTTCGGCCAGGGACGGCGCTCGCCCGACGCCTACGAGCACTCGCGCGAGGAGTTCGTCCGCCGCGTCGAGGACGCGCTCGACTTCGGCGCCACCGAGATCTGCATGCAATCGGGCATCCATCCCGACTGGGGCCTCGAGGAGTACGAGCACTGGCTGCGCGTGGCGAAGGAGGTCGCGCCCGACATCCACCTGCATGCGTACTCGCCGATGGAGGTGGACCACATGTGCGAGGTGTCCGGCCTGCCTCCGCGCGCCGTGTTCGAGCGCCTCGCCGAGGCCGGCCTCGGGTCCACGCCGGGCACCGCCGCCGAGGTGCTGCACGACGGCGTCCGCCAGCGCATCTCGCCGAACAAGCTTCCGGTCCGGCGCTGGGTGGAGATCATCGAGGCCTCGCACGCGGCCGGCCTGCGCTCGACGTCGACGGTGATGTTCGGCCACGTGGAGGAGCCGTGGGAGCTCGCCGAGCACATGCGCGTGATCCGCTCGCTCCAGGAGCGCACCGGCGGGATCACCGAGTTCGTCCCGCTCTCGTTCATCCCGTTCCACACCATGCTCGGGCGCACGCATGGGATCGAGGAGATCTCGCGCGAGGAGAACCTCAAGCACACCGCGGTGTTCCGGCTCGCGCTCGGCCGCAGCATCCGCAACGTCCAGGCGAGCTGGGTGAAGATGGGGCTCGATGCCGCCACCGAGGCGCTGCGCTGGGGCGTGAACGATCTCGGCGGCACGCTGATGGAGGAGTCGATCAGCCGCATGGCGGGCTCCTACCACGGCACGATGCTCACGGTCGACGATCTGGTCGGAGCGGCGCGTGCCGCCGGTCGCCCCGCGGTCCAGCGCGACACCCTCTACGGCGTCCTGCAGGCATATTGACGTGCTGATCGAGGCCGCCCTCAACGGCGGGCGTTCACGCGACGAGCACCCGGCCATACCGCTCACGCCGGAGGAGCTGGCGGCGGACGCGCATGCGTGCGTCGACGCCGGCGCCGACATCCTGCACTTCCACCCGCGCGACGAGCGCGGCGGCGAGACGCTCGACGCCGCGGCGTGCGGCAACACGGTGCTGGCGGTGCGCGATGCATGTCCGGGTGTGCCGGTCGTGTTGAGCGCGGGGGTCTGGATCGCCCGCGGCGATCGCAAGCGCCAGTTCGAGCTCGTCGAGCGCTGGGTCGCGAAGCCGGACGCGGTGGCGACGAACTTCGCGGAGCCGGGGGTCCTCGACGCTGTCCGCTTCTTCCTCGACAACGGCATCGGCGTCGAGGCGGGTCTCGTGACGGTCGAACACGCGCGCGCGCTGGCCGAGAGCGACGTCGGCGATCGCGTGGAGCGCATCCTGATCGAGCCGGCCGAGGATGACCCTGCGACGGCCGTGGCCACAGCGGCCGCGATCGACGAGCTGGTGGCGCCGCTCGGGCCGCCGCGGCTCCATCACGGCTACCTGGGTGCGACGTGGGCGGTGATCGATGCGGGCATCGCGCTCGGACGCGATGTGCGGATCGGTTTCGAGGACACGCTCAACCGCCCCGACGGGACGCGCGCGTCGAGCAACGCCGAGCTGGTCGCCGAGGTGGACCGCCGGCGTCGCGCCGCCGGCTAGCGGAACAGATCCTCGTCGCGCGGGCGGCGCAGTGCGGCCGCGCCCGGGCCATCCTCGTGGGTGACCAGGTGGGCGAGTCCGCGCACCAGCACCGCAGGCCGGCGCGAGTCCTTCGCGCGCGCGAGATCTGCCGCTCCCGCGACGGAGTCCGCGACGGCGATGGCGGTGGCGCGCAGCTCGCGGCCGGACGAGTCGCGCCGGCCGCGCCAGTCGTCCACCGGCACGAGGCCGGCGATCCCGAGCGCCACGTCGGTCTGGCCAACGCGCCACGCTCGCCCGAAGCTGTCGGCGACGATCACCGCGGGGCGGACGCCGCGCAGCTCCGCGATCCGCGCGCGCAGCGCACGCGCGGAGCCGTCGGGGTCGAGCGGCAGCAGGATGAGCTCGTCGGCATGCGCGGCGTTGGACGCGTCGACGCCGGCGTTCGCGCACACGAAGCCGTGGCGCGTCACGCAGATGAGAACGCCGCGCTCGGCGCGCAGCAGCTCGGCCGACTCGTCCAGCACCACCTGCACCACGGCCGGGTCCTTGCCGTGTGCCGCCGCGAGCTCGCGTGCGCGCTCGCCCGGCTCGACCTCGGCCAGCCGGCGCAGCCGGCCCTCGGCCTTCGACACCGCCTTGTGGGCCACGACGATCACGTCTCCGTCGCCCAGGTCGGCGGGCGCGGCATTCGCGATCAGCTCGGCGAGGTCGTCGCCCGGCCGGACCTCTGGCAGCTCGCCGAGCGCCTCGGCGTGGAGCGCCAGCTCAGGCCTCGACGGTGATCGCGGCGCGGATGCCCGAGCGGTCGAGCTGGGACAGCGCGCCGCGGGTCCGCTGCGCGCCACGCCGTGAGCTGTCGACGACCGACCACAGCGCTGTCAGGTCCCCCGGCGTGTCGACGTCGAGGGCCAGTGACGGGACGCTCTCGACACGGTGCGCCACGCCGCTCGCGCGCGCCGCTCCGAGGTGGCGCTCGAGGCTGTCGGGCCCGAAGCTCGGCTCGAAGGCGCCCGGCGGCGAGATCACGAGGGCGTTGGTGCCGGTGCCGTGGCGGTCGGGCACGATCCCCACTTCGAGGTCGTCGCGCGAGCAGCGCATCAAGAGCTCCTCGAGCTCGACCGGGTCGAGCAGCGGCGTGTCGCCGGGTACGAGCAGGACGCGGTCGAATCCGTGCTCGCGGGCGTACTCGATGCCCACCAGCGTCGCATCCGACTGGCCCGACTCGCGGCCGTCCGGGAGCACCGCCACGCCGTCGCCGCGCGCCAGCGATTCGGCCACCACGTCGTCGGTCACGACCGCGATGGCGTCGACGCTCTCGGTGCGCCGCAGGGCGCCGAGCACATCGCTGAACATCGCCTGAACGAGCGAGCGGCGGCTGCCGCGCTCGAGCGCTTCTCCGAGCCGCTGCTTGGCGTTGGCCAAGCTCTTGATTGGCACCACTGCGAGCGTCCTCAACAGGTCCCCCCGGTTGGTAAGCGCGACTGTAGCGGGTTGGACCCTTCAGGCGAGCTTCGGCGCGCCAAGACTCGACGCAAAGCCGAGAACCTCGCTCGCCACGCGGCGCCGGGCAGCCGCTGTCCCCATGAGCGTGTCGGTCGTAAGGGAGGGGATCGCGACCACGTCCTCGTCGGCGACGATGCCGTCGAGCAGGCCCTCGTAGGCGGCCATGACGCCGGCCGCCGAGCGCGCGAAGCCGGCATGCTCCATGAACGCGGCGGTCGGTCCCTTCACGGCGCGCCCCGCCACGAACGGGCTGACCGCGACCACCGGCGCGGCCGCCTCGGCGAGTGCGTCGCGCATCCCCGGCACGGCAAGGATCGGGCCGATCGAGATGATCGGGTTCGACGGGCCGATCACGATCGCATCGGCCGCGGCGATCGCCTCCAGCGCCTCCGGCGGCACCGAGGCGGACCCGGCGCCGCGCAGCTCCACGGCCTCGATGGGAGCAGCCGCGCGCTCCACGATCATGAAGCGCTGGAACTCGAGCCACTCGCCCTGGCTCTTCACGTGCGTGCGCACGGGCCGGTCGCTCATCGGCAGCACGCGCGCGTGGACGCCGCACGCCTCGACCACCGCCGCCTGCGCCTCGGTCTGGCGCGCGCCCTCGCGCATCAGCCGCGTGCGCAGCGCGCACATCTCGAGGTCGCGGTCGCCCAGCCGGAACCAGGGCTCCTCGGGCAGCGCGTCCATCGCATGCCAGGTGTCGCCCGCGATCCCCCAGCCGCGCTCGTCGATCAGCCCCGCGAGCCAGTACGTGACGAGGTCCGGGTCGGGAGACACGTGCACCCCGTGGATCTCGACGTCGTCGCCGGTGTTGGCGATCACCGTGAGCTCGCCGGGGCCGAGCAGGTCGCACATCCCGGCCGCGAGCTTCGCGCCGCCGGTGCCGCCGGCGAGGACGACTACCACTTCGGCTCGGGCAGCTCCGTGAAGCGGATGCCGGCGTGCGTCTTGTGGCGTGCGTTCACCGAGATCAAGAGCGGCGTGAGTCCCTCGACCAGGCGCGCCGTCTCGAGCACGCCGGCGTTGATGGGGCGCAGGCCGTCGATCCGCGCGATCAGGTCAGCGACCCTCTTCTTGTGTTCCCGTGTGTCGCCCAGCACCGGCACGTCCTCGTCGAGCTGGTGGTCGAGGTCGCCGAGCTTCGCGCCGCTCACCGTGTGGAGCGCGCTGACCACGGTCACTCCGTCCGGGACCATCTCCTGCGCCTGCTCGGCGGCCGAGCCCTGCGGTACCCCGAGCAGTCGCGTGGCCTTACCCGAGACCGCCGCCGCGAGCGGAACCGTGGCGTCCACGAGGATCTGGCCGGGCCGCAGCACCTCCCTGAGGTTCGTGAGGTTCTCCGACTGGCTGCGGAACGGCACCGTCATCACCACGATGTCGCCGCGCGTGGCGGCTTCCGGATTCTCGAGCCCCTCGGCCCTCGCGTCCGGCACCCGCTCGCGCAGCTTGCCCACAGCCTCTCTTGCGCGCTCGGCCGAGCGCGAGCCGATGATCACCGGTACGCCGGCTTTCGCCCAGCGCAGCGCGAGCCCCATCCCGAGGGAGCCGGTGCCGCCGATGATGGGTACGGGCTGCTGGTCTGTCACGGCCGGGGACCCTAGCGATAGCGTTTCCAGAGCCATGTCAGAGCACGTGAAGGTGCGAGAGGTCGGCCCGCGCGACGGCTTCCAGAACGAGCCCGAGGTGATCGCCACCGCGGACAAGGTCCGGCTGATCGACATGCTCGCCCGGACGGGACTGAGGCGGCTCGAGGTCACGAGCTTCGTGCGCGCCGACGTGATCCCGCAGCTGTCCGATGCCCGTGAGGTGCTCGAGGCGATCGATCCGCCGGGCGACGTCGCGCTGTCGGTGCTCATCCCGAACGAACGCGGTCTCGACAACGCGCTCGAGCTACGCGAGCGCTTCCAGGAGGTGAACCTCTTCCTGTCGGCGAGCGAGACGCACAACCGCAAGAACGTGAACCGCTCGGTGGAGGAGTCGCTGAGCGGCCTGGAGCGGGTGATCGCGCGTGCGCGCGAGGCCGGGCTGCGCTGCGAGGGCGTGATCTCGGTGTCGTTCGGCTGCCCCTACGAGGGCCACGTCCCGCCCGACCGCGTCTTCGCGATCGCGGAGCGCCTGGCCGCGGCAGGTTGCGAGGAGGTCGCGTTCGGCGACACCACCGGCATGGCCAACCCGGCCCAGGTGCGCCGGTTCTTCGCGGACGCGCGCGAGCGGCTGCCGGACGTCGAGCTCACAGCGCACTTCCACAACACGCGCGGGCAGGGGCTCGCCAACGTCTTCGCGGCGCTCGAGGCGGGCGTGCGGTCGTTCGAGTCGTCGTTCGGCGAGCTGGGCGGCTGCCCGGTGCCGAAGGGCGCTACCGGCAACATCGCGAGTGAGGACCTCATCTCGATGCTGCATGAGATGGGATATGAGACCGGCATCGACCTGAACGCGCTGATCGAGGCCGGGCGCGAGGCGCAGCGTGTACTCGGCAGGCCGCTCGGATCGCACGTACTCACGGCCGGCCCCGTGGACTGGCGAGCGAGTCATAAGGAGCAATCGGTCCGTTCCGACAATAAGAACTAGATTTCTGTATGGAAATCCTGTACATTGTTGGAAATGACTCGCCTGGAAGCCATCAGCAACCCCACGAAGCTCCGCCTGGTCCGCCACCTGGAGCGCGCCGGCGACGCGTCGCTGCACGAGCTCGCCGATGCGGCGGGGGTGCATCTGAACACCGTTCGCCAACACGTGGCCGAGCTCGAGACGGACGGGGCCCTGGTGCGCGTGGACGGCCATCGCGCCGGGCGCGGCCGCCCGGCGATCCGCTACCGCCTGGCGCCGGACTGGACCGTCCCGACGACCGACTTTCGCGGGCTCGCCGAGGTCCTGGCCGCGGCGCTCGCCCGCCACGGCGCCACATCGGACGAGATCCGCGCCGTCGGGCTCGAGTGGGGGAGGTACCTGCTCGGCCGACCCGGCGAGCACGACATCGAGCGCGAGCTGCCCATGGCGCTCGAGCAGCTCGGCTTCAGCGCACGCGTGGACGGGGACATGCTCGAGCTCGCCGGCTGTCCGTGCACGCTCGTGCTGCCCGACCGGCCTCAAATCATCTGCGAACTGGCAATCGCCGCGACCGACGGACTGCTGGCGGGTGCCGGCAGCCCGCTGCGCGTGGCCGAGCGAATCCACGACCCGGAGCGACGCTCCTGCAGCGCGCGGCTGCGCGCGGAGGTGAAGGCATGATCGAACCCCACCTGAGCGCAGTCCCCGAAACGGGACGCGTCGACATCGCGCGTGCCGAACAGGCGGCGAGCGACCTTCTCGAGGCGCTGGGCGCCGACCTGGAGGACGAGGGCCTGCGCGAAACGCCGCGCCGCGTGGCGGCCGCGTACGTCGAGATGCTCACGCCGGAGCCGTTCGACATGACCACCTTCCCGAACGAGGAGGGCTACGACGAGCTCGTGGTGGTGCGCGACATCTCGTTCCACTCGCTCTGCATGCATCACCTGCTGCCGTTCCACGGGACGGCGACCGTCGCCTACATCCCGGGCGAGCGGATCATCGGCCTGTCGAAGCTGGCGCGGGTGGTCGAGCTGTTCGCCCACGACCTCCAGGTGCAGGAGCGCCTGACGACGCAGGTGGCGAACTGGCTTCAGCAGCAGCTGCGCCCGAAGGGGGTCGGCGTCGTGCTGGAGGCGGAGCACATGTGCATGTCGCTGCGCGGCGTGCAGAAGCCGGGGGCGCGGACGCTCACATCCGCCCTACATGGACTCGTACGAGAGGATCCGCGCACGCGCTCGGAATTTCTCGCTCTTACTCAAGGGGGACGTGATGGATGACCGCACTTTCGTGATCGTGGGCGCCGGCCTGGCCGGCGCGAAGGCTGCCGAGACGCTCCGCGAGGAGGGTTTCGAGGGCCGCGTCGTGCTGATCGGGGATGAAGATGAGCAGCCGTACGAGCGGCCGCCGCTCTCCAAGGAGTACATGCGCGGTGAGTCGGAGCGCGAGAAGACGCACGTGCATGGCGACGGCTTCTACGACGAACACAAGATCGAGTTCCTGCGCGGCGAGCGTGCGAAGTCGATCGACACGAACGCCTCGACACTCACGCTCGACGGCGGCCGGACGGAGAACTACGACTCGCTGCTGATCGCCACCGGCGCCGAGCCGCGCCGCCTCGACGCGGTCGAGGGCGGCGTGTACCTGCGCTCGCTGCGCGACGCCGACGCGCTGCGCGAGCAGATCGGCTCCGGCAAGCACGTGGCCATCGTGGGCGCGGGCTGGATCGGCTCCGAGATCGCGGCGTCGGCGCGGCAGATGGGCGCCGACGTGACGCTGATCGAGATGGCGGAGGTGCCGCTCGAGCGCGTCCTCGGCCGCAAGCTCGGCGCGTTCTACCGCGACGTGCACGTGAGCCAGGGCGTCAACTTCCTGGGCAACTCCGGGATCGACGCTCTCGAGGGACTGGGCGCGGACCTGGTGCTCGTCGGGATCGGCGTTGCGCCGCGCATCGAGCTGGCCGAGCTGGCCGGGCTCGAGGTCGACAACGGCATCAAGGTGGACGCCGCGCTCCGCACAAGTGCGCCGAACGTGTTCGCCGCGGGCGATGTCGCGAACGCGTGGCACCCGCTGCTCGAGCGCCAGGTGCGCGTGGAGCACTGGGCGAACGCGCTCAACCAGGGTCCGGCAGCCGCGCGTTCGATGCTCGGCCAGGACGTGAGCTACGACCGTGTGCCGTACTTCTTCTCAGACCAGTACGACGTGGGGATGGAGTACTCGGGTCTCGCCGACGCGAACGACGAGGTGGTCATCCGCGGCGACCTCGACGGGCGCGAGTTCATCGCCTTCTGGATGCGCGACGGGCGCGTGCAGGCGGGGATGAACGTGAACGTGTGGGATGTGACCGACCCGATCCAGGCGCTCATCCGGTCGAAGGCGACGGTCGACCCGCAGCGGCTGGCCTCCACCGACGAGTCGCTCGAGCAGATCGCCGAGGACGCAGTAGCGCACGCCGCGTAGGCTGCGGCGGGTGGATGACGCCGCGTTCCAGTCGCTCGCCGGGCGGCTCGACTACCCGATGCTGATCGTGACGACAGCGGGCGCCGGGACGCGGGCCGGCTGTCTGGTCGGGTTCCACACGCAGGCGAGCATCCATCCGCCGCGCTTCCTCGCGTGCATCTCGGACAAGAACCGCACCTACCGTGTGGCGCAGGACGCGAGCTTCCTGGCGGTGCACGTGGTGCCGGCGGCGCGGCCGGACCTGGCTGACCTGTTCGGCGGCGAGACGGGCGACGACGAGGACAAGTTCACCGAGACCGATTGGCATGAGGGGCCGGAGGGGCTGCCGCTGATCGACGGCTGCCCGAGCTGGTTCGCGGGCCGGATCCTCGAACGGGTGCGGCTGGGCGACCACGTCGGTCACCTGCTCGAGCCGGTGGGCGGGAACGACGCGGGCGACGACTGGCTGCCGTTCAGCCGCGCCAAGCGGATCGAGCCCGGACACGAAGCCTGATCGGCGCGGAACTTTCCGGGTACACGCGGTGTTGTGCCCGGGATGCGCCTCCGAGCCGCCGTCGTCGTCGCCTGCGCAGCGTCGCTCCTCGCCGTGGCGCCCGCGGCCGAGGGCGCGAAGCCGCCGCGCATGCAGCTGATCTCCCGCGCGCTGGGCGGCGGCTTCCCTAACGGGCCGTCGCACAACGGCGCGATCTCGCAGGACCGCCAGCTCGCGACGCTCGTCGCCTTTGATTCCGACGCATCGAACATCGTCCGCCGCGACACGAATGGCCTGACCGACGTGTTCCTCGTGCACCGCAAGAAGCCGTTCGGGCTCAACGGGCCACCATGGCGCCGTGGCAAGACCGCGCTCGTGTCGCGCGGCATGGGCGGCAAGCCGGCAAACGGCCGCTCGTACGCTCCCGACATCGACGGCGAGCAGTTGCACAGGCCGCGCTGCGTCGCCTTCGTCTCGGACGCGTCGAACCTGGTGCGGGGCGACACGAACGGCGTGGCGGACGCATTCATCCTCTTCCTCCGCAGCGGCAAGATCCGGCGCGTGTCGATCGGGAGCGGCGGCCAGCAGGCGAATGGCGCCACCTACGAGGTGAAGGTCGACGGCCACTGCGACCGCGTCGCGTTCGTCTCCGACGCCACCAACCTCGCGCTCACGGGCACGAACAAGCTCTCGAGGCGCAGTGCGGTCACCGCTGCGCCGCCGGCGGGCGTCAAGCAGGTCTACGTGCGGATGCTCGACGCGCGCACCGACAACAACGGCCTGCACGGCATGACGTTCCTCGCCTCGGCGGGCCCCGCCGGCCAGCCCGGCGACGCCGACTCGTCGCAGATCGCGTTCGCGCGCTCCGGGGGTGGCTGCGGGCGGCAGGGCCGCTGCGGCAGCTTCTCCGGTGAGGCCGTCGCGTTCGCGTCGCAGGCCGACAACCTCGTGCCCGGCGACAGCAACGGCCTGAGCGACGTGTTCCTGCGCTCGTTCCCGCGCCGCTTCGTGCGGATGCGGTTCCCGCACACCACGCGCGTGCTCGGCGAGAAGGTGCGCTCCACGCTGGTCGGCGTCGGCCCGCTTCAGCTGAAGACGACGCTGCTCTCGACCGGCGTCGGCGGCGCGCCCGCGAACGGGCCGTCCGACGAGCCCGCCGTGAACGACTCGGGCGACGTGGCCGCGTTCCGCACCGCCGCGTCGAACGTGCTGCCGGGGGACTCGAACGGCAAGACGGACGTCGTGCGGGTCGACACGCTGCACGGCTCGGTGTCGCTCGTGTCGCGCACGCAGGCGGGCCAGTTCGGCAACGGCGACTCCGGCAAGCCCGCGATCGGGCGGACCGGCATGGACATCCTGTTCCAGTCCGACGCCGGCAACTTCAACAGCGTCGACAAGAACTGCAGCGGCGACATCTACCACCTCGACATCCCGCACGGCCACCAGCAGCTGCTCACGTCGCTCGACTCGCTGAACCGGGTGCCGAACGCGCCGTACGGCACCCCGTCCGCGTGCCCGTCGACGATCGCGGCGCCGCAGGTGAACCCGGCGGTGTCGAACTACCTCAACTACGCGGTGTGGGAGGCGAGCTTCCCCATCCTCGACGTGCCGCTCGCGAACCGGCTGTTCCGCGGTATGTCGCTGGACACGGCTGCGTCGCTGTCGAAGTCCGACGCCAATCTGCACCAGGTCTACATGCGCTACATCGGGCCGCGATGAGGAAGCTGCTCGCGCTTGGGCTCGTGCTCGCGCTGCCGGCCTCGGCGTCGGCGGCGACGCTGCCGTACAAGACGGCGGTCAAGCGCGCCCACCGCGCCGGCGCGACGCATGCGCGCCATCTCCACGCGACGGGCTGGGAGGTGAGCCAGGGCTTCCGCTTCGCCCGCCACAAGGTCGTCTTCGCGTGGTACGGCCAGCTTGCTGACGGGCGCGGGTGCGCGGCGCAGCTGGTGGTGCGCTATGCGTCGAGGCACTCGAAGAAGGTCGTGGCGTACTTCCGCAGGCAGGACTGCTCATAGCGGGGAAATCGGAGGTCGCGTCCGGTGCGGTTTCGCGACCGCGCAGGCAGGCCGCGCGACCGAACGATTTACCTTTGTTACCGCCCTGCGAACTCCGGCGTCCGCTTCTCCTTGAACGCCCGCGTTCCCTCGGCGAAGTCCTCCGATCCCGCGAGGATCTCCTGCGCCGTGACCTCCTGCTCGAGCGTGGCCGCCAGCGCGGGCTTCGCCGCTGAGTCCATCACGCGCTTCGCGAGGCCCACGGCGCGCGGGGCGCATGCCAGCAGGTCGTTCACGAGGCCGTCGACGGCGGCGTCGAGGTCGTCGGCCGGTGCGATCCGGTTCGCCAGTCCGATCCGGTGCGCCTCGCGGCCGTCGATGATCTTCGAGGCCATGATCAGCTCCTTCGCCACGCCCAGGCCGACGACCGCGGGGAGCCGCGAGCAGCCGCCCACGTCGGGGAGCAGGCCGACGCGCGTCTCGACCAGGCCGCACACCGCGTCCTCGGCCATCACGCGCATGTCGCACGCGAGCGCCAGCTCGAGCGCGCCGCCGATGCAGCCGCCGTGGATCTGGCAGATCGTGGGCTTGACCATCTCCTCGAGCAGGTTCCAGGCCTGGATGCACTCGCGCCGGAACGGGCGCAGGTTCTCCGGCCGGCCGGACAGGTCGGCGAGCGCGGACACGTCCATGCCCGAGGAGAACATCGGGCCGTCGCCGCGCACCACCACGACGTGCACGGAATCGTCATACGCGGCGTCGCGGAACGCCTCGCCGAGCGCCAGCACCATGTCGCCGTTCATCGCGTTGCGCTTCTCGGCGCGCGTCATGACGATGTGGCGGACCGAACCGCGGTCCTCGGTGGCAACAAGTCCCATGTAGGTAGGCTCCCGGCGCTCGAAATCTGAACCGGGAGCAGGCTAGTGGAGATACGGAAGGTTGGAGTTTGCGGTCTGGGCCTCATGGGCCACGGGATCGCTCAGGTGGCGGCGCAGGCCGGCTACCAGGTCGTGGCCAGGGAGGTCGGCGACGAGCGGATCCAGAAGGGAATGGGCAGGATCGAGAAGCAGCTCGCGCGCGCGGTGGAGAAGGGCCGGCTCGAGCAGTCGGCGGCGGACGAGATCCGCGGGCGCATCACCACCACCACCGGCTTCGACGGGTTCGAGGACTGCGACCTCGTCATCGAGGCGATCACGGAGAACCTCGACCGGAAGCTCGAGCTGTGGCGCGAGCTCGACGGGCTCGTGAAGGACGAGGCGGTGTTCGCCACCAACACCTCGTCGCTGTCGGTCATCGACCAGGCCGCGGCCACCAAGCGGCCGAACCAGTTCGTGGGCCTGCACTTCTTCAACCCCGCGCAGGTCATGCCGCTGCTCGAGGTCGTCCAGACGGTCACCACCGACGACGACACCTTCAAGACAGCCTGGCAGTTCGGTGAGTCGCTCAAGAAGACGCTCGTGCACGCCAGGGACAAGACCGGCTTCATCGTCAATCGGCTGCTCGTGCCGTACATGCTCGACGCGGTGCGCGCCTACGAGGAGGGCGTCGGCTCGATCGAGGAGATCGACATCGCGATGAAGGCCGGCGCGAACCATCCGATGGGCCCGCTCACGCTGCTCGACTTCGTGGGCCTCGACACCACCAAGTCGATCGCGGACATCATGTTCGACGAGTACCGCGAGCGCCGCTTCGCAGCGCCGCCGACGCTCAGGAAGATGGTGAGCGCGGGGTGGTATGGCAGGAAGAGTGGCCGCGGTTTCTACGACTACAGCGGTGACGCGCCGGTAGCTGTCGAACTGGGGCTTTAGGAGGCAGCCCGCAGCCCGCGGCCCGCAGAGTGCTCCGCGGGCTGCCGGCTGCCCCCTGCGGGCTGCCAACTATCCTGCGCCCGCGTGACAGACCTCCAACAAGCGCTCGACCGCGCCCGCGCCGGCGGACCCGAACGTCACCACGAGAAGTCGGCCCAGCAGGGCAAGCTGCCCGTGCGCGAGCGCATCGAGCGGCTCGTGGACAGGGGCTCGTTCACCGAGGAGGCGCTGCTCGCCAACTGGGAGCAGGACGGTCTCGGTGCCGACGGAGTGGTCACCGGCATGGCGAGCGTGGGCGGACGTCCGGTCGCAGTGATGGCCAACGACCCGACGGTGAAGGCCGGGTCCTGGGGCCCGAAAACGGTCGAGAAGATCATCCGGATCCAGGAGCAGGCGCTCCGCCATCTGGTGCCGATGATCTACCTGGTCGACTCGGCGGGCGCGCGGATCACCGACCAGGTGGCGATGTTCCCGGGCCGCCGCGGCGCCGGGCGGATCTTCCATACCGAGGTGCGCATGTCGGGCCTGGTGCCGCAGGTGTGCGTGCTGTTCGGCCCGAGCGCTGCCGGCGGCGCCTACATCCCGGCGTTCTGCGACGTCGTGATCATGCGTGACGGCAACGCGTCGATGTACCTCGGCTCGCCGCGCATGGCCGAGATGGTGATCGGCGAGAAGGTGTCGCTCGAGGAGATGGGTGGCGCGCGGATGCACACCGGCGTGAGTGGCGTGGGCCACTTCCTCGTGAAGACCGACGAGGAGGGCATCGACCTCGCGAAGCGCTACCTCTCCTACTTCCCGGCGAACTGGCGCGAGGAGCCGCCCGCCGCCGCGCCGCAGCCGCCCGCCGCGGACGCGCCCTCAATCCGCGAGCTCATCCCCGCCGACGAGAACAAGCCGTTCGACATCATCAAGCTGATCGACGCGCTCGTCGACGAGGACTCATTCCTCGAGGTGCACAAGCGCTGGGCGAAGGAACTGGTCGTGGGCTACGCCCGCGTCGACGGGCGGGCGATCGGCATCATCGCCAACCAGCCGAAGCAGCGCGGGGGAGTGCTGTTCGTCGACTCCTCGGACAAGGCGGCGCGCTTCATCTGGACGTGCAACGCGTTCAACATCCCGATCCTCTTCCTCGCCGACGTTCCCGGCTTCATGATCGGCACCGCGGTCGAGCGCCAGGGCATCATCCGCGCCGGCGCCAAGATGATCTCGGCGGTGTCGGAGGCGACCGTGCCCAAGCTGTCGGTGATCCTGCGCAAGGCTTACGGCGCTGGGCTCTATGCGATGGCCGGGCCCGCTTTCGATCCCGACGCGTGCATCGCGCTGCCGAGCGCGCGCATCGCCGTGATGGGACCGCAGGCCGCGATCAACGCCGTCTACTACAACCAGGTGCAGGCGATCGAGGACCCCGACGAGCGCGCCGCGTTCGTCGAGAAGCTGCGCGCCGAGTACGCCGAGGAGATCGACATCCTGCATCTGGCGTCGGAGCTCGTGATCGACGGCGTCGTGCAGCCCGAGGACCTGCGCGGCGAGATCGCGCGGCGCTTCGAGCTCACCGCGGGCAAGTCCCGCGAGTGGCCCGAGAAGCGCAATCCGGTCACGCCGGTCTGACCCCTCAGCGCTCGCTGCGCAGCTTCGCGCGCGGGCCGTCCTCCACGAGCGCGCGGCGGCGCAGGCCCGCGATCATCGACTCGCCGCCGTCGAGCGTGACGAGCGTCGCGTAGTTCGACCTGTGCGTGATCGTGAGCGTGGTCGGGCAGGTACCGCGGCCCCGACCGTCGACCTCGAGGCGGGCGCCGCCGTAGCTGGGCTGGATCTCGAGCTTCAGTTCGTTGTGCTCGCTCGCGACGATCGGTGGGATCGAGCCGGCGTGGGCGGCGATCGGGGTCACGGCGAAGTTCTCGCAGGCGGGGGTGAGGAGCGGCCCGCCCGCGGCCAGGGTGTAGGCGCTCGAACCGAGTGGCGTCGAGACGATCACCCCGTCGCCCGCCACGCGCGCGTAGAGCTCGCCGTCGATCCAGATCGATATGACGAGCTGGCCGTCGCCGTTGCGTACCGCGGCCATGTCGTTGATGGCGTAGCGCTCGCCGGAGACGTCCAGGGCGGGAAGGTGTTGCGGCCGCCAGTCGCCGGCAGCCATCTGGTCGAGCGCCGGCTCGAGGTCGTCGGCGTGGACCGCCGTGAGCGCGCCGATACTCCCACACGCCACGCCCAGCACCGGCCTGCCCGCCGCCGCGCCTGCGTGTAGGGCCGCGAGTGCGGTTCCGTCGCCACCGACGGCGACGATCAACTCGCAGCTCCTGGCGTCGATCGGATCCGCGACGCGGCGATCGTTGCCCTCGACGTCGACCTGCCCGACCTGCAGCCCGTGCCCGCCGGCCCAGTCGCGGATCGCCGAGAGCGCGCGATCGATGTCGCGCTTCGGATGTACCACGAGGCCGAGAGGCCCTTCGAGCTGCCGCGCCATGCGCGGCACCTTACGGATCGGGGCGAGCTAGGCGGGCCAGGCTGTCGCGCGCCGGGGACGGCCAGATCCCGAAGCGCCAGCCGCAGGCCGCGCATCCCGGCGTGCAGCAGCCTTCAATAGACCTGCGTGACCGAGAACCACTCGGACTTCGGCGCCTCGCCGCTGCGCAGCAGGTCGGCCGGCGCGCGGTTGTCGAGCTCCGGCTTCGGCTGCATCAGCCAGGCGTGCGCGGTGCCGGGCCCGTCGGTGGAGGCGATGAACCATGTGGCCGTGTAGAGGTTGCGCAGGCGCGCCTCGACGTCGCCGGCGGGTGACTCGCCCTGGGCGTAGCGGCAGACCTCACTCGGGGTGACGCCGATGGCGTACGCGACGAGGCGGGGTCCGAGCGTCACCTCGAGCCATTCGGCGAGGTGGTCGATCCGGCGTCCGTCTCTTGTATCTAGCGTGCGTTCGTCCTGGAAGGTCATTGATTCGCTAATCCGTGCGAAGCAGAGGAATCGCCCCCCTCTGCCGGCAACTTCGTCGTCGCCGGTCAATCGCCTCCATATGGAGACCTTCCCGGCGTCCTGCCCGCTTAATCGGACGGTGCAGGTCGTTCTTGATTCGCAACCCGGCTCCGGTGGCCAGGTTGCGGTGCTGTGCGTCTTTCTAAGGCATACGCGCGCACGACCGCGCCGGTTCCGTGATCTGAGTCACGAGGGTCGGGAAAAACGGGCTGGCGACTCCCGCCGGGCCTGGGATACCCGGCGGGGCCGCCCCCGCGTGTCTGGCCGACCGCGGAGCCCGCGACGCCGCGGCCTGGGATCCGCGGCGCCGGGAGGAGTCAGAAGCGAGAGGGGGGTACCTCGGCTTCCGGCGCCCAATATGTCCGGCGGCTGTTAAGCGGCCCTAAAACGTTCGCGAGAGGGCGCTTGTTCGGACACGTCCGGGCCGACCTCCTCGTCGATCAGCTCGATCAGCTCGGAGCAGAAGCCGAAGGCGCGCTCGAGAGCGGCGGGGTCGATGGCGTCCGGTGTGTCGCTGTGGCGGTGGAGGTGGGCCGCGGTGCCGTCCTCGGCGCGGCAGGTGACGGTGATCGCGGGGAAGCCCGCTCGGCGCGCCGCCAGCGCATCCGTGACCGCCCGGATCGCGAGCGGGCGTGCGTTGTAGCGCCCCTCCTCGGCGTCCTCCTCCGCGATCTGCCCGGCGAGCGCGACGAGGCGCGGGTGGGGCGAGGCGGGCAGCAGCGGCCCCTCGCGGCGCGCGTAGCGAAGGTCGCCGCCACCGACGGCGTCGACGTTGAGGAAGATCGTGCGCGTGCGGTCGAGTTCGCGGCGGTGGCGCCTCATCCACGTGCGCATCCCCTCGGCGAACGCCTCCTCGGCGCCGGTGAGCAGGACCCAGACGTCGAAGTGCTCGAGATCATCGCCGTAGCGCTCGGCCAGGCGCAGCACGGTCGCGACACCCGACGCGTTGTCGCTCGCTCCCGGGACGGTGCTCGACAGGGCGATGTCGATCAGCAGCGGGAGCGCCAGGATCAGGACGATCGTGGCCACGAACTGCACGACGCTCACGGCGGCGTGGTCGATGCCGGCATTGCGCAGGATCGAGGTGACCAGGATCGTGGCCAGTGCCAGGACGAGCGGGCGGAACGGCCCGATGCGCCGGCCGGCGCGCGCGAGCAGCCCTCCGTACGCGAAGCCCGCGTGCCCGGAGTCGTAGTGGGCGACGAGCACGAGCGTGCCCGGGCGGTCGCCTCCTTCGCGCGACACGACGTTCTGCGAGCCGCGGCGCCCGGTGAGCCTGCGGCCGGTGTGCAGGCGTCCGCTCAGGTCCAGGACCGCGGCCGGCAGCGCGATTGCGGCGAGGACGATCCCCGTGACGGCGGATGCCGTCGACACGATGCTCGCCACGATGCCGAGCAGCGCGTACGCGGTGTACGCGAGCGGCCAGTTCGGTCGTATCCAGGTGGCCTCGACCTCGACGTCCCGGCCGAGCGCCTCCAGCCGGCTGCGCAGGTGCTGCGCGGCGCGCCGTTCGGCGTCGGTTCCGGGGCCGCGCCCCTCGATCGCGACCAGCTGATCGATCTCTTCGCGTGCGTTGATCACAGCGTCAATTGAACTGGTCGCGAAGTCGCCGGTAACGCCTATAGAGTGGCGCCGTGGTCGACCACGACGAATTGAGGTAAGCCGGTGGCTGGCACTAGTTTCGACACTACGAAGGTTCGGCTGGGTGATCTTGTCGCCGCGGGCTCCGCCGTGCTCCTGTTCATCTCGCTGTTCTTCAACTGGTACAGCGTGAGTGTCCACATTGCGGGATTCAGCCAGTCGCAGGGCTTCTCGGGCTGGACCGTTCTGAGCTTCATCGACATCCTGCTCTTCATCATCGCGCTGATCGCGGTCGCGGTCGCCGTGGCGCGGATGGCCGACGCGATTCCGCGCGCCATGCCGATCAGCCCGGGACTGCTCGTGCTGGGCGTCGGCGTGATCGCCACGCTCCTGGTCCTGTTCCGGATCATCGACATTCCCGGCGGGGGCGATGTCGCCGACGTTCCCGGCGTCGACCTGGGACGCTCGTTCGGCATCTTCGTCTCCCTGATCGCGTCGCTCGGCATCACCGCCGGCGGCTGGATCGGCTGGAACGAGGAGGGCCGGCCGGGCCTTGACGGTGGTCGCGTCGGCGGTGCCGGAACGCCCGCGGTCGGCGGCGGTGGCCCGTACGGCGGCGCTCCGCAGCAGCCGAGCACGTTCGATCAGCCCGCCCAGCCGCAGGCCACGACCCCGCCTGCGACCGCGGCGCCGGAAGCAGCGGCGCCGCCGGCCGCGCAGCCGGTGGCGACGCCCACTCCGTCACCGTCGCCCACGCCGCCGCAGTCGGTCGATGCGCCGCCGCCCGGTGGAGCGGCCGACTGGTATCCCGACCCGCGCGGCGAGAAGCGCCTGCGGTACTGGGACGGCACGCAGTGGACGCACCACACGGCTGACTGAGGACGAGGAGGCAGGAATGGCTGGTGTCGAGACTCCGCGGCGGCTGAGCTATGCGGCCGCCGCCGCGGGAATCGGCGGGATCGTCCTGATCATCTCGCTGTTCCT